>NZ_JBEYSY010000018.1:0-152414 GCF_040704315.1 Micromonospora sp. NPDC047644
GCGGCAAGCGACGGCCCGTAGGGTGCGGCGGAGGTCGTGGGAGTCAGGGTTTCCGGGGAGCCCGGCCGGCGCAGGGATCAAGCCTGACCGCCCGGAGCCGGCCGGGCTGCCCCGAAACCCCCCACGGCAACCAGAGGCGGGCCGAGATCGGCAGAAGCAGGGACGAGGCGTGGGCCGACGCGGTGAGAAAGATCAGCCGAGGGCTGGCCGTAGCGGTGGACTACGGGCACCTGATCGGCGACCGACCCGTGGACGGGACGTTGACCGGGTACCGGGGTGGGCGGCAGGTGCCTCCGGTGCCCGACGGGTCGAGTGATGTCACCGCGCACGTGGCCATGGACTCGGTCGCCTCCGCCGGTGCGGCGGTCGCCCGGTGCGCGTACTCCCTGGTGTTGCAGCGGGAGGCGCTGCGGGCGCTCGGGGCCGACGGCGGGCGACCACCGCTCAGCCTGGCCGGCACCGACCCGGTCGGCTACGTGCGGGCGCTGGCCGCCGCGTCGACGGTGGCCGAGCTGACCGACCCGGCCGGGCTCGGCGGGCACTGGTGGCTGCGCCAGCCGGTCGGCATCCCGCTCCGGCCGGCCGTGGCACGATGACGGGCATGACCACCGACGCCGGGGACCTCCGTGAACTGACCGTCGGCACCGGGGCCGGACTGATCCCCGGCACCGGTGATCAGCAACTCGGCACCGACATGGTGCTGAACATCGGTCCGCAGCACCCCTCCACCCACGGCGTGCTGCGATTGAAACTGGTGCTCGACGGCGAACGGGTGGTCGCCTGCGAACCGATCGTCGGCTACATGCACCGGGGGGCGGAGAAGCTCTTCGAGGTGCGTGACTACCGGCAGATCATCGTGCTGGCCAACCGGCACGACTGGCTCTCGGCGTTCTCCAACGAGCTGGGTGTGGTGCTCGCCGTGGAACGCCTGATGGGCATGGAGGTGCCGGAGCGGGCCACCTGGCTGCGAATGGCCCTCGCCGAGCTGAACCGGGTGCTGAACCACCTGATGTTCCTCGGCTCGTACCCGTTGGAGATCGGGGCGATCACGCCGATCTTCTACGCCTTCCGGGAACGCGAGACCATCCAGGCGGTGATGGAGGAGGTCTCCGGTGGCCGGATCCACTACATGTTCAACCGGGTGGGTGGCCTCAAGGAAGAGGTCCCGTACGGGTGGACCGGGCGGGCCCGCGCCGCGATCGGCGAGGTACGCCGCCGGTTGCCCGACCTGGACCACCTGATCCGGCGTAACGAGATCTTCCTGGCCCGCACCGTCGGCGTGGGCGTGCTGTCCGCCGCGGACGCCGCCGCGTTCGGCGCGTCCGGGCCGGTGGCCCGCGCGTCCGGGCTCGACCTGGACCTGCGTCGCGACGACCCCTACCTGGCCTACGACGAGCTGGACGTGCCGGTGGTCACCAAGACCGCCGGCGACTGCCACGCCCGCTTCGAGGTGCTGCTCGACCAGGTGTACGCGTCACTGGACCTCGCCGAGCAGTGCCTCGACCGGGTGGACCGGCTGACCGGGCCGATCAACACCCGGCTGCCGAAGGTGCTCAAGGCGCCGGAGGGGCACACGTACGCCTGGACGGAGAACCCGCTCGGCATCAACGGCTACTACCTGGTGTCGCGGGGTGAGAAGACGCCGTGGCGGTTGAAGCTGCGCACCGCCTCGTACGCGAACGTGCAGGCGTTGGCCACCCTGCTCCCCGGCTGCCTGGTCCCCGACCTGATCGCGATCCTCGGCTCGATGTTCTTCGTGGTCGGCGACATCGACAAGTGACCCGAGTCGCCTGAGCGGTCACCGCCAGCGGTCGGTGGGCGGCGCGCCCCCGGCACGCGGTACGTCGTCCTGCGGCGGGTAGCCGTAACGCTCGTCGACCCGCCGCCGGCCGGTCCGTTCCGGCGCAGGTTCCGGCTGGTGGCCGCGTTGGCGCGGTGGGCGCCACTCCTCCGGCACCGGCACACCGCCCACCTGCAGCGCGGGCCTTCCCGGCTCGGCCCGCCGACCACCGTCGTGGCGACGCGGCTCCCCGTACCGGCCGGCGTCCTCGTAGCGGCCGGTGTCCTCGTGACGGCGCGGCTCCTCGTAGCGTCCGGCGTCCTCGTGACGGCGCGGCTCCTCGTGGCGGACGGCGGCCCAGCGGTCGGCCACCCGGTACTCGGTGCCGGTGGCGTCGGCGTGCACCTCGGCCCGACGTTCGCCGACGCGCAGCTCTCGACCGTTCTCGTCGTCGCGGACGGCAGCCCACCGGTCACCGGCCCGCAGCTGGGACCAGTACTCGCCGGTGTCGTCGGCCCGCAACGGCGGCCCCGCCTGCGGCGCCGGGGCACCCGCCCGGTCGCGCTGCTCCGACCAGCCCCGATCGTCCGGGCTGTCCCAGGATTCCGCCGTCGGCCTCTCCGAGCTGCGGTGTGACCGGCCCGCCGGGGCCGGCTCGTCGGGCTGGGCATACCCGTCGCGCCGATCCGTCCACTCCGGTTCGTCGCGGCGGCCCGTCCAGCCCGCCTCGTCGCCGTACCCGGCTCGGGGGTGCTGCTCCGGCTCGCTCCTCCGGCCAGCCGGGCGGGCAGGCTGATCGGCGTCGCCGCCCCGGGTCCACTCCTGCGCGGGCGGGGTCCACTGGCCGGCGTACCCGCCGCCGTAGCGCCCGGCCGGCTCGGCCGGACCGCCGTCCACCACCGTGTGCCGGGTGGTGACGTGCACGGTCTCGGTGTGCCGGACCACGCCACCCGAGCGGTGCGCCGTCTCGGGGCGGTCGTGCTCCCGGGGGCGAGCTGAGCCGTACGCGGTGGCGGCCGGTCGTTCCCCGCCGTACCTGCCGGAGGCGGCCGGCGGCTCGGCGGCCTCCCGGGCGTACGCCGGCTCGTCGTCGTCCGGCTGCCCGGAGCGCCCCCACCGGGGTGCGTCGTCGGGGCCGGAAACCCGGGCGCGGCCGGCCGGCGCGTCGGCCCGGTCAGGGGCCACCGGCGGTTCGTCCACCGGCGGCTCGACGGCGGCCACCCGAGCCCGTCCGGCGCCGGCCGGCTCGACGGCCGAGGCGGCACCGGCGAGGGCGGCACCAGTGGCGTCGAGACGACGGCGCAACGCCGTGATCCCCTCCTGGGCCCGTTGCGCCTGGTCCAGTGCCTGGTTACCGCGCTGGGCGGCGGCCACGATCTCGCCGCGCAACTCCCGACGCAGCTCCTCGATCTCGTCCAGCAATTCGTCGGTCCTCGCCGAGGCGCCCTCGTTGTCGGGCCGCAGCGCGATGGAGAGGCCGATCAGCACCACCGCCAGGATGGCCAGCACTGCGGCGAAACGCAACGGAGCATTGCCGTCGGCCACCAGCAGGATCAGCGCCGCCACCGGCGCGAGAGCGACGCCCGCCCAGAAGAGCATGGTCAGCAGCGGTGGTTGACGCCGGGCGTCAGGGGTGGCCGGGGCTGGCATGGATGTGCAGCCTACCGACGATGTCCGGCAGAGGGAACGGGGTCCCCGGGACGCGAGGACGCCCCCGCCCGGTCGGGCGGGGGCGTCCTCGACACGTACGGAAAGGGCTCAGCTGGTGGCGAAGGCGCCGTCCGAGGAGAAGATCAGACCCACGCTGATCGAGCCGTCGCGGAGCCCGCTCTTGGTCAGCGGCCCACCCTGGTCCAGGGAGGAGAACTTGCCGACCGACAGGCCGTAGGTCTTCTCCAGGCCCGGCTTGCAGAACGGACGCTGCTCGCACTCCGGCGGGCCACCCAGCACCGTCGCGCTGCCGGAGCACTTCGCCGCCAACTCGGAGAGGGTCCGCACGCCGTACTTGTCGGCGAAGGCCTGGGTCACCGCGAAGGCGTTCTGGTCCTGCGCGGCGGCCGGGGTGCCGAAGGTGAGGCCCGCCTTGTCGCCCTCGGTCTTCAACGCGGTCACCGTCGTGTTGACGTCCGGCGAGGAGATCGGCTGGGCGTTCGGACCGTTGGCCTTGGTGTTGAGGAACTCGGCCATCGTCGCCGCGTACTCCGGGACGACCTGGATCTCGCCCTTCTCCAGAGCCGGCGCGTAGAGCTCCCGGTTGCCGATCTGCTGCACCTTGACCTGGTAGCCGGCGGCGCCGAGCGCGATCCGGTACAGCTCGCCCAGGATCTGGCTCTCGGCGAAGTTGCCGGCGCCCACGGTGATGTCGCCACCCGGGCCCTTCGCGATGCCCGCGGTGAGGTTGTTCGCGCTGGCGAACTCCTCCGCCGCCACCTTGGGGGTCTTGCGGTCCTCGTTGACGGCCTTGTTGAGCTGGATCAGCTTCGGGGTGTCGAGGGCGGCGGAGACCTTGTCCAGTGCGGCGATCAGCTGCGGGTTGGCCGCCTTGCTGTTGACCGCGGGAATGACGTTGTCGGAGTTCTGGAGCTTCTTGTCGTCCTGCAGAGCGATCAGCTGCTGGCCGGCGACCGGGGCGCACCCGGCGCCGGAGGCGCTCGTCTGGGGTGCGTCGGTGCCGGACGAGCCGGCGTCACCGCAGCCGGTGAGCAGTGCTGCCCCGGCGACGGCGCTGACCGCCCCGATCGCCAGACGTGTACGTGCGCGCATGTGCCCGCCTTCCGTGTCCCGGCGCGGCCCGTCCCGGGCCGGCCGCGTGTCCGACGGGCGATCCTGACTGTCGGCCGCCCGCGAATGTCCACCCAACATGCTCCGGAACCGACCGACAACTTGAGATGGACTTCGTCACCCCATCGTCACCGAACTGACGGCTGTGGGTCGCCAGCTCGACGCGGGCTCACCCGGACGGGTCAGGCGCTCCCGGTGGCGTCGGCGGCCCGGGGTCGCCCGAGGCGCTGCCGCCCACGCCGCAGCGGCTTGGGGGTGACCAGCCGTTCGACGCCGCCGAGGACCGCCTCGGCCAGCAGCGCGAGCCCGGCCACCAGCACACCACCGGCGAGGATCTGCCCACCGCCGGCCGCGATACCGATGCCGAAGCCGGTCCGGATGATCTGGCCCAGGCCGCCGCCGTTGACGAAGGAGGCCAGCGCCGCGGTCGCGATCACCTGGACCGCCGCGGTGCGGAAGCCGGCCGCCAGATAGGGCACCGCGAGCGGCAACTCCACCCGGCGCAACAGCTGCCCGCCGGACAGGCCCATCCCCCGGGCCGCGTCGCGGGCCTCCGGGTCCACCTGCCGCACCCCGGTGTACGCGTTGGCCAGCAGCGGTGGCACGGCGAAGACGGCGAGCGCCACCACGACCGGTGTCTTCCCGAAGCCGCTGGCGAAGACCACCGGGAGGATGGTCAGCAACGCCAGAGTGGGGATGGCCAGGGTGGCATTGGAGATCAGCACCACGAGGCCACCACCTCGACCGAGGTGCCCCAACCAGAGCCCGAGCGGCCAGGCCACCAGGCAGCCGAGCGCCACGGCCAGGGCGGAGATCGTCAGGTGCTCGCCGAGCCGGTCCAACATGCCACCGGGGTTGGTCCAGTTCAGTGGGTCGTTGATCCAGGTGACGGCCTGACCGATCGGGTTCTCCGCGACGGTCACCGTGCCCTCCGGGTGGACCAGGGGGTCACCAGTCGGGCGACCAGGATGAGCAACAGGTCGAGCACGACCGCGAGCGCCACGCAGAGCAGTGCGGCCGTCATGATCTCGGCCTTGTAGAGGTTGTTCTGGAAGCCCGCGAAGATGAGCTGCCCGAGCCCGCCGTGCCCGACCAGCACCCCGACCGTGACCAACGCCACCGTCGAGACGGTCGCCAGCCGTACGCCGGTCACGATGCCCGGCAACGCCAGCGGGAGGTCGATCCGGAACAGCCGCCTCCAGCGGCCGTAACCCATGCCCTCGGCGGCCTCGCGAACCTCCGGGGGCACCTGGTTGAGGCCGGCCACCACGTTGCGCACGATCAGCAGCAGCGCGTAGAGGACCAGCCCGACCAGCACCGTGGTCGCACCGGTGCCCAGGTAGGGGGCGATGAACGCGAAGAGCGCCAACGACGGAATGGTGTAGACCACCCCGCTGACAGCGAGGATCGGACCGGCGAGCGGACGGACCCAGTACGCCAGCACGGACAACGGCAGGGCGATCAGCACCGCGATCAACACCGCTCGCCCGGTGAGGGAGGCGTGTTCGCGCACCGCGGCGAGGATCGTGTCAGAGTTGTCCCGCACGTACTGCCAGGAGAACCAGGGGTTACCCGGGTCGGCCCGGTAGCTCAGGCGGAAGGACATACGTGGACGTTACCCCGGAGGCTGCCGGCGTGGCCCAATCCCCTCGCGCGGCGTCGATCTCCCTGGAGGGCATCCAGAAGCGCTACCCGAATGGCACCGAAGCTGTCCGGGACCTCAGCCTGGAGGTTCGGGCCGGCGAGTTGGTGGTGCTGATCGGCCCGTCCGGCTGCGGCAAGTCGACGGTGCTGCGGATGATCAATCGCCTCATCGAACCGACCGCCGGTCGCATCACGCTCGGCGACGAGGACGTCACGAACGTCGACCCGGTGCGACTGCGCCGTCGCATCGGATACGTGATTCAGAACGTCGGCCTCTTTCCACACCAGACCGTGCGGGCCAACGTGGCCACCGTGCCGGGCCTGCTCCGCTGGCCCAAGGGCCAGACCCGGGCCCGGGTCGACGAACTGCTCGACCTGGTCGGGCTGGACCCGGCCGAGTTCGGCGGTCGCTACCCGCACGAGCTGTCGGGTGGCCAGCGGCAGCGGGTCGGGGTGGCCCGGGCGCTCGCCGCCGACCCGGTGGTGCTGTTGATGGACGAGCCGTTCTCGGCCGTCGACCCGATCGTCCGGGCCCGCCTCCAGGAAGAGTTCCTGCGCCTCCAGGCCGAGGTACGCAAGACGATCGTGCTGGTCACCCACGACCTCGACGAGGCGGTCCGACTCGGTGACCGGATCGCCGTCCTCTCCGAGGGCGGGCACCTGGAGCAGTACGACACCCCCGCCGCGCTGCTCGGCGCACCCGCCACCGCGTTCGTACGCGAGTTCGTCGGCGCCGACCGGGGCATCCGCCGGTTGGCGGTCACCCCGCTCGACCGGGAGGCGCTGGAGCCGGTGCCCGAGGACGCCGCACCGGACCTGCCCACCGTCGCCGTGGACGCCTCGGCGTACGACGCGTTGGCGGTCCTGCTCACCTCGGGCCAGGACCGGCTCCTCGTGACCGACGCCGGCCGGCCGGTGGGCGCGCTCAGCCGGCAGCGCCTCCTCGACCTCGGCCGCCCGAACAGCTGACCCCGGCGCACGCACGACCGTCGCGCCTGGCCCCACCACGGTGCGGTCAGGCGCGTCGGCCGAGGTGGGTCAGGCGCGACCTCCGACGTGGGGTCAGGCGCGATGGCCGAGGCTGGCGATGCCGATGATCCACCCGGTCAGGAAGCCGTAGCCGGCGCCGGCGCTGGCGTCCTGAAGGGCCCCCAGCAGTGACGGTGTCGGGCCGAGCAGCGCCGCCAACACCCCGGCCAGCCCGCCAGCCAGCACGTACGCGGCCCAGCCGGAGAAGAACTGGCTGACCGGGCCGGGCACCCGGGCGACCTGGGCGGCGGGCAACAGGTAGAGCAGCGCCACCGCGAGGACCACCAGCAGCACGGCTCGCAGGTCGGCGGCGAACAACCCGCCGGCCTGCCCGTCCGCGTCGAGCCGCCAGGCCGGCCAGGCGAGCAGGCGGGCGTAGAAGGCCCCGGCCGACTCCGGGTCGGTCAGGGTGACGGCCCAGCCGGTGTACGCCGGACTCCCGCAGATGCCGACCAGCAGCAGCACGGCGAGCGCGCCGGTGCCGGCGGCCGTGCCGTAGCGGCTGACCGGGCCGGAACGGTGGACGAACGACGCGATGCGCCCAGGCCCCGAACCGGTGGCTCGGGCGGACCTGGGCTGCCCCGAGCGGCTCAGTGCTTCATCAGGTAGTCGATGAAGGCGGCCCGCAGCAGCGGCGCCGACTCCTCGTAGCCGTGACCGGTCAGCTCCCGCCACAGCGCGTTGGCCTCGTCGATCGTCGGGCCGATCGAGTTCGGGGCGCCATCCAGCACCGTTGCCTCGTCCGCGTTCGGCAGGTGGCGGAGCACCGACCAGAAGAAGCCCACGTCCCGATGGTCCCGGGCTCGGGCGAACGCCCGCTCCCGCAACTCCTCGGTGGACAGCGCGTCAAGCTCCTCGAACGTGGTTCCGCCCGGGGTGGCGGCAGGTGAGTCGGTCATGTCGCCGAGCCTAACGGTCGAGATCAGCTCCGGCTCGGCGGACGCGGCGCGGCTCACCGCTCGTCGGTGTCCCACCGGCGCGGGCCGTCCTCCCACCGCGGATCCCGCCACGGGTCGATCGGCTGCGGTGCGGCCTGGGTCGGCAGCGTGGGAGGCCAGTTGTCGACGGACTGCGGCTGCGGTGTGGTCCAGCCCGAGCTGATCGTGCCGTCGCTGACCGGCTCGGGCCGCTCAGGCCTGCCCGGTCGGGGCCGCCCGAGCGTCTCGACCAGCCGGGTGGCCAGCAGCCCGACGCCGAGCGCGGCCCCACCGATCACCCAGTTGCTCAGCGTCCAGCCGCGCTCCGGCGCGTACACCTGGAAGACGGTGACCAGGCCGACCGCCAACAGCGTGCCGAACACGCCGCCGCGGCGGCCGTACGCGCTGGTGCCGGCGAGCAGGGCCACGCCGATGGCCAGCACCGTCCAGTCCAGGCCCGAGGTGGGCGCTACCGGCCCGGGGTCGTTGGCGGCGAGCAGCACGCCGGCCAGTGCGGCCAGCACCGTGGAGACGACGAGCGCGGCGGCGGTCACCGCGGCGGCCACCGCGCCCCGCCGACGGGCCGGGTCGGCGATCGGTCGGTATCGGCCGACGAGCCGGCGGATCGCCCGGATCGCGCCGAACAGCCCACCCAGGACGGCCACCGCGGCGAACCCGGCGAACAGGTAACCGGCGCTGCCGCTGGGGTCGTAGTCGCCCTGCACCAGCACGGGCGCCGATCGGCGTTCGATGAACACCACCACGGCGGCGGCACCGGCCAGGCTGGCCGCCCAGCCGGGCACGTGCAGCACCACCACGGCCAGCGCCAGCGCCAGCCCGCCCACCGCGGCGACCGCCACGGCCGGGCCGAGCGACGCCGTCAGGCCCCGGTCACCCTGCTCGGCGTAGTGCAGGGCGGCGGCCACCGCGACCGGACCGACGGCCAGGTTCGGCGCGGCCGTCCGCAGGCTCAGCCCTGCGGCCACTGCGAGCAACCCCAGCCCGACCGCGTCGATCAGCAGCGTGCGCAGGTTGCCGTCGCGCACGGCGGCCGGGTCCTCCCGCCAGAGCAGCCAGCTCACGGCGGCCAGCCCGGCCAGCAGCAGCAGCTCCCACCCCAGGTGTACGCCGATTCGATCCCGACCGGGCTCACCGTGGGTGGGATCGTCGAAGACGTTGTCCAGGACGGCGGCCGGCACCCCGGACGAGGGTTCGGCCGACCGGTCCCGGCCCGCTTCTTCGTAACCCATGACGCCGCCTCCCCAGTGGCCGGCCGTCCCCAGTCCGGCGCACGGACGGACCCTGGGCGGCCCTTGCTCCCCGATCGCAAGGCACCGTACCCGCGACCGCAGCCGGGCGTAACCCCCTGCTCAGCGCTGGCCGGGGCGGCTCTCCCGGGGGTCCTGCTCGCGCTCGTCGTCCGGGCGTTCCGGCACCCGGCAGGAGCGCTCCAACCAGAGCGCGGCGCCGACCAGGGCCAGTGAGGCGAGCAGGCCTCCACCGGCGGCCGGTCGATCGTCCAGGGCGGCGCGGGTGGTCTCCACGAAGAGCCAGCCGGTGAGCCCCGCGTAGAAGCCCGCGAAGATCGCGGCGGCCAGCGCCGACGCCTTGGCCAGCACCACGAAGCGGGCGACCAGCAGCGGGTTGACCGGCTCCCGACCCGGTTTGCGCTCGATCCGGCCCCGGGTGTTGATCGCGGCGTACGCCTCCAGCACGGCGAGCCCGGCCAGCGTCACCACCGGCAGCCAGGGCAGCCGGGGAATCCCGCTGTAGTAGAGGGTGCTGATCAGCAGCCAGGCCACCGCCGCCGCAGCCAGGCCGGCCACGACCAGGGTCGAGATCCGGGTGGGGCCCATCCGCGACCCGTCCGGGCCCGACCCGCGGGGTGGGGGCTTCGCCTGCGTCATGCCGGCCGGTTCCGCTCGGTCATGCCGTCGACTCTAACGCCAACTCCGGCCGGGGACGCAGTTCCAACGCCCCGTCCGCGGCAGGGCCGGTGGTCAGCAGGTCGGTCAGCCAGCCGTGACCGGGCAGCCGACCGTACGGCTGGATGTCGATCCACGGGCGCAGCACGAAGGCCCGCAGGTGCGCCCGGGGATGCGGCAGGGTCAACTCCTCCTCGTCGCTGAGCACCGGCTCGTCGTCGTCGCCCCAGACCGCGATCACGTCCACGTCGAGGGTGCGCGGCCCGAACCGCCGCTGCGGGTCACGGACCCGTCCGGCCGCGCGCTCCGCGTCGCGGGCCCGCTCCAGCCAGTCGCGCGGGGTCGCGCTCGCGTCCTGCACGAGCACCACCGCGTTGAGGTACGCGGGCTGATCGGTGTCGCCCCACGGTGGAGTCTCGTACACCCCGGAGAGCACGAGCACCGTGTCGCCGAGGGTGGCGACGGCCGTACGCAGGTGCTCCAGGCGGTCGCCCAGGTTGCTGCCGAGCGAGAGAACCGCCCGGGTCACCGGTTACGCCTCCGGGTCATGGTGACGGCCACATCGGTGAAGGTGTGCGGCACCGGCGCCTCCGGCTTGTGCACGGTGACCGTCGCGGCGTCGACCCGAACGTCCGCCAGGCAGACCGCGAGGAGCCGGTCCGCCAGGGTCTCGATCAGGTTGACCGGCTCGCCGGTCACCACCGCGACCAGGCGCTCGGCCAGCTCGCCGTAGTGCACCGTGGCGGCAACGTCGTCACTGGCGGCGGCCGGGCCGAGGTCCAACTCCAGGACGGCGTCTACCACGAAGTCCTGCCCCTGAGCGCGTTCGAAGTCGTACACCCCGTGCCGGCCGCGCGCCCGCAGGCCGGTCAGCTGGATCCGGTCCGTCGTCATCGCCGTACCCCATGCTCGTGATCGTTTTGCGTCAGCTTCCTGTCGTGCGGCGGCACGGCCAGGCGGGGGCTGCCGGTCGCCGCCCAGACGGCCAGCGCGTCGGCGGTGGCCCGCACGTCGTGCACGCGGACGCCCCAGGCTCCCGCGGCGATCGCCAGCACACTGGTGGCCACGGTGGCCGCCTCCCGCTGGGCGGTCGGTCGCGGCGTGCCGTCCGCGGCGGCGAGCAACCCACCGAGGTACGACTTGCGGCTCGCCCCGAAGAGCAGCGGGTAGCCGAGATCGAGCAACTCCGGCAGGCGGGCGCTGAGCTCCCAGTTGTGCGCGGCCGTCTTGGCGAAGCCGAGCCCGGGGTCGACGACGAGGCGGTCGGCGGCCACCCCGGCGGCCAGCGCCGTGTCGATCCGTTGGGACAGTTCGGCCCGCACGTCGGCCACCACGTCCGTGTAGGTGGCCAGATCGCGCATCGCACGGGAGTGCCCGCGCCAGTGCATCAGCACCCAGGGGCAGCCCGCGTCGCGGACCACCCGGGCCATGTCCGGGTCGGCCAGACCACCGGAGACGTCGTTGACCACCGTTGCGCCGGCGGCCAGGGCGGCCTCCGCGACCCGCGCACGGCTGGTGTCGACGCTGACCGCCACCCCGGCGGCGGTCAGCTCGCGAATGACCGGCAACACCCGCTCGGCCTCGGTCTGGGCGTCGATCCGCGCCGCGCCCGGACGGGTCGACTCGCCACCGATGTCGACCAGGTGCGCTCCGGCGTCCCGTAGACGGACGCCGTGTCCGACGGCGGCGTCCAGGTCGGCGTACCGTCCGCCGTCGGAGAAGGAGTCCGGTGTGACGTTGAGGACGCCCATCACCACCGGGCCCGAAGCCCGCACCAGATCGGTCACGACTAGACGGTACCGGTCGCGGCGACGGCACCCGGCGGCCCGGGTGGGCTCCGCACCACCACCCCTGACGTGCCGATTAGAACAGGTGTACGATCGGTCATCCGGGCAGTATCCGGCAGTCCCTTCGCGGCTTGTCGCAATCCGGGGCGGCCCGTACGCTTTGGAATTGGCCAGCATTGAGATGGCGAAGCTTGGAGGGAGGGCCGAAGCGGGGGAAATCCGTCCAAACCTCGCCACCCTCCGTGGTGAGTAACGAACACAGGGTCAAGAACGCCATGCCCTGTGGAGCACTTTTCCCGCCAGGCTTGCCTATTGCACCGCCGCGGCACCGCCGGCCGCGCTATGGGGAGGTTCCAGTGATCGCCTACGAGCTCATGGAGACGGCGTCGTCCGGCGTCGCCCACGCGCTCTCCACCCTGGCGTCGGCTCCACTCGCGGAGCCGGCACCGAAGGGGATCGACACCAACGGTGTCGTCACCTTCTTCGCCAGCAAGATCGCGCCGATCCTGCTCGCCGTCCTGGGCGTCATCTTCATCGGCCGTGCCAGCCGAGGCGAGATCTCCAAGGTGCTGACCAGCTCCGCGATCGCCATCGTCGGGCTCGCCTTCATAGCGGGCGCGGCAACACTCTTCTTCGTCGGCGATTACCTGATCGACCTGATCTTCGAATAGGCGCGTTCACCAGATGCGGCTCCGCACCGACGACGACATCTACCGGGCCCGCCTGGTCTACCTCGGGCCGCCCGGTTACACCCTTCCGGTCCACCTGCCCTACGCCCAGTACGGGCTCTTCATGCTGCTGGTCCCCCTCTATATGTTCATCCACTGGCTGTTCACGTTGACGGTCGAGCTCTTCCCCGCCTGGGAGATCGCGCTCGCCATCGTGACCACGTCGTTCATCTTCCGGCACGTCGACCCCGATCGGCCGGCGCGGGTGGTCATCCGCACCGCGCTGACCGACTGGCGACGCACCCGGGAGCCGGCGGTCGAGCAGCGCGATCCGCGCCTGGTCGGCAGCCGGATCAGGATTCGGGAGGAACTGGCATGACCGGACGTATGTCGAACGGCCCGTCGCAGGACGCGGACCTGGGTCTGCCGACAGCCGCCGAGGCGATCGCATGAGCCGCTCCTCCACGCCGGGCTCCCCGGCCGGCCGCCCGGGCGCACCAGTTGGTCACCGTGCGCACTCGTTCGACTACACGGAGGACGAGGACGAGGCGGCCCTCGACCCCGCGCTGGTGACGTCACCCGGCCACGGCGCCGTCGGCGTGTTCCAGGCACCCCGGCCGGTTCCCCGCCGGACGCCACCGGCCGAGCCCACCGCGGTGTCGGCCGGCGAGAACGCCGACATCGACTCCCCCTTCCTGGACCTCTTCGGCGGCGGAGGGCGACCCGGCACGGCTCGGGCCGTCACCGCCGGCCCGAGCACCCGCGAGCAACCGGCGATCCCGCACCAGCCGCCACCAACCGCCAGCCCGGCACCCGCTCGCGCGGTCCCCGAACTGGAGCCACCGTGGACGCCCGCCGACCAGCCAGGCGGCAACGGCCGACCCGTCGAGCCACGGCACGGCGGCGGCCACCCGGCCAGCGAGTCCCGGGTGCCGCACCAGGCTGGCGATCGACGGCCCCTGCTGCGTCCGTCCGATGAGCCCGACCCGTCCGCGACCGCCGGCCCCGCCCGCCGACCCGCCAGCACCGCGCCGGGTGGCCGCTCCTCAGCGACGCCCGCGGCCCGACCGGCGGCGCAAGCGCAGCCCCAGCCGACGGCCGCCGCCAGCCGGTCCACGGCTCCGCCGGAGCAGCCGGCCATGATCACATCTGCGGATCGGCCAGCTCTCGAGCGCACGGCGCGGCGGACGACCGAGCCGGACCGACCCCGGAGCACCGGCAAGGAGGTCGCCGCACCCCGGCAACGCGCAACGAGTCGACCGGACCGGCCGATCAAACCGACCCGGGTACGCGCTCCGAAGATCAAGTTCGGGGATCGGGATCCGTCGGTCGAGCTGGCCATCACCGAGATCGCCGGCCACCTCACCTTCACCCCGAACACCGTCACCGCCTGGTACTGGCTTCCCGAGGTCCGCTGGGCGTTCCGGCCGGACGCCGAACGTGAGGCGCTGCTGTCGGCCATCTCCGAGCAGTACGCCGGCCTGGCCGGCTTCCGACTGCACCTACGCCGCACCACCCGGCCGTTCCCCGCCGACGAGTGGGCTCGCACCATCGACACCCACACCTCGGCACCGCTGCCCGACGTCCCCGGCACCACCGGCTGGGCCGACCACCTGGTCGCCGCCCAACGCCACCTGATGGCGGTCAACCACGCCGAGGGTCAGACCTACCTCGGTGTCACCTTCGCCCGGCGTTCCCTCGGCGACTCACTCACCGAGCGGCTGCTGCGCACCTTCGGGCGAGGCACCGCCGACGGCGAGCGCCGTAAGCTCGGCCGCACCGTCGAACAGTTCGACGAGGTGCTCGGGGCATTCGGCATGCGCGGCCGACGGGTCACCGCCCAGGAGCTGGAATGGCTGCTCTACCGCTCGGTGGCGCTGTGCATGTCGCCGCCGAGCACCCTCTCCCCCGTCACCGACGGGCGCTGGGAGCGCGGCGACCTGCTGGCCATGACCGAACAGGTCGAGCGCTACCGCACCCCGTACGGCTCGACGGTCAAGCTGGTCAACCGGATGACCGGCGAGGAGCGGCACGTGGCCGTGCTCGCGGTCGGCCGGATGGAGCCGCTGGAGATCCCCGAACGACACGAGCCGTGGCTGCACTTCCACGAGCGGCTGCCCTGGCCGATGGAGATCTCCACCCGCGTCGACATCCTCGGCTCCGGCGACTCCTTCCGTAACCTGGAACACCGGCTGCGGATGATCCGCTCGCAACAGCTCGACTACGCCGAACACGGCATCGACGCACCCCCGGAGCTGGAACGACTGGCCAAGCGCGCCCTGGTGATCGGCGACGAGATGACCACCGGCCTCCCGGTCGACTCGGCCCGCGCGCACGGCTGGCACCGGATCGCGGTCGGCGGCCGGACCAGGGAGGAATGCCTGGAGCGGGCCCGCCGGCTCATCCAGCTCTACTCCCGGGAGCTGCGCATCTCGCTGCAGCACCCGAAGAACCAGGACTGGCTGGCCCGCGAGTTCATCCCCGGCGAACCGATCGCCAACACCGGCTACGTGCGTCGCATGCCGGTGCCGCTGCTCGCCGCCGCGCTCCCCCAGGCCGCGTCCAACGTGGGCGACCGGCGGGGCGACCTGATCGGCCGTACCGCCGGCACCTGCCGCCGCCCGGTCTTCCTCGACCTGCACTTCCCCATGGAGGTCCGGGAACGCTCCGGGCTCGCGGTCTTCGTCGCCGAGCCAGGCGGCGGCAAGTCCACCCTGCTCGGCGCCCTGGGCTACCTGGCCGCCCGCCGAGGTGTCCAGGTGACCCTGCTCGACCCGTCCGGCCCACTGGCCCGCCTCTGCGCGATGCCCGAGCTGCGGCCGTACTCCCGGGTGTTGAACCTGACCGGCTCGGAACACGGCACCCTGGCGCCCTACTCGCTCATCCCGACGCCGCTGCGCTCCGAGTTCGGCAGCGGGGCCGCCGGTGACCGAGAGTTCGAGATCGCCGTCTCCAATGCCCGAGCCGAGCGGCGGATGCTGGTCCAGGACATCTGCATGATGCTCGTTCCACCGCAGGTGGCCAGGGAGGCGTCGACCGCCACCCTCTTCCGACACGCGGTCCGCCAGGTCCCCGCCGAGGAGACCTCCACCCTGGACGACGTGGTGAGCTGCCTCGGGCGGCTCGACGACGACGCCGGCAAGGAACTGGCCAACCTCCTGCTGGACACCGCCGAGATGCCACTGGCCATGCTCTTCTTCGGCCGACCGCCGGAAGGGCTGCTCGGTGCCGACGCGGCACTCACCGTGATCACCATGGCCGGGCTGCGGTTGCCCGACCTCAAGATCGAACGCGAGTACTGGTCAGCCGAGGAGGCACTGGCCCTGCCGATGCTGCACACCGCGCACCGGCTCGCCGTCCGGCGCTGCTACGGCGGCTCGATGTCATCCCGCAAACTCGTCGGCCTCGACGAGGCGCACTTCATGGAAGGCTGGCGGTCCGGGCGTTCCTTCCTGGTCCGACTCGCCCGCGACTCCCGCAAGTGGAACCTGGCCGCACTGGTCGCCTCCCAGAACCCCCGCGACATCCTCGGCCTCGACGTGCAGAACCTCGTCTCCACCGTCTTCGTCGGCCGCATCGCCGAGGACGCCGAGATCGCCTCCGAAGCGCTACGACTGCTGCGGGTGCCGGTCAACGACGGGTACGAGGCCACCCTCGCCTCGCTCTCCGCCGCCGACGCCAGCTCGTCCAGCCGACTCGGCTTCCGCGAGTTCGTGATGCGCGACGTCGACGGGCGGGTGCAGAAGGTCCGCGTCGACGTCTCGTACGTCGAAGGGCTGCTGGACCACCTCGACACGACGCCAGCCGCGATCGCCGCGGCGGCCGGAGTCCTGCCGAGCATCCCCCTGCCGGATCTGGAGGCGTGACATGGCTAGGGCCTGGGCAAGGACCGCGTCGTTCCTGCTCGCCCTTGGCGTACTGGCCGGGGCCACCCTCACCTGGCCGCTGATCGGCGCGGAGGCCGCAGCCGCCGCACCGCCCACCGCCCAGGCCCGCGCCGACCTCTGCACGACCGCCGAATGGCAAGCCGACTTCCGCGCCTGCGTGGCAAAGCTGCAGGCGATCAGTGAAGACCAAGTCACTTGCCGCAACGCACCAACCCCGGGTACGCCGGACTCCGGGCTTGCCGGCTGGTTCGCCGCCGCGCCACCGACGGAGGCCGCGAATGGAGTAGCTGGTCGGTACAGCCTCTATGGCTACGGCGGCTACAGCTATAACACCTATGACATCGACGGTGGTTGCGCCTCGAGCGTGCTTCATCCGGACTACAAGTTCACCACGACAATCGCCAATGGCGAGTTCATGGCCGCAACGGCGATCATCGGTGCATCAAATGCGCTCAGGGAGCGCGCCTGGGACCCCGGTTCGATGTGGGGATGGGCTGACCCGCTTGTCGAACAGGCGACCAAAGCCGTGTACCAGAAGGTTTTCAGCGTCTTCGGAATCGTCACCCTGTGTGTCGTAGGACTCTATCTGCTCTGGCGGTCCCGACAATCAGACATGAGCAACGCGATGACCACCGCGGGCTGGGCACTGCTGGTGATGGTCGCGGTCACGGCGTTGGCCGCGTGGCCGGTCAAGTCAGCGAATATCGCCGACGGCGCACTTGTGACCGGCCTGGGAGTGGTGCATGACGCCGTTGGGCCGCAGGCAAAGGAGCCGGACCCTGGGCGGTGCATCGACCCTGACCGCTGCAAGGATCTTCGAACCCCTGCCGTCCGCGCCAGCGACACCGCTACCGAGACAATGCTGTATCGGAATTGGCTCCGCGGAGTGCTCGGCTCGGCCGACAGTGAGACCGCTCGTAAGTACGGTCCGGCGCTCTACGACGCCAAGGCGCTCTCCTGGGAGGAGGCGGAGAAGCTACGCGCCAACCCGGCTACTCGACCAGCGACGATCAAGGCGAAGCAGCAGCAGTGGGCGCGGGTGGCCCAGCAGATTAAGACCGAGGACCCAGAGGCGTACGAATACCTCCAGGGCATACGCGATATGGATCGAGTGGGCGCAGGTTTCATCGCCGTGCTCGCGGCTCTACTTTTCGCGATGTTCGACCTGACCGCGTCGCTACTGGTACTGCTGGGTTTCCTGATCTTCCGGTGGGCGGTGATTGCGGCACCAATCCTGGGCACCATCGGTTTGCTTCGACCGGCCAGCGCCGGCCTGCGGCGATTGGCGAACGCCGTGGTCGCCGCGCTGTTCAACATCGCCATCTTCGGCACCGGGGCAGCCATCTACCTGTTCGCCGTCGACCTGATCATGAGCACTCCCACCATGCCGGGTTGGCTGCAGGTGGTGCTGGTCTGGCTCTGCGGGGTGGTCGGGTGGCTGCTGCTGCGGCCGTACCGGAGGATCACGCAACTCGGCGGCAAGGACAGCAGCGAAGCGGTCAGTTCGGCCGGATCCTGGCACCGCCGGTTCTTCCGCGACATGCGGACCGCCGCTCGGCTGGACGTAGCCGAGCCGGGCGGCACCGCCGAGCCGGTGGGCGGACGTCGACGGTCACCCGACGCGGAACAGACCCGACTGCGCCCGGAGGCGCGGCGGGAGGACCCGGCCCCGGTGCCGACGGCTGCGGCCGAGGACCGACGCGCAGACACGGTGCGCCCCGACGGCCGAGAGCGGCCCGACGAGGCGCCGTCGGAGGAGGGCAAAGGTCGGACCCGCCCAACCGCCCCGCAGCCCCGCCGTCGACAGCCGGCGACCTGGACCGAGCCAGATGTTCCGGCTGAAAACCCGTCCTTCGTGGTCTACCGCCCAGGCTCCACCGAACGTGTTCCGGATCGCACCGGACCTCGGGTGCGCTCAGAGGCGAGGTGACGGCGATGCGACGGGCGCTGGAATTCCTCTTCACCCGGGCGTTGCGGTCCCGGCTGGGCGTTGCACTCGTGATCGGGGTGGTGGTCGTCGGTGTGCTCGGGGCGGCCAGGCTGATCTCCAGCCCGGGTGACTCGGCTGACGGATTGAGTAGCCGTCCGGATGGGCCGATCATCACGGTGGACCCGACGGCCGGCGACGACGGCCTGCTCAACAGCGCGGCTCCGCCGTCACCCGTGACGTCGCCCGGCGCCCGCACGCCCGAACAGACCGCCGATCGCTTCGCCAAGGCGTGGCTGGGCAGCCCCGGGATGACCACCGAAGAGTGGCAGGCTGGTCTGCGGCCACTTTCCACGCCGGCGCTGAGGGAGAAGTTGACCGGCGCCGAGCCCGAGAGCGTGCCGGCCGAGAAGGTCACCGGTCCTCCAACCATGCGAGAGCGGACCGAGACGTTCGTCGAGATGTTGCTACCCCTTGATGCCGGCGGGCTCCGGTTGGAGCTGGTCACCTCCGATGGCGGTTGGCTGGTCGACGTTCTGGACTGGGAGCGGCCATGAGCGACGTTGGTAACGTCAAGACCCGCCGCGGCCCCCTCCGGCGCGGGGTAGTTGCCGCGGTGCTCACCGGGGTGCTGCTTCTGCTCTGCTGCACCGGCGGCACTGCGGCGTTCTTCCTCACCGGGCTCGGAGGCGACGACGCCGAGAACGGCGACACCATGGCAGGCATGGAGTGCGGGCCGGTCCGAGCGGTGAACATCGGGGGCAAGCTGCCGCGATTCGCCCAGTACGGCGACACACAGGTCCGGAATGCCGCGATCATCATCAAGGTCGGCCAG
This sequence comes from Micromonospora sp. NPDC047644, assembly GCF_040704315.1. Lineage (NCBI taxonomy): Bacteria > Bacillati > Actinomycetota > Actinomycetes > Micromonosporales > Micromonosporaceae > Micromonospora > Micromonospora sp. NPDC047644. Next base: position 19,181 of record NZ_JBEYSY010000018.1, read on the forward strand.
GACATGGGCGTGCCTTCGCGAGGCTGGGTCGTCGCCCTCGCCACCGCGATGCAGGAGTCCGCCCTGCGCAACCTCGCCAACAGCGGCGTACCCGAATCCCTGGCCCTGCCACACGAGGGCGTTGGCGCGGACCACGACTCGCTGGGCCTGTTCCAGCAGCGCCCGGGTTGGGGCACCGTCGCCGAGCGGTTGAACCCCGCGTACGCAGCCCGCAAGTTCTACGAGAAGCTCGTGAAGGTGGGGAGCTGGCAACAACGACCACTGACGGTGGTCGCGCAGCGAGTCCAGATCAGCGCATACCCGGACGCGTACGCCAAGCACGAAGAGGTAGCCAGCCGGATCGTCGACGCACTGGCCGGTGGGGCGGCCCGCACTGTCGAGATCAACGGCAAGGCGGTGTGCAACGCGGCCGAACGCGGTCAGATCGCCGCCTCCGGTTGGACCGCGCCGATCCCCGGCGGAGTGGGCTCCGGTTTCCGCACCGCCAGTCGACCCCGTCACAACGGCGTCGACATCGGCGCGGCCAAGGGCACCGAGATCCGCGCCGCAGCGACTGGTCGGGTGTTGGTCTCCACCTGCGACGAGGACGACCGCGGCCGAGAAGACTGCAACGTGGACGGATTTCCCGGCAAGGGGGGCTGCGGCTGGTTCGTCGACCTGCTGCACGCGGGCGGCTACATCACCCGGTACTGCCACATGGTGGTGCAGCCCTTCGTCAAGAAGGATCAGATCGTGACAGCCGGTCAGGTGATCGGCAAGGTCGGCAGCAGTGGCAACTCCTCCGGCCCGCACCTGCACTTCGAGGTGCACCTGCGCAACGACCGTAACGCGTCTGGCGCGGTGAACCCGGTTCCGTTCATGCGCGCGCGGGGTGCCCCGCTGCGCGCCGCCGAGTGAGGCCAGCACCTGTATGACCGGGCCGTTACCTGACCCCTTCGCCGACCAGCCGGACTGGGCACCGCAGCCGCCGAGACCGCTGACCATCGTCCCCGCGACGGAGCGGGTCGAGCTACGCGGTCGTCGGGTGCTGGTCGGGCTGCCCGGGATGGGTTGGCGCGGCGACCTGCGCGCCGACGATCGGGTGGTGCAGAGCGCCCGGACCTACGTGCCGGTGATCCCCGAGCACGAGTGGTACCGGGCCGAAGCCGACCAGGTCGAGGTTTTCGCGCCGTTGGTGCCGGTGGAGCGGGTCTGGGTGGAGACCGTCGGCAGCCGTCCCGCAGTGGACGAGGCCCGGGACACGGGCATCCGCTTGGTCTCGCTGGACGGCCCGGCACACCGGACCCCCACACCGGTCTTCGAAGCGGACGCGGTCACTGGCCGACGGGTGGTGCACGTCGAGGGCGGCCTGGAGCACCGTGACCTCCGAGCGGTCACCGAGACCTACTCGGGCGCCGAAGGGGACATCTGCGTACGAGTCACACCTGAGGTGGAGTGGTACCGCTGGGCCTGGCGCGGCCAGTCACCCAGCACCCTGGAGGTGCCAGTTCATCTCTTGTGGATCGAGTGACGTCAGCCTAGTTTCACGCCGCCACAAACGCGCCAGCCCTCCTGCTTTACGACGTCAAACCGCCAAGAGTCCGTCAAGCTTTGTGGCACGCCATCCACGGTGGCGCTGCGCCGGATTACCGTCGAGACGGAGGCGGAATCACCATGAGAATCAATGTCAAGGCCACCCCAGCTAACGAGAATGGCGACGCCGAGTTGTTGTTCCCGCTCGACTAGATCGGTCCGCAGAGCGCGTAACGCCTCCAACTGTGACTCGCTCTCGCAGGTGAAGAGGTCCGCTTTGACGTCGTTGCGATCGACGAGGAACGCGCGCAGATAGTTGTCCACCACCACCTCCGGGGTGCTGCGGTCGGGTGTCGAGGCGCGGTTGTACCAGACCAGGGCGGTGGCGACCCCGCCGAGGCAGAGCAGGGCGAGCACGCCAGCGACGACCGTGAGCACCGTCCGCATTCGGCGGCGTGGCGGTTGCGGTGCCGGCGTTGCCGGGGCGGGCGGCAACTGCTCGGACGGTGTCCGCTGGGCCGGTACGCGGGAGACCTGGGAACCGGCGGGGGGCTGCACTGATTCCACCTCCTGACGTTATCGGCTGGACGCTCCGGAGCCAATGCCCCAGATCCAGCGGATCGTGACGCACCCCTACCCACCGGTGAGATCCACGACAACACCGGCGCAGCGCCGAGGCGCCTCCCGGAGGAGGACCGTCGGCTGGGATACCGTCTCTGCTCGGGGAGGGGTTGCCAACCTCGGGTAGAGGGGGTGGACGCGGTGGCCGGTCCGAAGGCTCGCACGAACCGCGCCGCAGCCCTGCACCGTCGGGCGTCGGCCGTCGTGACCGCGGCTGCCGGGATCCTGGACGAGACGCGGCCGGCTCCGGCCGATCAGCGCCGTCAGTACGAGGTGGCCGACCGGCTACGGACCGCTGCGGCCTTGCTGGCGCCAGGCTGGTCGGGTGCTGCGCTGGACTCACTCACCGTGGATTCGCCGGCCGGTGACGGTCCGCCGCCATTCGTTCGGGTCGGCACCGCAGCGCCGTTGGACGACGCTCGTTTCCCCGCGTTGGTGCCACTTGTCGGCACCGGTCACCTCAGCGTGGACGCTGACGCGCGGGAGCCACGGGTCGCGGGGTTGCTCCGGGCCGTACTTCTGCGGTTGTTGGGTGCGGCCCCGGCGGGTGCCCTGCTGATTCGCGCCGTGGATGCCACCGGGGCTGCGTTGACGCCGTTCGGGCCACTCGCGGACGCTGGCCTGTTGCCGCCACCGGCGGTGGACGTGGTGGGTCTGCGCGCGGTGCTGACCGAGGCGGAGCAGTGGGTGACGCCGGGGGCGAGTGGACGACGCCGCCATGATCGGACGCTGTTGCTGGTGGTGGCCGCGCTTCCGGAGTCGACCGGCCCGAGCGATCTGGCGCGCCTCGAGACGTTGGCCGAGCAGGGGCCTGCCGCTGGGCTGCACCTGGTGGTGGCGGGTTGGCCGCCGGCCGGGCCGTACTCGGCCCGGGCACCGCTGCCGCACACCACCGCGCTGTCGTTGCGGAATGCGTACGCGCTGCTCGGCGATCCGCCGGGGTCGTCGTTCGCCGGGCCGGGCGCTGATCCGCCGGGCGGTTTGAACTCGCCGGTCTTCGTCGAGTCGGATCCGCCGGCCGAGCTGGTCGACGCGGTCTGTCGGCGGCGCGCCGAGCAGGTGGAGGCGGGCTCCCGGTTGGCGTTGGCTGCCCTGCTGCCGCCGACTGGTGAGCGGCTGTGGGAATCGGACTCGGCCGACGGGTTGACCACGACCGTCGGCGATGCCGGGGGCCGGTCGGTGCCGTTGGGCTTCACCGAGTTGACCCCGCACTGGTTGGTGAGCGGCCGGTCCGCGGCGGGCCGGGGGGCGTTCCTGACCACCGCGTTGCTCGGCCTGGCCGCCCGGTACGGCCCGGACGACCTGGCGTTCTACCTGGCGGATCTCGGCGACGGCGAGTCCTTCGTGGAGTTCCTGCAGACCGAGCGGGACCGGTCGTGGGTTCCGCAGGTGCGCGCGGCGGCGATGGCCGCCGACCGGGAGTACGTCCGGGATCTGCTGGACGAGTTGTCGGCCGAGGTCCAGCGCCGCACGGAGGCGGGCGCTCGGGCCGGGGGGCAACGCTTCGCGGAGCTGCGTCAGCACCAACCGCTGCCCCGGATCGTCTGTGTGGTGGACAATGTGCCGCTGCTCTTCGCCGAGCGGGACCGGCTGGCCGCCGAGGTGGCCGCCCAGTTGGACGGGCTGGCCCGGGCGGGTCGGGCGTACGGCGTACACCTGGTGTTGGCGGGTGCCGGCGAGTTGGGGCTGAGCGCGCGCGCGGATGCTGGTCATCGGGATTCGGTGCTCGGGCAGTTCCCGGTGCGGGTGGCGCTGCCGGGTGGGAGTCCGGTGTTGGAGCCGACCAACGACTCGGCGGCCGGCCTACCGGTGGGCAGCGCGGTGGTGAACACGGCCGGCGGGCTCGGCGGCCCCCGGGGAGCGATCCGGGGTCACGAGAGGTTGATCCGTCACCCGGACCCGCAGGATCATCCGGAGGTCGTGGAGAAGCTGCGGCACGAGTTGTGGGCGGCCCGTCCAGCGGGTTCGGTGCCGCCGAAGGTCTTCGCGGGTTACGCCCGCCCGTTGCTGGGCAACGATCCGCGCCACCGGGCGGCGCTGGCGGGACAGGCTCACGGGCCGGCCGCCCTGCTGGGCCGGGCGGTGGACGTGGCCCGGTCGACGGTCGCCGTGCCGTTGGGGCCGGCGGCCGGGCGCAACCTAGCGGTGTTGGGGTCGGGCACCGCGGCGGGCGGGCTGTTGGCGACGGCGGCACGGAGCACGTCGGCTCACCACGCGCCGGGCACTGCCCGCTTCCTGGTGGCGGCTCCGGATCCGGGGGCCCGGGTCCTGGCGGAGGCGTTGACGGCCGATCTGGCGACCCGGCATCCGGCCGAGTTGGTGGATCTGCCGACACTGCTCGCGGACGCGGCCGACGACCTGCCGACATACCTGGTGGTCTTCGGGCTGGACCGGCCGGGTCCCCGGGAGCTGCCGGTGGACCGGCTGCGGTCGCTCCTGCGGGACGGACCGCCGACGGGGCGGCATCTGCTGGGCTGGTGGCGCGCGGTGCCGCCGTTCGCCGCGTTGTTCGAGCCGGCGGGTGAGGTCGACAAGCTGGCGGCGGTGGCCGTGCTGGACGTGCCGGTCGCGCAGCTCACGGCGGTCTTCGGTCGGCCGGTCAAGTGGCAGGTGCGCCCCGACCGGGCAGTGCTCTGGGACGGCCCGGACGAGCGGGGCACCGTCCTGGTGCCGTTCGCCGACGTGGCCGGCTGATCGGGTGGCGCACGTGGAGGGTGTCGAGGTGGATTCGATCGCGACGGTGACCGGGCCGGGACGGCAGCGGGCAGCCGCGGCGACCGGGGACCCCACGCCGCGGGCGGTCGAGCACAGCAGTGCCTGGACGGAGTATCTCGCGGCCGCCCGCCAGCTGGACGGGGTACGCCGGGGCGCGGCTGCCGCCGCCGGTGAGCAGGCCCGGTCGGCGGAGGCCGCCCGGGAGGAGTTGACGGTGCTCCGCACCGGCCTGGCGAGTCAGCAGGAACGGTTGCGCGAGTTGGGCGTACCGGCGATCTCCCTGGTGCCGTCACCGCCGGAGCTGACGGAGGCGGCCCGGTCGATGGCGGGCGGCCCGGCCGCCGTGTTGGCGGCGCTGCGGACCGCGCGGGGTTGGGCCGAGGCGGCGGACGGGGCGCTGGCGGCGCGCCGCCGGTTCCGGCCGGGGTCCTGGCCCGCGAGGGCGCGCAACCTCCTGGTGTACGGGCCGTTCGCGCTGTTGGTGCCGCTGATCCAGGTCATGGTTCTGGCGGCGACGGGGGTGGGACCGGCCACCGTGGCGGCGTTGATCTGCGGGCTGCCGATGCCGGCGGTCGCGTTCGTCGCCGGTTGGATTGGCATTGGCCGGTTGTTCCGGGTCGGCCCCACCGAGCGACTGGACCGTACGGTGCGTTTCGGCGCGTTGGTGTGCCTGGTGCCGGCGGTCCTGGCGACGGTCGGCCTGCTGCTGGCCCTGCTCGCCGGCTGACGGGCGGGACCTACCCGGCCGTGGTGCGACGGGATCTCAGCGGGGGATGATCAGCGCCATCGCCTCGGCCCGTGACTTGGAGTCCGACTGCAGGATCCCGCGTACGGCCGACGTGATGGTCTTGGCACCGGACTTCTGGATGCCGCGCATCGCCATGCACATGTGTTCGCATTCGAGCACGACGACGACGCCGCGTGGCGCAAGTTTGCTCATCAGCAGGTCGGCGACCTGTGAGGTGAGCCGTTCCTGCACCTGCGGACGACGGGCGAAGACCTCGACCAGTCGGGCCAACTTGGACAGGCCGGTGATCCGCCCGTCGGGGCCGGGAATGTAGCCGATGTGCGCGCTGCCCCGGAAGGGCAGCAGGTGGTGCTCACAGAGGCTCATCACGTCGATGTCCCGGACGATGACCAGCTCTTCGTGGTTGGCCTCGAAGGTGGTGCTGAGCACCTGGGCCGGGTCGACCCGCAGGCCGGCGAAGAGTTCGGCGTACGCGCGGGCGACCCGGGCCGGGGTCTGCTGGAGTCCGTCGCGGTCCGGGTCCTCACCGACCGCGATCAGGATCTCGCGGACGGCCTTCTCGATCCGGCCGAGGTCGACGGCGTCCTCGACGGGGCGGCCGGTCAGTTTGCCGCTGATCAGCCGCGCGGCCACGTAGTCCAGCTCGTCGTCGCCGTCGGGTTCGGTCGCGGAGACGGCCAGCTCCCGGTGTGGGGAGCTGGCCGTCGGGTCGTTGCTCAGTGCGTGCCGTCCGAGTTGTTCGACGGTGTCCCGCCGCCGACCGACGCCTGCGCGCCGTCGGCCTGGGCCTGCGCCTTGAGCTTGTCCTTCTCCGCAGGGGTGAGCACGGGCGGCTCGGTGGAGGGCTGACGCTTGCCGAAGCCGTTGTACGGCGCCAGCGGCGGGCGCTTGACCACCCGGGAGCAGATCCGCGCCATGTCGGCCGTGGAGAGGGTTTCCTTCTCCATCAGCTCGAGCACGATGTTGTCCAGGACGTCCCGGTATTCCACCAGGATCTCCCAGGCCTCGTCGTGCGCCAGCTCGACCAGTGCCCGCATCTCGCCGTCGATCTCGGCGGCCACCGAGTCCGAGTAGTCCCGCTCGTGGCCCATGTTGCGGCCGAGGAACGGCTCGTCCCCGCTGGTGCCGTACTTGATCGCGCCGAGCTTGGAGCTCATGCCGTACTGGGTGATCATCGCGCGGGCCAGTTGGGTGGCCTTCTCGATGTCGTTGCCGGCGCCGGTGGTCGGCTCGTGGAAGACCAGTTCCTCGGCAGCGCGACCGCCCAGCGCGTACGCCAGGGTGTCGATCATTTCGGCGCGGGTCTGCGTGTACTTGTCTTCGGTGGGGAGCACCAGGGTGTGGCCCAGCGAGCGGCCACGGGACAGGATCGTCACCTTGTGCACCGGCGCGGCGTGCGGCAGCGCCCAGGCGACCAACGCGTGGCCACCCTCGTGGTACGCGGTGATCTTCTTCTCCTGGTCGCTCATCACCCGGGTCCGACGCTGCGGGCCGGCGACCACCCGGTCGATCGACTCTTCCAACGAGTCGTTGGTGATCGCGCGCTGCTCCTTGCGGGCGGTGAGCAGCGCCGACTCGTTGATCACGTTGGCCAGGTCGGCGCCGCTGAAGCCCGGCGTGCGACGGGCCACCGCGTCGAGGTCGACGTCGGGCGTGAACGGCTTGCCCTTGGCGTGCACCCGCAGGATGGCCTTGCGACCCTCCATGTCGGGGGCGTCCACCGGGATCTGCCGGTCGAACCGGCCCGGGCGCAGCAGCGCCGGGTCGAGGATGTCCGGCCGGTTGGTGGCCGCGATCAGGATGACGCCGCCCTTGGTGTCGAAGCCGTCCATCTCGACGAGCAGCTGGTTGAGCGTCTGCTCCCGCTCGTCGTGGCCGCCGCCCATGCCGGCGCCACGGTGCCGGCCGACGGCGTCGATCTCGTCGACGAAGACGATCGCCGGGGCGTTCGTCTTGGCCTGCTCGAACAGGTCACGGACCCGGCTGGCGCCGACGCCGACGAACATCTCCACGAAGTCGGAGCCGGAGATGGAGTAGAAGGGCACCCCGGCCTCTCCGGCGACCGCGCGGGCCAGCAGCGTCTTGCCGGTGCCGGGCGGGCCGAACAGCAGCACGCCCTTCGGGATCTTGGCGCCGAGGGCCTGGTACTTGGCCGGGTTCTGCAGGAAGTCCTTGATCTCGTACAGCTCTTCGACGGCCTCCTCGGAACCCGCGACGTCCGCGAAGGTCGTCTTCGGAGTGTCCTTGGTGATCATCTTGGCCTTGGACTTGCCGAAGTTGAGCACCCGGGAGCCGCCGCCCTGCATCTGCGACATGAAGAACAGCAGCAGGAGCACGAGCAGCGCGATTGGCAGCAGGTTGACCAGCAGGCTCACCCAGATGCTGTCCGAGGAGACCTTGGTGTCGGCCGGGCCGGTGACCCGGTTGGCCGCCTTGGCGTCCAGCACCTCGTTCCAGATCTGGTCGCCAGCCTGGTACGGGAACTGGGCCTCGATCTTGTTGGTCTCGGTCTTGCCGAACTTGGTCTTCTGGGCCAGGTCCAGTTGGAGCGTCTGCTCCTTGTCCTGGAAGACCGCTTTGTTGATCTTGGCGGTATGCAGCTGATCGAGCGCAACGGAAGTGTCCACCCGGTGGTAGCTGGGACCACTGGTGAACAGTTGACTGAGCACAACGGCGCCGAGGATGACCAGGATGATCCAGACCACCGGTCGGCGGAAGAAACGCGTACGTTCCATACTGTTGTCGAGCGCCGGGGCGCCCGCATCCTCCTGATCGACGTCCTGACCGTCTGATGGTGTCGCCGCGCTGAGCGGCGGCCGGAGCCGCCGTGCGGGCCGACTCGACCCCGAGGCGCGAAAACTACCGCGCCGCGGTCATTCGACGGTACACCGTGTACGCGAGGAGTGAGCTTGCGAGCCCCGCAGTCGTGCACCATCAAAAGACCGTGTACGCCAGCAGCGAAACTGCGAGCCTGCGCACTCCGCGCGCCTTCGACATCGACGACACGCACCGTGGGCAGGCCCACCAGCCCCGCAGCCGCCGTACGGCGAGTCCGGGTGGAAGCCGGCGTGGCGGGGAGTCCGGCTCGGCCACCCGAGCGCCCGGTCACGCGATCGAGTGGGTCGAGCGCGGAGGAACCTCCGGGCCACCGTGCTACACGGTAACCGCATCAGCTGAGAGCGCGCTGAACGTCGGCTTGATGGATGCCGATACAAGTCGGGCTCACGTCGACCCGCAGGCCGTCGTGACGGGTCGGCCCGGCGTCAGGAGCGGGCGTAGACCTCGGGCTTGAGCACCCCGACGTACGGCAGCTCCCGGTAGCGCTCACCGAAGTCGAGGCCGTACCCGACCACGAACTCGGTGGGGATGTCGAAGCCGACGTACTTCACCGGCACCGGGACCTTCACCGCGTCCGGCTTGCGGAACAGGGCGACCACCTCGACGCTCGCCGCCGAACGCGACTCGAGGTAGCGCAGCAGCCAGGAGAGTGTGAGCCCGGAGTCGACGATGTCCTCGACGACGACCACGTGCCGACCGGCGATGTCCCGGTCCAGATCCTTGAGGATGCGGACCACCCCGGAGGAGGTGGTGCCCTGGCCGTAGGACGAGATGGCCATGAAGTCGAGCTCCGCCGGCGGGCCGTTGCGGCCCAGGGCCCGGGCGAAGTCCGCCATGAACATCACCGCGCCCTTGAGTACGCACACCAGCAGCAGCCCGTCGCCCACGTGGGCGTAGTCGGCGGAGACCTGCTTGGCCAGCTCCGCCGTCTTCTCGCGGATCTGCGCCTCGGAGATGATCACGTGGTCGATGTCGGCGTCGTACCAGGAGCCGTCAGCCATGACTCCTAGCCTGCCGTACGTCGGATGGCCTCCGTCGGCGGGGCCGCACCTTTTGGCGCGGTCCCGCCGAGGATTTTCTGCGCAAACAACGCTAATCACATCAGTTGGTGCGTGACCGCCAGCGGCGGCCATCGTCGCTCGGCTTCCAGTCGGCCGAATCGTGGCTGTCGACGGTGAGGCCGGCCGCCGAGGCGGCGGCGAGGAGGACGAGGAACAGGAGGATGAACAGGAACTCCATGGCGGCGCTCGCTTTCGCATGATTGCTGTCGGTTTCGCCGCCGGTGCGCACCGGACTGAGACAAGTCTGCGACCTCGCGAAGCGATCGGACAGTGGCAGGAATGCCATTGGTCATCGATTTACTGCCACCTTCCGGGTTACCCTCGTCACATGCTGCGGTCCGTTGCCGTCCTCGCCCTCGACCAGGTCGCTCCCTTCGAGCTCGGCGTGCTGGCCGAGGTGTTCGGCACCGACCGGACAGCCGACGGTTTCCCCGCCTACCGCTTCCAGGTGTGCAGTCCGGACGGCGCTCCCGTGCGTACCTCGTCCGGCTTCCACCTCACCCCCCACGCCGACCTCGGCCCGGTCGACGAGGCCGACCTGGTGGCCATCCCCGCGCACAGCCAGGGCACCACGGTCCCCGGCCCGGTGCTCGACGCGCTCCGCCGGGCCGACGCCCGCGGGGCGTACCTGTTCAGCGTCTGTTCCGGAGCCTTCCTGCTCGGCGAGGCCGGGCTGCTCGACGACCGCGAGTGCACGACCCACTGGCGGTACGTGGACGAGCTGCAACGCCGGCACCCGCGCGCCCAGGTGCGGTGCAACTCGCTCTACGTCCAGGACGGTCGGTTGCTCACCAGCGCGGGCACGGCGGCCGGCATCGACGCGTGCCTGCACCTGATCCGCCAGGAGCACGGCTCGGCCACCGCGACCCGGCTGGCCCGGCGGATGGTGGTCCCGCCGCACCGCGACGGCGGCCAGTCCCAGTACGTCGAGGCGCCCATCCCGAAAGCGCCCGAGGCACCCACCCTCGAACCGGTGCTGGAGTGGCTGATGGGCCACCTGGACCGGACGGTCACCGTGGAGGAGTTGGCCGCCCGCGCCGGCATGGCGCCCCGCACGTTCGCCCGCCGGTTCCGGGCCGAGACCGGCACCACCCCGCACGACTGGCTCACCAACCAGCGGGTGCTGCTCGCCCGCCGGCTGCTGGAGGAGACCCCGTTGAGCGTGGAGGCGGTCGCCGACCAGTCCGGCTTCGGCGACGCGGCCGCGTTGCGCCACCACTTCAGTCGCCGGGTCGGCGCCACCCCACACAGCTACCGGACCACCTTCCGGGACCGGGCACACAGCGGCTGAGAGCGGCCGGTCAGGTCAGGCCGGGCGCACCGATGTCAGCCGGCCGTCGCGGCGGAGCACCCGGACACCGCCGGGCAGGTCGGCCGGGCCCTGACCGCGCCATTCGGTCACCAGGGCGTCCAGAGCGGCGATGTGCCGGTGCGACAGGGCACCGGGCGGCGCGCCCAACTCGCGGGCCCAAGCGTGCAGAACCCGGTTGCGTACGGCGGGAACCAGGCCGAGCAGCGCCGGCACGGACAGCCCTCCGTCGGGGCACCGGGCCACCGCCAGGGCCGTCCCCGCCAACTCGTCGAGCGCGGCGTTGTCGGCCGCCACCAGCCGGGCGGTACGCGCCAGGTTGTCCACCACACCCGGCCCGAGCGCCCGTACCAGCGCCGGCAGCAGGTCACCCCGCACCCTCGAACGGGCGTACGACGGGTCGCTGTTGTGCGGGTCCTGCCACGGGCTCAGCCCGAGGGCGACGCAGGCGGCGCGGGTCTGATCCCGTCCGATCTCCAGCAGCGGGCGCAGCAGTGGCACCCCGCCCAGATCGCGCCGGGCGGGCATCCCGGCCAGCCCTCGTGGGCCGGCGCCCCGGGCAAGCGCGAGGAGCACCGTCTCCGCCTGGTCGTCACGGGTGTGCCCGGTGAGCACCGCGACGGCGTTCTGCTGCCGGGCCGCCTCGGTCAGCGCCTGGTAGCGGGCCTCGCGGGCGGCTGCCTCCGGCCCGCCGGGACGCCCGGCCACCTCCACCCGGACCACGGTCGTCGACCCGAACCCGACCTCTCGCCCCCAGGTGGCCACCGCCTCGGCGCGCTCCGCGGAGCCGTCCTGCAAGCCGTGGTCGACGGTGACGAGCCCCGCGGCGCGGTCCAGCCGCGGCGTCACGAATGCGGTGGCCGCCGCGAGCGCGAGCGAGTCGGCTCCACCGGAGCAGGCGACCAGCACCGGCCCGCCGGACGGCAGACCGGTCAGGGCGCGGCGGACCGCCACCCGGATCGCGGCCACCGGCGGTGCGAGCGCGGCCACCGGCGGGTGGTCAGCCAGCGGCCGGGATCGTGCCGGCCGGCCCGTGCACCCGGGCGACCCAGGCGTCCGGGTCACCCAACTCCGACAGTCGAGGCAGGGTCAGCGGCGAGTTGAAGATCGAGTTGAACCCGTCCATGCCGACGCGTTCCACCACCCCGTGCACGAACTTGCGCCCCTCGGCGTACTGGCGCATCTTGACGTCCACGCCGAGCAGCCGGCGGATCGCCTTCTCCAGCGGGTTGCCCGCCTCCCGGCGTCGGTTGAACGACGCCCGGATCCGCTCCACGCTCGGGATCACCTGCGGGCCGACGCCGTCCATCACGAACTCGGCGTGCCCCTCCAGCAGGGTCATCAAGGCGGTGAGTCGGTCCAGTACGGCCCGCTGCGCCGGGGTCTGCACGATGTCCAGCACGCTGGTGCGGCTCTCCGGGTCACGGACCGCGTCGGACAGGGTGGCCACCCCGCGCCGCAACCGCTCGACCAGGTGCTCGCTGCCGGTGGACGAGGCGTCGACGAACGCCTGCACCTCGCTGAGGAAGTAGGCCCGCATCCACGGCACGGCCGTAAACTGGGTGCGGTGGGTGACCTCGTGCAGACACACCCAGAGCCGGAAGTCCCGAGGGTCCGCGCCGAGCTTGCGCTCCACCTCGACGATGTTCGGCGCGACCAGCAGCAGCTGGCCCGGGTCGGCCGAGAAGACCTCGTACTGGCCGAGCACCCGGCCGGAGAGGTAGGCCAGCACCGTCCCGGCCTGCACTCCGGTGAGCCGGGACCCGATCGCCTCGGTCAACGCGCCCGGTTGCTTGTCGCCGGAGAGCCGGCTCACCAGCGGTGTGATCACCTCGCGGAGACCGGCGATGTTGGTCGCGGCCCAGTCGCGGCGATCGACCACCCGGACCGGCGGATGCGACACCTGCGCCCGCAACCCCGTGTAGTCGGCCACGTGCCCGGCCGCCTCGTCGGTCAGCCGACGCAGGTCGCCGACCACGTCGGTGGCTTCCGCGTACGACACGCGGGGGCCAGACTTGCTCAACGCCCCCGCGGTTGCGGCGGCCAGATCCCAGTCCACGAACTGCGCCATGAACCCACCGTACCCGCGCCGCGACACCCCGGCCCGGGCTCGCGCCCTCGATCGACGCCGATGGCGACCGCGTCGCTCCCGAACCGGCGACGGTCAGCCGCAGCCGCAACCGGCCAGCGCGGCGGCGATCCGGTCCAGTGCCGGCTGGGCGGTGTCCCGGTCCCCCGGCACCTTGTCGGTGAGCACCGCGAAGGTCAACAGCCGACCGTCGGCGGTGGTGACCAGGCCCGCGACGGAGTGCACGCCGGTCAGGGTGCCGGTCTTGGCCCGGACGCTGCCCGCGCCCGCGGCGGTGCCCGCAGCGGTGCGGTAGCGCTCGTTCAGCGTCCCGGACCATCCGCCCACCGGCAGACCGCCGAAGACGCCGGCCAGCTCCGGATGGTCCGGGCTGGCGGCCAAGCGGATCAGGTCGGTCAGCAGCGACGGGCTGATCCGGTTACGCCGGGACAGGCCGCTGCCGTCGGAGACGCTGATCTCGTCGGCGGGCAGGCCCAACTCCGCCACCTCGGCGTCCATGGCGGCGGCACCGCCGTCGAACGAGGCGGGTTGACCGCGGGCCAACGCGACCTGCCGGGCGAGCGCCTCGGCCACCAGGTTGTCACTCTCGCTGATCATGACGTCGACCAGCCTGATCAGCGGCGGGGACTGCACCACGCCCAGTTCGGTACCCGGTGCCGGGCTGGCACCGGCCGCCGCCTGGGGCGGGGCCGCTCCCCGCTTCACGGAGTCGGTCGGCACCCCGAGCAACCGGGCGAACGCCTTGCCGGCGGCCAGGTCCGGCTCGGCGAACCGAGGGGCGGACCCGTGCTCGACGCCCGGGTCGGTCCGCGCGCCGTCGGTCATCAGCGCGGTCACCGCGCCCCCGGAACCGCCGGTGGGGATGTCGTCGTCCCAGCCGGGGCCGTAGACCGGGCCGGAGTAGACCGAGCCGTCGACCGTGACACTGGTCGGGGGTGTGCCGCCGAGCGCGGTACGCACCTGGGCGGCCAGATCGTCGAGGCGCGCCGCGCCCGGGTAGTAACCCTTCTTGTTGATCGCGAGGGTCGGGTCACCACCCCCGATGATCACCACCTCGCCGGCCTTCGCGCCGGCCACGGCTCGGGTGGGAATCCGGTAGCCGGGCCCCCGGGCCGCCAGCACTGTCACCGCGGTCGCCAGCTTCGTCACCGAGGCGGGCACCGTGCCGTCGTCCGCCCCCTTGGCGAACAGCGTCTGACCGGTGATCACGTCGGCGACCGAGACGTTCACCCGGTCGCCCAGGGCGGCGACGCCGACCAGTGGATCGAGCGCGGCCCGAACCCCGTCCGGGGTGGGCACCGGGGCGTTCGCATCCGGGCCACCCAGCACGTCCGACGGGGCGGGTTCCGGAGTCACTCCGACCGCGTTCGGCCCGGACCCGGCGTCGTCGCCCAGCCACCCGGCGACCGGGCCGGGACGGGTGATCACGATCCCGACGCTGGCGAGCACCAGCAGGAGCACGGCGGCCAGCACCACCGGCAGTCGTCTCCTGGGGCGTGGCGGGGCGGGCGCTGGCGCTGGCGCGGCGTCGGCGGGTGCCGGCAAGGCGGAGATCGGCGGCCCCACCGGGGGGACCCCGGCCGGGCCGGGGGCGGTCGGTCCGGGACCGAACGACGGGCTGACCGGGGCGGGGCTCACCGGGACCGTGGCGCTGCCGCGTGGCGGGCCGCTCACCGGTTGCTCACCGCCGGCTACCGGGAATCGACCCGCGTTCGGAGTGGGCGACGCCGGCCCCACCGGTGGGCGCCAGGGCAGCGGCGGGGGCCGCTCGGGCACCGTCTCCGGTGCCGGGGTCGGTGCTTCGGGGGCCCGTGGGAGGTGCGCCTCCGGCACCGGGACCCGCCCCTTGGCACTGCCGGAGCCGGATCGTCCGGTACCGTGCGCGGAGCCCCCATCCGGGCGGTAGTGTGAATCTTCCCTCCCCACGACCCCCTCCTCCCCCAGCGAAAATCGGCTTGGGTGACACTACTTCGGTCCGAAGACTATGCGGCGGCCGGAGTCGGCGGGTGGGCATTCACCTGTCCGGGGGGCCGCCAGTGGTTCCGTTAGCCAGCGTGGGCAGACGAGGGAGCGTGCAGATGGATTTCGACGTGACGGTTGAGATCCCCAAAGGTCACCGGAACAAGTACGAGGTGGACCACAAGACCGGCCGGATCCGGTTGGACCGCACCCTCTTCACCTCCACCCAGTACCCGGCCGACTACGGGTTCATCGAGGGCACCCTCGGCGAGGACGGCGACCCGCTGGACGCCCTCGTGCTGGTCCCCGAGCCGACCTTCCCGGGCTGTCTGATCCGCTGCCGCACCATCGGCATGTTCCGGATGACCGACGAGAAGGGCGGGGACGACAAGGTCCTCTGCGTGCCCTACGAGGACCCGCGCCAGGAGCACCTGCGCGACATCCACCACCTGGGCGAGTTCGACCGCCTGGAGATCCAGCACTTCTTCGAGGTCTACAAGGACCTGGAGCCCGGCAAGTCGGTGGAGGGCGCGACCTGGGTCGGCCGCACCGAGGCCGAGGCCGAGATCCACGCCTCCTACCAGCGGGCCCGCGACGCCGAGGCGCGCGGCGAAACCATGCACTGACCAGCACTGACGCACCGGGCCCGAGGGTCGCTCAACCGAGCAGCCCTCGGGCCCTGTCGTACAGGTCGAGCACCGCGCAGGCGATCGGCACCACGGCGACCACCAGGGCCGTGTCGGTGAGGTCCGCGACCCTCCCGAGGTACGGCGAGACGGGCCGGCGGGCGTACCCGGTGCCGCTGGCGACCGCCACCAGGGCCAGCGCCGCCCCGCCCAGAACCAGCACGAGTCGCCCGGTCTCGTCGGCCCGACCGACCAGCACGGCACCCAGCGCCGCGTAGCCGGCCAGCCCGGCGAGCACCGTCGGCACCCGGTGTCGCAGCGCCACGAACAGCCGCGACCGCAGCAGCAGCACAGCCGAGGTGACCGCCACCAGCACCCGGCCCGCCGTGCCACCGGCGACCACGAGGACGACCGCTGTGGCCACCACCAGCAGCGCGTGGCCGATGAGCATCCCGGTGAGCACCTCCTCGGTGCGGATCACCGCGGCGAGCACTCGGCCCCGGTCCGGCAGATCCCGGACCCGCTCCGGCTCCTCAGCGGGGGTGGCGGTGGGCAGGGTGATCGGCGGCAGCGGCAGCTTGCCCAGCCGGATGGCGAGCAGCGGGATGACGCCGACGGCGAAGACCAGTGCGCTGAGCAGCACCGCCGCCGTACCGGCCGTGGTCGTCAGCAGCCCACCGAGCGCGGCCCCCGCGCCGATCAGGCCGACGGTGACACCGGCCACGAAGACCCGCAGCCGACTGGCCACTCCGAGGAAACCGATCAACGCCACCAGCAGCAGCGAGACCGAGCCGGCCAGCAGTTCGGGAGCGCCCACCCAGCGGGCCGTCCCGATCGGCCCGACCGGATCACCGGAGCCGACGGCCAGGGCACCGGCCGTGAACGCGTAGGGCAGCGCGTAGCCGCCGAGCGTCGCCCCGGCGGCGCCGTCGCCGTTGGCGCGGGAGGCCACCGTGCCGGCCACGGTGAGCACCAGCGCCACGACGGCGGCCGCCAGCCAGCCGGCCCGGTGCGTCGGGCCGCCGGCGAGCAGCGCGAGCAGTCCGACCGCGAGCGGTACGGCGGCACCGGCCAGACCGGCTGCCCGGGTGGCAGTCGGCGACCAGGCGCCGCCGCGGCGGCGAGCACCGTCGGCGATGGCCTCGATGACGTCGTCGTACTCCAGCTCGGGCCAGTGGGCGCGGGCCGGCACGAGATGCAGCACCTCACCGTCGCGGACTCCCTGCGGCAGCAGCGCCTGTGCGGTCACCAGCAGCGCTCCGTCGGTGCGGCGCAGGACCCAGCCGCCGTGCTGCTCGCCGTCGTCGGCGAGCCCGACACCGGCGTGCCGGAGCACGTCGGGCAGCAGCTCAGCCAGGGGCACCTGCTCCGGCAGGGCGACGTCCACCCGTCGTTGCGGAGCGCTGATGGTGACGCGTGCCAGCCCGGTAGTCATCGACTGGTCTCCATATCGAGGGGGATCGGAGGCTGCGCGGACGACAGGACTTTACCTACCATGAGCCAGGCTCGGGTTACCCAGCGCTGTCAGGAGGCCGAGTGTCCACCGTCGTCATCAAGCGCCCCCCGCGCCGACCAGCGCCGGAGATACCCGCCGGTGAGCTGCCGGTCGACGCGCCGCCGGAGATCCCCGTGGTGACCGGCGGGCGGTGGCAGCAACTGCTCATGCTGCTGCCCATGCTCGGCGGCACCGTGGCGATGGCGATGATGTTCGGCCGGGGCGGCGGCGCCTACTCGTACGTGGTGGGCGGCATGTTCGGGCTCTCCTCGTTGGCGATGCTGGTGACGTCCTGGGGCAGCGCCTCCGGCACCCCGAAGAAGTCCGAGATGATGGCCGCCCGCAGGGAGTACCTGCGCCACCTCGCCACACTGCGGCGGCGGGTACGCCGCACCGCGGGCCAGCAACGGGCCGGGCTCTACTACCGGCACCCGGACCCGGGCCGGCTCTGGTCGACGGTGGACAGCCACCGGGTCTGGGAACGCCGCCCCGCCGACCCCGACTTCGCCGTGGTGCGGGTCGCCGTCGGGCCGCAGACCCTGGCCACCCCACTGGTCCCACCGGTCACCCGGCCGCTGGAGGAGCTCGAGCCGATGACCGCCGGCGCGCTACGCCGCTTCCTGGACGCGTACTCGGTGGTGCCGGACCTGCCGGTGGCGCTGTCGCTGCGCAGCTTCGCCCGGGTGCACGTGCGATCCGCCGGCCGTGGCCGGGCCGCGACCACCGACGGGCCAACCACCGGCGACCCGCCGGCGCAGGCTCTGGTCCGGGCCGTGCTGACCCAGCTGGCGGTCTTCCACGCCCCCGACGAGCTGCTCGTCGCGGTCTGCGCCGGGCCGGAGCGCCGCGCCTGCTGGGAATGGGTGAAGTGGCTTCCGCACGCCCACCATCCCGGCCGCGCCGACGCGCTCGGCCCGGTACGCCTGGTCACCAGCTCGGCCGCCGAGTTGGAGTCGCTGCTGGCCGACGTCCTGGCCACCCGGTCCCGGTTCAGCCCGGCCGGTCCGGCCACCGACGGCCAGCACGTGGTGGTGGTCCTCGACGGCGGCGACCTGACCGGTGCCAGTGACCTGACCGGCGACGGCGGCATCGACGCGGTCACCGTGCTGGACCTGGACACCCCGCCGCCCCGACTGCTGGACCGGTACGCGTTGCTGCTGGAGTTGCACGGCCGGCGGTTGCACTCGCGGTCCTCCGACGGGCACGCCGAGGTGGGCACCGCCGACCAGTTGGACCTGGCCGACGCCGAGGCGGTCGCCCGACGGTTGGCACCGCTGCGGCTCGCCGGCGCGGCCCGCGGGCCGGACTCCCCGCTCCAGGCCGACCTGGGTCTCCCCGAGCTGCTCGGCCTCGGTGACCCGGAGAGCTTCAGCGCGGAACAGGGCTGGTTGCCGCGCTCGGCACGCGACCGGTTGCGGGTGCCGATCGGGGTGGGCGCGGACGGCGGCGCGATCGAGCTGGACCTCAAGGAGTCCGCCCAGGACGGTATGGGCCCGCACGGCCTGCTCATCGGGGCGACCGGCTCCGGCAAGTCCGAGCTGCTCCGCACGCTGGTGCTGGGGCTCGCCGCCACGCACAGCTCCGAGCAGCTCAACTTCGTGCTCGTCGACTTCAAGGGTGGCGCCACCTTCACCTCGTTCGACCGGCTGCCGCACACCGCGGCCGTGATCACCAACCTGGCCGACGCGTTGCCCCTTGTCGATCGCATGGTGGACGCGATCAACGGGGAGTTGGTCCGCCGCCAGGAGTTGCTGCGGCGGGCCGGCAACTTCGCCAGCGTGCGCGACTACGAGCGGGCCAGGGCGGCCGGCAGCCCTCTCGCGCCGCTGCCGTCGCTGCTGCTGATCTGCGACGAGTTCTCGGAGCTGCTCTCCGCCAAGCCCGACTTCATCGACCTGTTCGTGCAGATCGGCCGGCTGGGCCGGTCGCTCGGCGTGCACCTGCTGCTCGCCAGCCAGCGCCTGGAGGAGGGTCGGCTGCGCGGGTTGGACACCCACCTCTCGTACCGGATCGGGCTGCGCACCTTCTCGGCGCTGGAGTCCCGGACGGTGCTCGGCGTGGCGGACGCGCACGAGCTGCCCCGCTCACCGGGTCACGGCTACCTGCGTGCCGGCACCGACCCGCTGGCCCGTTTCAAGGCCGCGTACGTCTCCGGCGCCGTCCGCCGGCGGGCCGCGCCGGGCGGCGTCGCCGCCGAGGGAGGAGCGCGGCTGCTCACCTTCACCACCCACGTCGTACCGGTGCCCGAGCCGGAGACCCCGGCCCTGCCCGTGGTGGCGGAGGAGGAGGGTGCCAGGACGCTGCTCGACCTGCTGGTGGACCGGCTCGTCGGGCAGGGCCCGCCGGCGCACCAGGTCTGGCTTCCGCCGCTGGGCCAGCCGCCCGCCCTGGACGAACTGCTCGGCCCGGTCGAGGCGCACCCGAAACGCGGGCTGACCGTGGGCAACCCTGAGCTGCACGGGGCCCTCGGGGTGCCGATGGCGGTGGTGGACAAACCATTGGAGCAGCGCCGGGACCTGCTCTGGCTGGCGCTGGACGGCGCCGCCGGCCACGTCGCGGTGGTCGGCGCGCCGCAGAGCGGCAAGTCCACCGCCCTGCGCACGCTGATCTGCGCGCTGGCGCTCACCCACACACCGGCCGAGGTGCAGGTCTACTGTCTCGACTTCGGCGGCGGCGGGTTGGCCGCGCTGCGCGACCTTCCGCACGTCGGCGGGGTGACCGGCCGCGCCGACCCGACCGCCGTACGGCGCACCGTCGGCGAGATGACCACGCTGCTGGTCGACCGGGAACGCCGCTTCGCCGAGCTGGGCGTGGAGTCGATGGCCGCGTACCGGCAGCGTCGAGCAGCAGCGGGGACCGTGGGCCAGCCGGGCACCGACCCGTACGGCGACGTGTTCCTGGTGATCGACGGGTGGACCACCATCCGCGGCGAGTACGACGACCTGGAGCCACTCGTCACCGACCTGGCCACCCGGGGTCTGTCGTACGGGCTGCACGTGGTCGCCACCGGGCTGCGCTGGCTGGATTTCCGCCCGGCGATCCGGGACCTGTTCGGCTCCCGGCTGGAGCTGCGCCTCGGTGACCCGGCCGACTCGTTGGTGGCCCGGCGTGCGGCCGCCAACGTGCCGGAGCGCTCCGGCCGCGGGGTGACCGCGGAGGGCCTGCACTTCCTCACCGCGCTGCCGCAGCTCGGCACCGCCGGCGGGGACACCGCCGACCTGGTCAAGAGGGCCGCCGACGGGTGGACGGGTGCTCGGGCGCCCCGGGTGCGGCTGCTCCCGCCGGTGCTGCCGTACGCCGATCTGGACCTCACCTCGACCACCGGGCTGCGGCTGCCGATCGGGATCGCGGAGGCGGACCTGCGCCCGGTGTCGCTCGACTTCGCCAGCGAGCCGCACTTCGTGGTCTTCGGGGACTCGGAGTGCGGCAAGTCGTCGTTCCTGCGCGCGCTGGCCACGTCGATCATCACCCGGTTCACGCCCGAGCAGGCCCGGGTGATCCTCGTCGACTACCGGCGCAGCCTGCTCGGTGCCATCGAGACGCCACACCTCATCGGGTACGGCACCGCGGCGGCCCACACCGCCGACCTGGTCGAGTCGGCCGCCGGGTACCTGGAGCGGCGGGCTCCCGGGCCGGAGGTCACGCCGCAGCAGTTGCGGGACCGGTCCTGGTGGTCCGGGCCGGAGCTGTTCGTGCTGGTGGACGACTACGACCTGGTGGCGGCGGGGCCGGCGAACCCGTTACGCGCGCTGGAGGAGCACCTGCCGCACGCCCGGGACATCGGGCTGCACCTGGTGCTGGCCCGCCGGTCCGGTGGGGCGAGCCGGGCCCAGTACGAGCCGATCGTGCAGCGCCTGCGGGAGCTGTCCACGGCCGGACTGGTGATGGCGGGCAGCCCCGAGGAGGGCGCGCTCGTCGGGTCGGTGCGTCCCGGGCCGTTGCCGCCGGGGCGTGGTCGGCTGGTCACCCGACGGGAGGGCGTACGCCTCGTTCAGCTGGCACAACTGGCGCCGCAATGACCTGACTCGCCGGTTCTTCCCGTGACGGGTGGGGAAACCGGTAATCTCCGATCGTCATGGTTCCGTCGGGATGAATGGCTGGGTATGTGACTGGGGTGCGGCACAGCGGTCCGTCGGCGGCCCGACGAGCGACCGGCCGGGCGCTGCTCGGCGTGGCCGCGGCGCTTGCCGTCGTGGCCCCGACCGCGGCAGTCGTGCCGGTCGCCGCGCCCACGAACGGTGGACAGCTCGCCGGCGCGCCGATGGCATTCGCCCCCGGTGACGCCGTCGCCCGCACCGACCAGGTCCGCGACGAGCAGTGGCAGCTCGACGAGTTGCAGGCCGAAACGGCGTGGCGCAGCTCGACCGGCCGGGGCGTGACGGTGGCGGTGGTCGACTCCGGAGTGGACGGCAACCATCCCGACCTGGTCGGTCAGGTGCTGCCCGGCAAGGACCTGGTCGGCCCCGGTGGCGCCCCGGGCCCGGATCCGGTGGGTCACGGCACGACCGTCGCCGGCCTGATCGCCGGGCGCAACGACGACAAGCGGGGCGTGGTCGGCCTCGCACCGGACGCCCGGATCCTGCCGGTCCGCGTGCTGGACGAGGAGAACCGTTACGACGACGCGCTGATCGTCGCCCAGGGCGTCCGCTGGGCGGTCGACAACGGCGCCCGTGTGATCAACCTGTCGTTGGGCGGCAGCGGTGACAGCCCCGCCCTGGCCGCCGCCCTGGACTACGCGTTCGTCCGGGACGTGGTCGTGGTCGCCTGCACCGGCAACCTGGCCACCTCCACCAGCACCAAGGTCTGGTACCCGGCTCGGGAGCCGGGTGTGATCGCGGTGTCCGGTCTCGAACGCAGCAGCGACAACCTGTGGTCCGGCTCGATCACCGGTCGGGCTACGGTGCTCACCGCTCCCGCCAGCGGCCTGGTCGGCGCCAAGCCTCCGGGCGGGTACTGGCGGGTGCAGGGCACCAGCTTCGCCGCGCCACTGGTGGCGGCGACCGCCGCGCTGGTCCGGTCCCGCTATCCGCAGATGCCCGCGGGTGAGGTGGTCAACCGGTTGTTGGCCACCGCCCGGGACCTGGGCCCGACCGGGCGGGACGACCGCTTCGGGTACGGGGTGGTCGATCCGGTCGCCGCGTTGACCGCTCAGGTGCCGCCGGTGACCGCCAACCCGTTGGACGACCAGACGTCGCCGGGCGTGACCGGTTTCGGTCCGGCGCCCGGCTCGGTCGACGACGATCCGGTGGCCGGGGCGGGCGCCGATCCACTCGGTCTCGCCGCATCCGGTCAGCAGAGCCGCTGGACGGCTCGGGCGGCGGGCGGTCAGGACACGTCCGCGCCGGAGCAACTGTGGGTCACCGTCGTGCTCATCGTCGCTCTGGTCAGCGGTGCGGCCCTGATGGTGCGCCGGCTGCGTCAGCGGCCCCGTTGACAGCGACCGCCCGGCAGGCCTGAGCGGCTGCCCGGCCGGGTAGAACGGACCCATGAGTACGCACCGGCCACCCACCCTCGCGCCCACCGGCCAGCCGTCCTGGCGGCACCGCCGATTCGACCCGGACCGCGC
Source organism: Micromonospora sp. NPDC047644 (assembly GCF_040704315.1). Classification (NCBI taxonomy): domain Bacteria; kingdom Bacillati; phylum Actinomycetota; class Actinomycetes; order Micromonosporales; family Micromonosporaceae; genus Micromonospora; species Micromonospora sp. NPDC047644. The sequence continues at coordinate 41,720 of NZ_JBEYSY010000018.1, forward strand.
GCTGGGTCTGCGGCTCACCCTCGCCGCGATCGCGGCGTTCCTGGTGCTGGTGCCGTTCGCGCTGCTCACCCTGCTGGTGCTCGGCGTCTGGGCGCCGTTGCACCGGCTGGACACGGCGGTCACCGACGCGCTGCACAGCTACGCCCAGGATCACCCGGCCTGGGTCGCGCTGATGCGGGGCTGGACCGAGGTGTTCGCACCGATGCCACTGCGCGCCGTGGTCCTGCTCCTGGTGGTCTGGTTGCTGCGCCGGGGCGCCCGCCGGCTGGCCCTCTGGGCGGCCACCACAATGGTCGTCGGCGGGTTGGTCGGTCCGCTGCTCAAGTTGCTGGTCGGCCGGGACCGGCCGGAGTTGCTGGACCCGGTGGCCCGGGCCGCCGGCTACTCGTTCCCCTCCGGGCACGCGCTGAACGCCACCCTGGCCGCCGGGGTGCTGCTGCTGGTGCTCCTGCCCTACGCCGGGCGCGGGGTGGCGCGGGCCACGCTCTGGGTGGCGGCGGTCCTGCTCACAGTGGTGACCGGGCTGAGCAGGGTGACGCTGGGCGTGCACTTCACCAGCGACGTGGTGGGTGGATGGTTGCTCGGTGTGGCGGTGGTCGCTGCCACTACCGCCGCGTTCACCAGTTGGCGGGCCCACACCGGTCTTCGGCCGGTCCGGCCGACCCGCGACGGCGTGGCTCCCGAGGTCGAGCGGCAGCCGGGAGCGGCCTGAGGAGTGACGGCGAAGTCGGCCGGGTACTGGGCGACCCATGTCCGAGACCGTGGTCCAGATCGTCCGGCGGGTGCTGCTGCCGGTGTCCCTCCTGCTGGGGCTCATGGTGCTGCTCGGGGTGCTGGTCACCCGGGTGTTCGCCGGTAGCTGGCCGTTCACCGTCGAGGACGCGGTGAACCGGGAGTTGGCCGCCGACCGCACCGGCGGCTGGAACGACGTCTCGCTGGTGTTCAGCACGCTGGCCAGCACCCAGATGATCGTCGTGGTCACCGTGCTGGTGGCGTTGGCGCTACGGCTCTGGCTGAAGCGCTGGCGCGAGCCGCTGTTCCTGTGCGCGGCGGTGACCGCCCAGGCACTGGTGTTCCTTCTGACCACGCTGGCGATCGACCGACGGCGGCCGGCGGTGGAGCACATGGACGTCTCGCCGCCCACGTCGAGCTTTCCGTCCGGGCACACCTCGGCGGCGGTGGCGCTCTACGTCGGCATCGCCGTGCTGCTGGCGCTGCGGGCACGGAGCACCGGCGCGAAGGTCGCCTGGTGGACGCTGCTGCTGACGGTGCCGCTGGGCGTGGCGCTGACCCGGATGTACCGGGGCATGCACCACCCGAGCGACGTGGTGGCGTCCTTCGTCAACGGCGGCACCTGCGTCGCGATCATGGCCCGTGCCGTGCTGGACCGAGGGCTGCGGTGGAGTCGGGCAAAGCTGCCGGCCGTCGGGCGTCCCGCCCCGGCTCAAGGCTGAGCCGACCTCACGGCGACGCTCAGGTGCACTCGCCGGTGCCGACCTGCCTGTTGCGCTCGGCACCGGCCAACGCCACCGGGCGGGCCTCGGCCGCCGTCACGGCGAAGCCGGTGTTCGGGTCGTCGGACGCCGCCGCGAAGATCACACCGAGCACCAGGCCGTTGGCGGAGAGCAGCGGGCCCCCCGAGTTGCCGCTGCGGACCAGCGCCCGGATCGTGTAGATCTCCCGGGTCACCTCGTTGGACGAGTAGATGTCCGGGCCCTTGATCCGGTCGACGTCCCGGACCCGCGCCGACTGCGCGTTGTACGGGCCGTCGAGCGGGAAACCGAGAACTATCGCGTCGGAGCCACTGCCCGCGTTGCCGGCGGCGAACCGCAGGGACGGGCCGGGCAGCCCGGGTACGAGCAGCACCGCCAGATCCCGGCTCGGGTCGTAGACCACCACCTTGCCGTCGTACCGCTCGCCGCCCAGCTCCACGGCGACCGAACGGGTGCCGGCCACCACGTGCGCGTTGGTCATCACCCGGTCGTCCGCGTACACGAAGCCGGAACCCTCGATCCGGCGTGAGCAGCTGGGCGCGGAGCCGAGCACCTTCACGACCGACTGTCGACCGCTGAGCACCACCTGCGAGCCGGCCAGTGCCGGGTCCGGCGGGTCGACCTGCCGGGCCCGGGTGGGCGCGAGGTCACCGAAGACGTCCGGGAACCCGTCGGTGTCGACGGTGTCCTCCAGCGCCGTGGACAGCCGGTGTGCCTGCTCCGGCAGGACCTGGTTGACCACCGTGATCAACGCGCTGTTGCGGACCGAGGCGGCAAGCCAGGGCACCGACGACGAGCCGAGCGGCACGGCGACCAGCCAGGCGAGCAGGAGCACCGCGAACAGCGAGACGAGCGCCCCGCCGACGTCGTCGGCCCGTCTGCCCACGTCGCTGGTGATCGTCTTGCGCAGGTGCGAGCCGAGCCAACCGGCGAGGGCCTGCCCGACCACCGCCAGCCCGAAGATGGCCACCAGCGAGATCAGCACACGGGTGCCGGCGTCCACGAACTGTCTGGCGAACAGCGGCCCGAGCTGGAGACCCAGCAGCAGACCCAGGAAGAAGCCGGACAACGAGGTGACGCCGATGACGAAACCCTGGCGGTATCCGCTGATCGCGAACACGAGCATGAGCAGCAGCAGGACGAGATCCACGACGGACACGGCTCAAGCGTACGGGCAGTGTGCCCGCCGGATGACCATCGCTTGCGGATGGTGACCGTGCGGTCAGCGCAGGGCGCTCTCGTCAGCCTCGTCGGTGCCGGCGGACGGGGCCGGTGTCGCCCGGGTCGACGGAAGCTCCACCACCCGGTCGTGCGACCACGGGCGGGCCCAGCCGCCCATCTCGAGCAGGGTGGCGAGCACCCCGGCGGTGAAGCCCCAGACGAGCATCCCGCGCGCCGAGAACGCCGGCCCGATCCAGCCGCTCGGGTGCCGGACCCGCAGTCGGTTGGCCGGGTCGACCAGCTCGCTGACCGGCAGGCGGGCGACGTGTGCCACCTCGGCCGGCTCCCGTGGGTGCACCGGGTGCGGGTCGTGCCACCAGGCCAGCACCGGCGTGACCACGAAGTCGCTGACCGGGATCCACAGTTTCGGCAGCTCGGCCAGCACTGTGACGCTGGCCGGGTCGAGGCCGACCTCCTCGTTCGCCTCCCGCAGGGCGGTGGCGCGGACGTCGGCGTCCTCCGGGTCGGCCGCACCCCCGGGAAAGGCGGGCTGGCCGGCGTGGTTGCGGAGGGTGGCGGCGCGTTGCAGGACCAGCACGTCCGGGCCCGCGCCGGGCTGCTCGCCGAGCAGCACCAGTACGGCGCTCTCCCGACCGCCCTCGGTCGGCGTGGTCAGCCGGGTGAAGTCCTCGGCGCGAGCGGTGCCCAGCCGGGTCAGCAACGGATCGATCCAGGCGGGTGGCCGACGGGTCACGCCGGCACCGCCAGGCCGAGGTGCTGGCGGACCAGCTCGGCGAGCCTGGTGTCGTCGAGAGCGCCACTGGCGTCGATGTGCCGGACCTGACCGTCGCCGTCGACGAAGAGGGTCAGCGGAATGGCGTTGCGCTTCAGCTCGCGCTGTAGCGCCTCGCCCTGGTCCACCAGGATCGGGAACCGGACGCCGAAGTCCTCACCGATGGACTGGGCGCCGCCCCGGCTGTCCCGACTGTTGACCCCGATCACCTGGAGCTTGCCGGTGGCCCGTTCGCTGAGGCGCTGGAAGGCGGGTAGCTCCTTGCGACACGGCGGGCACCAGGAGGCCCACACGTTGATCACCGCCGGCCCGGCCACCTCCCGCAGCACGACGGGGGCGCCGCCGGTGAAGCAGGAGAGCGTCAGCTCCGGCAGCACCGACCCGCCGGCGGCGCGGGTCGTCGGGCCAGTCGTGACGGAGGCCGTCGGGCTTGCGCCGGGCGACGCCGGGGTCGCCGTGCCGGGGCCGGACGACGTTGCCGTGGGTGCCGTGCTCAGCGTCGAGCAGTCCCGGAACGGCGATGGTCGTTCAGCGGCGGCCGGGCGGGGGGCCGGATCGTCGTCGGCAGTGCCGCTGGTGCAACCGGTGACCGCCAGCAGCAGCGGCAGGACGGCGATAGCGAGGCGGCGGTTCACGGCACCTCCGCAGCGACCGCCTGCGCGGGCACCAGATCCGGGTCGACCCCGGCCGCCACCGCGAGGTCGCGCGCCCGAGGGCCCTTGAGCAGCTTGGCGGCGGCGGCCGGCTCGGTCGGGCCGGTGCCGTACGAAGGGCAGAGCTTCGCGAGCGTGCACGCGCCGCAGGCCGGCTTGCGGGCGTGGCAGACCCGTCGCCCGTGGAAGATGATCCGGTGCGAGAGCATGGTCCAGTCGCGCTTGTCGTACAGCGCGCCGACCGCGTGCTCGATCTTGACCGGGTCGGTCTCGGTGGTGAGCCGCCACCGGTGGACCAGCCGCTGGAAGTGCGTGTCGACCGTGATGCCCGGGACGTCGAAGGCGTTGCCCAGGATCACGTTGGCGGTCTTGCGGCCGATGCCGGGGAGCGTCACCAGGTCGACGAGCCGCCCCGGGACCCTGCCGTCGTACCGGTCGAGGAGTGCCTGACCGAGCTTGAGCAGTGAGTCGGTCTTGTTGCGATAGAAGCCGGTGGGCCGGATCAACTCCTCCATCTCGCCCCGGTCGGCGCCCGCGTACGCGGCAGCGCTCGGGTAGCGGGCGAAGAGCTTCGGGGTGACCTCGTTGACCTTCTTGTCCGTGCACTGGGCGGACAGGATCGTGGCGACGGCCAACTCCAGGGCGTTGGAGTGGTCCAGCTCACAATGCGCGTCGGGATGCGTCTCGGCCAGCACCCGGCCGATCTTGCGAGCACGGCGTTTGCGCCCGAGATCGGTCTCGCTGGCACCGGGAGGGCTACTGGTCACGACGGTCAGCCTACGTCGCACCCCGGACGTTCCCCGTCGGGTCAGCCGGCGGTCGGCGCGGTGATCTTCCCCTGCCCGTCGAGGCGAGCGCCGCCCTTCGGAAAGTCGGCGCGACTCAACTCGGTGACCAGGCCCAGACCCCGGTCGTCCGGGTCCATGGTCGGCTTGCCGGCGGAGTTCATGTACGTGGAGGTGAACGAGCCGCCGGCCCAGCTGCCGTCCGGCTTGAGCGACACCTTCAGCACCCCGCCCCAGCCGAGGCGGCCGGCGTTGCTCAGCGAGTTGCCGCCGCCGGCGAAATTGCCCAGGCTGTACGCGATCAGGCGGCCCTTGTAGAACTCCATGCCGCGCAGCACGTGCGGGCCATGCCCGACGATCAGGTCGGCGCCGGCGTCGATCATCGCGTGCGAGAACTTCACCGGATCGCCCCGGTTCTCGCCCAGGAACATCTCGGTGCCCGGCTTCACCCGGGTCTTGTCGACACCCTCGCCACCCATGTGCACCTGCACCACGACCAGGTCGGCCATGGTGGCGGCCTTGGCGACCACCGCCTTGGCCTTGTCGATGTCGACGAGGCTGTTGGACCAGACGTACGACGAGAACCCGGCGACGGCGACCTTGACGCCCTTGACCTCCACCACGGTGATCTCGTTCGGTGCGCCGGTGTGCTCCAGGTCGTACTTCTTCAGCGCCTTCTGGGTGTTCTCGTAGCCCTTGGGCCCGTAGTCGTAGCCATGGTTGTTGGCCTGGTTGAGCACGTCGAACCCGGCGTCGCGCAGGTGGGCGGCGTACTCCGGCGGGGCGCGGAACTGGAAGCAGCGGGTGGAGTTCGCTCCGCACTTGCCGGTGCCCGTGTCGACCGTCAGCGGCTCCTCCAGGTTGCCCATCACCAGGTCGGCCTTGAGCGCGTCGGTGACCGAGTTGAAGAAGCCCTTACCGCCGGCGGCGGGCAGCCGACTGGGCGCGTTGCCCATGATGATGTCGCCGGTGGCGGAGAGCGAGATCGCGCCACCCTGACCGGAACCGGTGGCCTTCGGGCCGGTCGTGGATACCGGCGCGCCGGTGCCACCACCTCCCGCGCCGGGCTGCCAGACGGGTGCCTCACCACCGGGGTCGGCACAGCCGGCCACGAGGAGGGCGGCCAGCAGCGCGGCGAGGCCGAGGGCGACGCGGCGGCGCGGGCGGGACGCGAGGGGGGCGGGAGCGTACATCGCCCGCGACCCTACCGGTCGTTAAACGCGCCAACGACAGCCGATCGGTTGGACTTCGCGTCCGTGAGCTGGTCGGACCACGGCACGACCGGCCGGGATCCACCGGCGAGCACCGCCGCGTGCACCGCTCGGGCGAGAGGGGCGCCCCAGGTGGAACGCGGCCCGCCGTACGCGGCCTCCGGCCCGTCCACCGGGCAGAGCACCGTGACCGCGTCGGTGGGCGTACCGGTCCCCGGCAACCCCAGCTCGGCGATGGCCTGGGTCTTCGCCTCGGTTGCCGTGGACACCGCGTTGACCAGCGCCGAGTCGGCGAGCCGGGCCGGCACGTACACCACGATGTTGACGGTGCCGACGCGTGGGCTGAGCGCGGCCGACGTCGGCGCGGCAGCGGGCACCGGCGTGCCGAGCCCGACCGTGGCCCAGGCCCGCACCCCGGCGTCGCTACGCGCCACCACCTCGGCCACATCGACGCCGGTCAGCAGACCGATCCCGGGCCCGTCGAGGGTCAGCTCGGCGGCGAGCGAGGCCAGGTGCGCCGCGGGGTCCTCCCGGTCGTACGACATCGGGACCGTCGCGTTCACGACCCACCGCCGGACCCCGATGCCACCGCCCAGCGGGGCACTGCTGGCCGCCCGCAGGGGCACCTCCGCGCGCCAGACGAGCAGCGGGACGTGCCGCCCGTCCTCGGCGCGGCTGGTCAGGGTCGGCTCGCTCAGCACGTCGGGCAGGTTACGCCTACCGATCACGATTCCAGGGGCGACCTCTGATTCGTGCTCACGTGCGCCTAGACTTGGCGGCGCGCGAGGGGATCAGCGGACGGCGGCCCCGGCCGACGGACGGCACGCGCAACCGGAGGTGCGCAATGGACGAGGTACTGGCCCGCAGCGGGATCTTCCAGGGTGTCGACCCGGAAGCTGCCGAGGCGCTTGCCAAGGAGATGGAGACGATCGAGGTCCGCAAGGGCGAGATCGTCTTCAATGAGGGCGAGCCCGGTGACAGCCTCTACATCCTGCTGTCCGGGAAGATCAAGGTTGGTCGCCGCGCAGCGGACGGCCGACAGAACCTCATCGCGGTGATGGGGCCGTCGGACATGGTCGGTGAGCTGTCGCTCTTCGACCCGGGTCCGCGTACGGCGACCGCCACCGCGGTGACCGACACCCGGCTGGTGCGGCTGCGTAAGCAGGCGCTGCGGCCGTGGCTCAACAACCGCCCGGAGATCGCCGAGCAGCTGCTGCGGGTGCTCGCCCGGCGGCTGCGCCGGACCAACGACTCTCTCGCCGACCTGATCTTCACGGACGTGCCGGGCCGGGTCGCCAAGAACCTGCTCCAGATGGCGGGCCGCTTCGGCACCCGCGACGGCGGCGTTCTGCGGGTGACCCACGACCTCACCCAGGAGGAGATCGCCCAGCTCGTCGGCGCCTCCCGGGAGACCGTCAACAAGGCGCTGGCCGACTTCGCCTCGCGCGGCTGGCTGAGGCTGGACGGCAAGAGCATCATCATCCTGGACCCGGAGCGCCTGGCCCGCCGCGCCCGCGTCTGAGCAGCAACAACGCGTCCCCGCCTGCCGTCACCGGCCGCAGGCGGGGACGTCTGCCGTCTGCCTGGCGCAGAATCGCTGGCCTCGGCGGATGCCAGCGGTCAGGGTGGGGCCATGGTGAATCGAGTCGCCGTGCTCTCCGACATCCATGGCGTCCTGCCGGCGCTGGAGGCCGTCCTGGCCGAGCCGGACGTGGCCGCCGCCGATCTGATCGTGCTCACCGGTGACATTGCTGCCGGCCCGCAGCCGGTCGAGGTGCTGGACGTGCTCGCCGGCCTGGGCGAGCGGGTGTGCTGGGTCGGCGGCAACTGCGAGCGCGAGCTGGTCGAGGCCCGGGCTGGTCGGCCGGCGTCGATCGAGGTGTCGAACTGGGCCGCCGGGCAACTGCGCGACGACCAGGTGGCCCGGCTCGCCGCACTGCCGACGACGGCGACGCTGGACATCGACGGCCTCGGGCGGACGCTGTTCTGCCACGCGACGCCCCGCGACGACGAGGAGGTCGTGCTCGTCGACTCCCGGATGGCGCGCTGGGCTGAGGTGTTCGACGGTCTTCCCCCCGAGGTTTCCACGGTGGTCTGCGGCCACACACACATGCCCTTCACCCGGCTGGTCGATCGGCGCCTGGTCGTCAATCCGGGCAGCATCGGGATGCCGTACGGGGGCGCGGGCGCGTGGTGGGCGCTGCTCGGGCCGGGCGTCCAACTACGCCGCACCGCTTTCGACGTGGACGCGGCCTGCGCCCGGGTGGCGGCCGAGTCGGCCTTCCCCGACGCTGCCGCCTGGGCCGACGAGTACCTGCGCTCCCAGCACAGCGACGCCGACGCGCTGACCGTCTTCGGCCCCCGTGACGGCCGCTGAGCCCGGCAACGCCCGGTGGCCGCCCGAGAGTGACCGCCGGAGGTGACCGCCCGGAGGTGACTCCCCGAGGGTGACCGCCCGAGGGTGTCCGCCGCGTACCGTGGGTCAGGTTCCCTTTCGAGCTGAATCGTTTGCGGCATCAGCGGAGCCCGGTCGACTGATCAGGTCGATGGGTGATTCGTTCACGGCATCAGCTCCATAGCGAGCCTTCAGCGACTGCTACGGCCGCTGCGGCCGCCACGACCGGCGAGGCACCGCGAAAGCGCGAAGCACCGCGAATGCTGCGCATGGGCGCGCGTCGGGGTCAGCGAGCGCGGGCCGGGCTCAGGCGAGGGCGCGGCGCGCATCGATCCCGACCGGACCACCCCCAAAAAAGTCAGGCTTGACTGTTTGTTTCGGAGGCAGCAGGCTGTTGGCGTGCCCACCGCATCGACGCGCGTCCCTCAGCAGGAACGCAGCCGCGCCACCCAGGCCCGACTGCTGGAGGCGACCGTCGACTGTCTGATCGAGCACGGCTGGTCCGGCACCACGACCACCGTCGTCGCGGCGCGGGCCGGTGTCTCGCGTGGGGCACAGCTGCACCACTATCCGACGAAGGCGGCGCTGGTGACGGCCGCCGTGGCCCATCTGGCCGAGCGCCGGGCCGACGAGTTGCGTACCGAGGCCGAGGCGTTGCCGGCTGGCCCGCAGCGGTTGGACCGGGTCGTCGACCTGCTCGCCGTGGCGTTCACCGGCCCACTGTTCGTGGCCGCGCTCGAGCTCTGGGTCGCCGCCCGTACCGATCGGGAGCTGCGGGACGCCCTGGTGCCGCTGGAGGCGACGGTCGGGCGGGAGATGCACCGGCTCACCGTCGCCCTCCTCGGTGTCGACGAGCGTCGACCCGGTGTCCGCGAAGCGGTGCAGGCCACGCTCGACCTGCTCCGTGGGCTCGGGGTGGCCAACCTGCTCAGCGACGACTCCACCCGCCGGGCCGCCCTGTTGACCACCTGGAAGCGCCAGCTCGCCACCCTGCTCACGCCCTGACCGCCGGCCGCACCGGCCACCACCGACCGGAGGCACCATGGTCGACCTCAGCGACCTGCTCACCGACCTGGCCGACGAGTCCGCCCAGCTGGACGCCCTGGTTGCGCCACTGCCCGTGGTCGACTGGGCGAGGCCGACCCCCGCGCCGGGCTGGAGCATCGGGCATCAGATCGCCCACCTCGCCTGGACCGACCACGTCGCGCTGTTGGCCGCGACCGATGCCGAGGCGTTCTACGCGACGGTCGCCACCGCGACGGACGTGACCCGACTTGTCGATGTCGGCGCCGACGAGTTCCTCGCCCCGCCGGCCGACCTGCTGGCCCGTTGGCGGGCCGGGCGAACCGCGCTCGTCGACGCACTGGCCGCCGTCCCGGCCGGCGGCAAACTGGCCTGGTACGGCACCCGGATGTCGGCCACCTCGATGGCCACCGCCCGGATCATGGAGACCTGGGCGCACGGCGCGGACGTGGCCGACGCCCTCGGCGTGGTCCGCCCCGACAGCGACCGGCTCCGGCACGTGGCGCACCTGGGCGTGCGTACCCTCGGGCACGGTTTCGCCGCGCACGGCCGGGAGGCACCGGCGGCGCCGGTCCGGGTCGAGCTGGTCGGGCCCGGCGGCGACACCTGGAGCTGGGGTCCGGCGGACGCCATCGACCGGGTCACCGGTCCGGCTCGGGACTTCTGCCTGCTGGTCACCCAACGCCGGCACCGCGCGGACCTCGCTCTGGTCGCCACCGGGCCGGTCGCCGACGAATGGCTCGACGTGGCGCAGGCCTTCGCCGGGCCGCCGGGTGACGGCCGGCAGCCCGCCGGCGGGATCGGGGTACGGGCATGATCCGCATCGGCAACGCCTCCGGCTTCTACGGCGACCGGTTCACCGCCTGGCGGGAAATGCTCGACGGCGGTGAGCTGGACGTGCTGACCGGCGACTACCTCGCTGAGTTGACCATGCTGATCCTGGCTCGGGACCGTGTGCGCGACGCCGAGCTGGGCTACGCGAAGACGTTCCTGCGGCAACTGGAGACCTGCCTCGGCACCGCCCTCGACCGAGGGGTGCGGATCGTGACGAACGCCGGTGGGCTGAACCCTGCCGGCCTGGCCGCCGCCATCGAGAAGCTCGCCGACCGGCTCGGGCTACCCACCCAGGTCGGGTACGTCGAGGGCGACGCGATCCAACGACCGGACGCGTTGAGCGCGAACGCCTACCTCGGCGCGTTCGGGATCGCCGCCTGCCTGGACGCCGGCGCGGACGTGGTGGTCACCGGCCGGGTCACCGACGCGTCGCTGGTGGTCGGCCCGGCCATCGCCCGGTACGGGTGGGGCCGCGACGACCTCGACGAGCTGGCCGGGGCAACCGTCGCGGGGCACCTCGTCGAGTGCGGCGCGCAGGTCACCGGCGGCAACTTCAGCTTCTTCACCGAGCTGCCCGACGGCGGGCACCGGCCCGGTTTCCCCATCGCCGAGGTGCACCCCGACGGCTCGACGGTGCTCACCAAACATCCCGGCACCGGTGGCGCGGTCACCGTGGAGACGGTCACCGCCCAACTGCTCTACGAGGTCGGTGGGCCGTCGTACCTCGGGCCGGACGTGGTCACCCGACTCGACACTGTGACGCTGCACCCCGACGGGGCGGACCGGGTCCGGGTCTCCGGCGTACGGGGCACCCCGCCCCCGTCCACGTTGAAGCTGGGCGTCAACAACCTCGGCGGTTTCCGCAACTCGATGACGTTCGTCCTGTGCGGCCTGCAGATCGAGGAGAAGGCGGCCCTGGTCCGGGGGCAGGTCGAGGAGGCGGTGGGCAAGGATGGGCTGGAGTTCACCCTCGCGCGGACCGACCATCCGGACGCCGTCGACACCGAGGCGGCCAGCGCCCTGCTGCACGTACACCTGCGCGACGGCGACAAGGCGCGGGCCGGGCGGGCGTTCTCGGCCGCCGCCGTGGAGTTGGCCCTGGCCTCGTACCCGGGCTGCACGCTGACCACCCTGCCCGGTGACGCGACACCGTACGGCGTCTTCATCGCCGAGGCGGTGCCGCAGGACGCGGTGGCGCACGTCGCCGTGCTGCCCGGTGGCGAGCGGGTGCCGATCGCCCCACCGACCCGCACCGCCCCCGTTGCGCCGGACGGATCGGCCCCGGGTGCCGAGGCTGCGATCGACGGCCCGACCCGACGCGGGGCGCTCGGCGAGGTGGTCGGCGCACGCTCCGGGGACAAGGCCGGGGACGCCAACCTCGGTGTCTGGGCGCGTTCCGACGCCGGGTACGCGTGGCTGCGGACCTGGCTGACAGTCGACCGGCTGGCCGAGCTGGTGCCGGAGACCGCCCCGCTGTCGGTGCGGCGCTACGAGTTGTCGAACCTGCGCGCCGTCAACTTCGTGATCGAGGGCCTGCTCGGTGCCGGGGTGGCCGCGTCCACCCGGTTCGACCCGCAGGCCAAGGCGCTCGGCGAGCTGCTGCGCGCCCGGATCGTCGACCTGCCGGCCGACCTTCCGACGGGGGCACCGCGATGAGCATCGTGGACACCCCGGAGCGCCGGCAACTACGCGAGCTGACCCGGGCGTTCGTGACCCGGGAGGTGTTGCCGCACCTGGACGACTGGGAGCGGGCCGGCGAGGTCCCACGGGCGCTGCACGCGACCGCCGCGAAGCTCGGCCTGCTCGGCGTCGGCTTTCCGGAGTCGGTGGGTGGCAGCGGCGGGGACCTGCTCGACTCGATCATCGTGACCGAGGAGCTGATCCGCTCCGGCGGCTCGTCGGGGCTGGTGGCGGCCCTGTTCACGCACGGGATCGCGTTACCGCACATGGTCGCGGCGGCCGGTGCCCGCACCGGTGGCTCGCTGGGCGGTCGGCTCGGCGGCACCGCGTCCCCAGCCGACGACAGCCTGATCGAGCGGTACGTGCGGCCCACACTGTCCGGCACGATGATCGGCGCGCTGGCCATCACCGAGCCGGGCGGTGGTTCGGACGTGGCCGGCATCCGCACCACCGCCCGCCGCGACGGCGACCACTACGTGGTGAACGGGTCGAAGACGTACATCACCAGCGGGCACCGGGCCGACTTCGTGACCACCGCGGTGTGTACCGACTTCCCCGGCAGCGGTGAACTCACCCTGCTGGTCATCGACAAGGGGTCGCCCGGGTTCACAGTGGGACGCCGGTTGGAGAAGCTGGGCTGGCACTGCTCGGACACCGCCGAGTTGTCCTTCGCCGACGTGCGGGTGCCGGTCGCCAACCGGATCGGCGCGGAGAACACCGGCTTTCTGGCGATCATGCAGCACTTCGCCGCGGAACGGTTGTCGCTGGCGACCCAGGCGTACGCGACGGCGCAGCGCTGTGTCGAGTTGGCGGTGCGCTGGTGCCGGGACCGGGAGACCTTCGGGCGTCCGCTGGCCAGCCGGCAGTTGATCCGGCACCGGTTGGCCGAGATGCACACCCGGGCCGAGGCAGCCCGGTCGTACGTGCACGGGGTCGCGGGTCGGGTCGCGGCCGGCGAGCCGGTCGTGACCGAGGTGGCGATGGCGAAGAACGTGGCGGTGGCCGCCTGCGACCACGTCGTCGACCAGGCATTGCAGCTGCACGGCGGGTTCGGCTACCTGCGCGACGCCGAGGTGGAGCGGCACTACCGCGACGCGCGGATCCTCGGCATCGGCGGCGGCACCACCGAGATCATGAACGAGATCATCGCGAAAGGCATGGGTCTGTGAGCGCGAGGAGTGAGCCGGGTCCGCGAGCCCCGCAGTCGCGAACGAAGGAGGCACTGTGACCACCCTGGGCAGCGCTGTCGACCCGTCCGCACCCTCGTACCTGGCGAACCGGGCGGCGTTGCTGGAGCGGCTGACCGAGGTGGACGCCGCGCTGGACCAGGCGCGGGCGGGTGGTGGCGAGAAGTACGTGACCCGGCACCACGCCCGCGGCAAGCTGCTCCCCCGGGAGCGGATCGAGCTGCTGGTGGACGCCGACAGCCCGTTCCTGGAGTTGTCGCCGGTCGCCGCGTACGGCTCGGACTTCCCGGTCGGGGCCAGCGTGGTCACCGGCATCGGTGTGGTCGAGGGCGTGGAGTGCCTGATCATCGCCAACGACCCGACCGTACGCGGTGGCGCCGTCAACCCGTGGTCGTTGGCGAAGACCCGGCGGGCCGGTGAGATCGCCCTGGCCAACCGGCTGCCCATGGTCAATCTGGTGGAGTCGGCCGGGGCGGACCTGCCGACCCAGGCGGAGATCTTCATTCCGGGCGGTCGGGTGTTCCGTGACCTCACCCGGCTCTCGGCGGCCGGCATCCCCACGGTCAGCGTGGTTTTCGGCAACGCCACGGCCGGCGGCGCGTACGTGCCGGGGATGTCCGACCACGTGATCATGATTCGGGACCGGTCACAGGTCTACCTGGCCGGTCCGCCGCTGGTGAAGATGGCGACCGGCGAGGTCACCGACGACGAGTCGCTGGGCGGCGCGGCGATGCACGCCGGCACGTCCGGGCTCGCCGACTATCTGGCCGTCGACGAGCGGGACGGCATCCGGCTGGCCCGGCAGTGCGTCCGCCGGCTGAACTGGCGCAAGCGGGGCCCGTCACCGCGGACGGCGGTGCCGCAGCCGCCGAAGTACGACCCGGAGGAGTTGCTCGGCATCACCAGCGCCGACCTGAAGGTGCCGTTCGACCCCCGCGAGGTGCTGGCCCGGATCCTGGACGGCAGCGACTTCGACGAGTTCAAGCCGGCGTACGGGGACGCGCTGGTCACCGGCTGGGGCGAGCTGCACGGATATCCGGTGGGGGTGCTGGCGAACGCCCGGGGCGTGCTGTTCAGCGCGGAGGCGCAGAAGGCGGCCCAGTTCATCCAGCTCGCGAACGCCTCGGACACTCCGTTGATCTTCTTGCAGAACACGACCGGCTACATGGTCGGCACCGAGTACGAGCAGCGCGGCATCATCAAGCACGGCGCCCTGATGATCAACGCGGTGTCGAACTCGACGGTGCCGCACCTGACGGTGAATCTCGGTGCCTCCTACGGCGCCGGCAACTACGGCATGTGCGGCCGGGCGTACGAGCCGAGGTTCCTGTTCACCTGGCCGAACGCGAAGTCGGCGGTGATGGGCCCGGCGCAGCTCGCGGGGGTGCTGTCGATCGTGGCCCGGCAGGCGGCTGCCGCGCGGGGGCGCGACTACGACGAGGATTCCGACGCGGCGATGCGTCTGATGGTCGAGCAGCAGATCGAGTCGCAGTCCGGCGCGCTCTTCCTCTCCGGCCGGCTCTACGACGACGGGGTGATCGACCCCCGGGACACCCGGACCGTCCTCGGGCTCTGCCTCTCGGCGATCCACAACGGACCGGTGGAGGGCGCCGACGGTTTCGGCGTCTTCCGGATGTAGAGGGGCCACCCATGATCAACAGACTGCTCGTGGCCAACCGGGGCGAGATCGCCCGTCGGGTCTTCGCCACCTGCCGCGCGGTGGGCGTGCAGACCGTCGCCGTGCACTCGGACGCGGACGCCGACGCGCCGTTCGTGACCGAGGCCGACCAGGCCGTACGCCTGCCGGGGAGAACGCCGGCCGAGACGTACCTGCGGATCGACCTGATCCTGGAGGCGGCCCGGCGCAGCGGCGCGGACGCCGTCCACCCCGGCTACGGGTTCCTCGCCGAGAACGCCGAGTTCGCGGCGGCGGTGACCGACGCCGGTCTGACCTGGGTCGGCCCGCCGGCCAAGGTGATCGTCGCGATGGGCGACAAACTGGCGGCGAAGGCGCTGCTGGCCGAGGCAGGCGTCCCGATGCTGCCGAGCTGGACCGACACCGACGGGATCACCGACTTCCCGGTGCTGGTGAAGGCGTCCGCCGGCGGTGGTGGCCGGGGTATGCGGATCGTCCGGACCGCTGACGAACTCACCGAGGCCGTGGCCTCCGCGCGCCGCGAGGCGGCTGCCGCGTTCGGCGACGGCACGGTCTTCATCGAGCGGTACGTCGAGCGTGGCCGGCACGTCGAAGTGCAGATCTTCGGTGACGCCCACGGTCGGGTGGTGGCCCTCGGCGACCGGGAGTGTTCGATCCAGCGGCGGCACCAGAAGATCGTCGAGGAGGCGCCGGCGGTTGTGCCGGAGCGGGTGCGGACGGCGTTGCACGAGGCGGCGGTGGCCGCCGGGCGCGCTGTCGGCTACCTGGGCGCGGGCACTGTGGAGTTCCTACTCGCCCCGGGCGGTGAGTTCTTCTTCCTGGAGATGAACACCCGCCTTCAGGTCGAGCACCCGGTCACCGAGTTGTGCACCGGGCTGGACCTGGTGGGTCTGCAACTGCTCGTCGCCGAGGGTGAGCCGTTGCCGGCGGCCCTGCCGGCGAGCACCGGGCACGCGATCGAGGTACGCCTCTGCGCCGAGGACGCGGCGGCGGGTTGGCGGCCGGCCACCGGGACCCTGCACCGGTTCAGCGTCGGAGATGTGGCGACCGAGTTCGGTGGGCTGGCCGGGCCGGGCCTGCGGCTCGACTCGGGTGTGCTGGCCGGCTCGGTGGTCGGGGTGCACTACGACTCGATGCTCGCGAAGCTGGTCGCCTGGGGTCGTACCCGCGCGGAGGCGACCCGGATGCTGGCCAGCGCATTGGCCCGGGCCGAGCTGCACGGGGTGAGCACCAACCGGGATCTGCTGGTCCGGGTGCTGCGCAGCCCCGCGTTCGCCGCCGTGGAGATCGACACGGGTTTCCTGGACCGGCACCCGGAGGTCTTCACCCCACTGCTCCCCGCCGACCAGCTGCCGATCGCCGCTCTCGCCGCGGCGCTGGCCGCGGCCGCCCAGCGCCGGGCGAGCGCACCGGTGCTTTCCGGGCTCCCCTCCGGCTGGCGCAACGTGCCCGCCGTTGCACAGACCACCCGCTTCGTCGGGCCGGACGGCGACGAGATCGAGATCCGCTACCGGCTGGACCGGGGCGGCCGGCTCGCCGACTGGTCCAGCACGTCGGCGGCCCACGAGCCGACCGAGCGACCGGCGGTGGCGCTGGTCGAGGCCACTGCGGACCGGGTAGTGCTCGACGTCGACGGGGTTCGCCGCGCGTACCGCGTACACCGGGTGGGGGAGGCTGTCTTCGTGGACGGCCCGGACGGGGCGGCGAGCCTGGCCGAGCTGCCGCGTCTCCCGCTGCCCACCACGGCGGTGGCGGCCGGTTCGCTGCTCGCGCCGCTGCCCGGCGTGGTGACCCGGGTGCACGTCGAGGTCGGCCAGCGGGTCGCGGCCGGCGATGCGCTGCTCACGCTGGAAGCGATGAAGCTGGAACATCCCGTGCTCGCCCCGATCGACGGCGTGGTCGCCGAGTTGCCGGTGCCAACCGGCGGTCAGGTGCAGACGGGCGCCGTGTTGGCCGTTGTCGACGAAAAGGACCCCCGATGACCTTCGACCTCACCCCCGAGCAGGACCAACTGCGCGACGCCGTGCGGGCGCTCGGCCGTCGGTACGGCCACTCCTACTTCGTCGAGAAGGCGAGGGCCGGAGAACACACCACCGAACTCTGGGCGGAGGCCGGGCGGCTCGGCTACCTGGGGGTCAACATCCCCACCGAGTACGGCGGCGGAGGCGGCGGCATCACCGAGCTGGCCATCGTCTGCGAGGAGTTGGCGGCGACCGGTTGCCCTCTGCTGCTGCTGGTGGTCTCCCCCGCCATCGCGGCGACGGTGCTCAGTCGGCACGGCACCGAGGAGCAGCGTAAGCGGCACCTGCCGGGCCTCGCCGACGGCTCCCAGAAGATCGTTTTCGCGATCACCGAGCCGGAGGCCGGTTCCAACTTCCACCGGCTCGGCACTGTGGCTCGCCGCGACGGCGACGGGTGGCTGCTCAACGGCCGCAAGTGCTACATCTCCGGGGTCGACGAGGCCGGTCACGTGCTGGTGGTGGCCCGTACCGAGGATTCCTCAACCGGCAAGTTGAAGCCGGCGCTGTTCCTGGTGCCGACCGACGCTGCCGGGCTGACCCGGTCCAAGCTGGACATGGAGATCGTGTCTCCGGAGAACCAGTTCCTGCTCTACCTGGACGACGTGCGGGTGCCCGCCGACGCGCTGCTCGGCGAGTCGTTGGACGCCGGGCTGCCGGCACTCTTCGCCGGGCTCAACCCGGAGCGGATCACGGTGGCCGCGATGGGCGCCGGCACCGGTCGGTACGCGATCGAGCGGGCCAGCGAGTACACCGCCACCCGCAAGGTCTGGGGTGGTCGGAGCATCGGCTCGCACCAGGGGGTGTCGCATCCGCTGGCCCACGCGGCGGTGCAGGTGGAACTGGCCCGCCTCATGATCCAAAAGGCGGCCACCCTGTACGACGCCGGCCGCGACCTGGAGGCCGGGGTGTCCGGCAACATGGCCAAGTACGCGGCCGGGGAGGCCGCCGCGCTCGCCGTGGACACCGCCGTACAGGTGCTCGGCGGGGCCGGCATGACCACCGAGTACGGGGTGGCGACCCTGCTCGGCGCGGTCCGGGCCGGCCGGATCGCCCCGGTCAGCCGCGAGATGATCCTCAACTTCGTGGCCCAACACGTCCTCGGCCAGCAAAAGTCCTACTGACCCCGCGCCCGCCGCGCCCGGGGCCACGCCCCGCCCGCGCCGATCTTGCAGTTTCGGTTGTCGATACGCGCGGAATGCCCGCTACGTCGGGACAGTAACTGCAAGATCGCCGCGCTGGGGAGGGGGAGGGGCAGGGCGGGGCGGGGCGGGGTTCAGGCTGGGGTGCGGCAGGCGGCGTCGATACGGTGGACCGGGCGGACCCGACGACCCATGCCCTCCAATAGTGAATCCTCGACGTGGAAGTCGTGAATGCGCAGTTGGTGGCGGGGCAACTCCTCCTCGCTCGGGCACAGCACCTGGGCGCGGACCAGACC
The DNA here is from genome assembly GCF_040704315.1 of Micromonospora sp. NPDC047644. Classification (NCBI taxonomy): domain Bacteria; kingdom Bacillati; phylum Actinomycetota; class Actinomycetes; order Micromonosporales; family Micromonosporaceae; genus Micromonospora; species Micromonospora sp. NPDC047644. The sequence continues at coordinate 60,048 of NZ_JBEYSY010000018.1, forward strand.
GACCGGAACGTAGCGGACACCGCCCCGTTCCTGGAGGATCACCATGTTGACGTCGTCGGTGGTGACCACGTGCCCGCGCACGTCCTCGGTGGGCCCACTCTCCGCGCCCACCGTGGTGACGGTCAGCGGCAACACCGGCGTGGTGATCACCGGCACCGCGGCCCAGACCAGGGTGGCGAGCACCGCCACCTCGGTCACCGACGACAGCGGCCGGATCACCAGACCCGGCAGCGGCCCCGCGACGAAGAGCGCCAGCAGCGGGGGCACCACGATGAGCGCCAGCACCAGCCACTCGTCGCCCTGCCGCATCGCGTCGCGCATCGTAGGCAGCATCAGCCAGCCGTACCCGGCGAGCAGCGCGCCGATCAGCAGCCACCGGGGCGCGACCCGCTCGTGCAGCCGCGCCGGGCTCAGTTGGAACGCGGCCACGAACGCCGGCAGCAGCAACGGCAGATAGAGCAACGGCCAGGTGATCAGGGCGAGCAGGAAGCTGGCCAGCACCACCCAGGCCGGGGTGATGTCGGCCCAGCGGGCGAAGAGCGGGCGGCGACGGGTGCCGGGCGGAAGCCGGTCCGCGCTGACGGCCAGCACCGCGCCGAGCGCGAAGACGGCGACCAGCCCGGTGGAGAGCAGCCGCGCCGCCGTGGTCAGGAAACCGGCCAGCAGGTTCACCGGCCCGACGTTGGCCACCAGCAGCAGCGTGGTCTGGAGCTCCCCGCCGGCCTCGACGCCGAGGCGGAGCACCGAGAAGATCGCCGGGACGCCCACCACCGCCGTCCAGAACGACTGGCTGGCGCGGGCCCGCCGCTCCGCCGGATCCCAGCGGACCCGCCCCGGCTCGACTGCGGCGACGACCGGCTCGGCCGGTTCGGCGACCGGCACTGCGGCCGGCCAGGCAACGCCACCTTCCGCGCCGAGCGGACGATCGACGGCCGGCGGCGCTGCGGCCGTTCCGTCGATCGCCGACGCGTCGCCGCCGGGCGCTGACGTGCGGGGCGGCGGGACCGGCCCGTCGCCGCCGGTGGCGGTCGGCGCGCTCACTTCGCGGGCGCCTTGTCGTCGAAGTCGACCAGCTTCGGCACCTCCAGCGGCTGCGGCTGGCGCTTCTCGGCCTTCAGCCAGGGGCCCAGGGTCCGGTTGTACGCGGTCTGCCAGGGGCTGGCATCTCCGTCGCGGCCCTCCACATAGCTCTTCTGCAGGAAGAACGCGACCAGGTCGCGCAGTGCGGGATCACCGATCGGCACGCCGATGCCCAGCAACTCGCTGGTGCCGAACGGCATGTCCACGATCTCGAACTCCTTGGGGAAGCTGGCCAGGAAGCCGGCGAGGATCGACTCGTCGGAGCTGACCGCGTCGTACCGCCCCTTCCGGATGCCGTCGACGCAGTCGCCGACGTCCTTGACCACGAACGTCTTGACCTGGTGCTTCTCCAACTCGGCCTCGGTCGTGGAGCCGCCGCTGGTGCAGACCTTGTACGCCGGATCGCGCAGATCCTCGATGGTGCGGATCCTGTCCTTGAGTCGGGTCGGCACCATCACCTCCTGCGTGGTGACGAAGTACGGCCCGGCGAAGCTGACCAGCTGCTTGCGGTCCTCTGTCATCGAGAAGCTGGACACGACCAGGTCGACGGTGCCACCTTGCAGCGCCGGGATGCGGTCCTCGGTGGCGACCGACACGAACTCCAGCCGCTGGTCCCCCTCGTAGCCGAGGGACGACGCGACGTACCGGGCGATCTCGACGTCGAACCCGACGTGCTGGCCGTTTCGCAGCTCGCCCATCAGCGGTTCGTTGGTGGCGACGCCGATCCGCAGCTTCGACTGACCGTAGATGTGCGTTTCACGGATTTTTTCCTGCACGGAGGGCAGGTCCGGCTCCTCCCGGCTGTCGCAACCGGCCGCGGCGGCGAGCACGAGAGTGAGAGCGACCGCCAGCGTCGACGCGACCGAGCGGAGCCGGGACTGCGAACTGCCTGAGTTCATGGGCGACCTCGCTACCGAAAGGGCCTGCGGAACACCGAGAGTAGCGGTCTTTGTCCAATCCGTGTGCGCGCGGTGGACCCTGTCGAGTGGACGGCTCGGATCGACGTCGATCGGCGCGGCGGTCGGCTCTGCGGTTGACAGCCGGCCAGGTCTCGACATGCTGGACACGTGAGCCGATTGTCCAGACCCGATGCGCGCACGGTGGCGGTGCTCGCGGCGCTGGGAGCCCTCGCGCCGCTGGTCATGCTGGTCGTGTGGCGCCGACAGGACCTCCTCGGCGTGGTTCTCGCGCTGCTCTGCGTGCTAATGACCATGGTCGCCGGGGTCGCGGTCTCGGCCGCCCGTCAGGTCGACGATCCGGAGCCGGCGGACCGGTCGGCAGCCATCAGGCCGCCCGAGCTGATGCCGTACGGGATCGACGCGGACACCCTCGACGCCCTCGACCCCCGGGACGCGTTGCGTGCGGTGCGTGACCGCCGACGCGGGTCGGACGGACTCAGCGGCCGGTGAGCGTGGGTGCGGTGAGCGCGTCCACGCCGCGTCCCGCCAGACACCGGTAGGTCCGGTCGATGCTGCCGTCGATCGGCGGTAGCACCTCCAGGCGCCAGCCGGTCGCCTCGCCGATCCCAGTGGTCAACCGGAACGTCGTCACGCTGCACACCTGCCGCACCGGCTCAGCGGCGGTCACCTCTTCGTAGTCGGCGCCGACCAGCGACACCGGCAGGATGCCCTCGGCGTACGTCTCCCAGGTGTGTCGGCCGGCGCAGGACAGCCGAGCCGCCTCGGCGCGGCTGCCGCGGATCCGCATCGGGCCGAAGCACTCCAGCTCGGGCAGGCACCGGGCGCCCTCGGGCAGGGCGGTGGGCGCACCGGTGCCGGTGGAGCAGCCGGGCAGCGGCCCGGTGGCCGGTGCGGCGATCTGGGTGGCCGACGGGTACGGGGTGGGTGGTGGTGCCCGGTCGGCGACCCAGGCACCGGCGGTCGCGGAGGCGGCGAGCGCGAGCACCCCGGCGCCGCCGAAGAGCCAGCGCCGCCAACGCCGACCGGTGGGGCCTGCTCGCTGAGTGTCCTCGATGGGCGATCGGGGCCCCGGCTGGCTGGCCGCGTACGGGCCGGAGAGCGTCGCGGCCCCGCTGACCGGAGCGCCGCTGACGGGTGCCGCCGGCGACCCGAGTGGCAGGTTGCTGAGCAGGTCGTGCAGTTCCAGGGCGGACGGACGCTCGCCCGGATCGTTGGCCATGCCGACACGCAGCACGTCGATCAGCTCGTCCGGCACCCCGGGCAGCGCGGGGAGCGGCTGGTTGAACATCTCCAGCACGGTGACCAGGCTCGGGTTGCGCTCGGACTGCCAGCGCGGCGGCCGGCCGTGCATCACCGCGTAGAGGGTGGCGCAGAGCGCGTACACGTCGACGGCCGGCGACGGCGGGCTGTGGCTGAACATCTCCGGCGGCGCGTACGCCGGGGTGAGCACCTCCAGGGTGACCGAGGCGTCCCGGTGCTCGGCGAGGACGGCGAGCCCGAAGTCGGCGAGCACCGCCGAGTTGAAGTGCGAGTAGAGGATGTTCGCCGGTTTGACGTCCCGGTGCAGCACCCCGGCGGCGTGCGAGTGGGCCAGCGCGTCCGCGATCTTGATGCCGAGGTCGCGGGCCTCCACCGGGCCGAGCGGTGAGGTGCGCATCCGTTCGGCGTACGAGCCGTCGCACAGCTCCATGATCAGGTAGGGGTGCTGATCGACTGTGACCCCGACATCGAAGAGGTCCACCACGTGCGGGTGGGACGACATCCGCCCGGCGGCGCGCGCCTCGCGCAGGAAGCGGGCCTGATCGCGCTCGCTGTCCAGCGTCCGGTTCTCCACTTTGACGGCGACCTCGCGACCCACGGAGATCTGGGTGGCCTGGTAGACGGTCGCGTACCCGCCCCGGGCAAAGACCCGCAAATCAGTCAGGCCGGGCACGATCGGCACTGGCATACCGCCGGTCGGGGTGTCGGTCACCGCTCGAAAATACCCAACCCGACCGATGGCTCAGCGCACCGCGTCCGCCGGAGCCGCACCGGCGGGACCGGTACCCTCCCCGGCGACCGCGGTCGTCCCGGCGCCCTCGGACGATCCGACCCCGCCGGCCGGGATACCCCGCCGGGCGTCCAGACGCAGACCGACGGCGGTGGCCACCGCGCCCAGCCCTTCCCACGCCGCCACCCCGAAGAACCGGTCGGGAGCTATGTCGGCCAGCACCGCGATGGTGAACACAGTGAACGTGACCAGCCGGAAGACCACCGTGAACCGGTAGAACGCCCGCCACTCGGTCACCGTGGCCAGCAGGTAGTAGACGCCCATGTTGAAGGCCGCCATCGAGGACGCCAGCAGGAACGTCCCGGTGTGATCACCGACGGCCCGCGTCGCCGGCACCTCGAACCCGAGCATGCGCAGCTGCGCCTCCGGCCAGAGCAGCCCGACCGCGCCCATCACCAGCGCCAACACGCCGAAGACCGCGATGGTCCAGCCCGCGATGGATCGCGGCAGCTTCATGAAGGGCCTCCCCAGGCACGGCGACGGTCACCACTGTGGACCCGTACGCGGTGGTGACACGCTAGCCGCTCCCCCCGACCACCACATCCCCGGAACCGGCAGAACCCGGCACCCCCCGGGGTCGCGTTGATCAAGAGCTTTGAGTCACCGGCAGCCCGGAAACTGACCGAACCCTCTTGATCAACAGCAGTGGGCGGGGGTCAGACCAGGGCGGACAGGCGGGTTTGCAAAGCGTCGGCGGCGGCTCGTTCACTGCGCTGCTCGGTGGCGTACGCCAGGCGGACCGCCTCCTGCGCGCAGGACAACGCCTCCGCCGGACGACCGCAGGCAGCCAACGCCTCGGCCAGCACACTCGCCGCGATCACCTGGCTACGCACGTCCTCGGCCGGCGCGGTGACCGCCCGACGAGCCCAGTCCAACGCCTGCTCCCGCTGACCGTGAGCGAGCAGCGCCGCAGCGTACTGGGCCATCGTCTGACGGCGGGAGAAGAGCAGCGAGGGTGCGTTCGCGGCGGCCGTGGCCACCGGGGCGAGCAGCCCGACCGCGGTCGCCGAGTCGCCAGCGGCGAGACGGGCCGTCGCCAGCAACACCCGGGGCGCCACCTGCGCCGGGGCCTGCGGGTTGTGCGGCTCCACGGCGGTCAGCACCGCGCGGGCCACCCGCTCGGCCGTCTCGCAGTCCCCCATGTCCAACGCGACGAAGCCGCGCAGCGTGCCGGCCATTCCGGTGAGCAGCGGGTGCGAGGTGCGCTCCGCGTACGCCAGGGCGTCGGTGAGCAGGTCCGCCGCGTGCTCCGGCTCGCCCAGGCCGCGCGCCACCACCGCCCGCACCACCAGGGCGAAACCGCGCCCCCAGTCGTCGGACGCGGCGGCGAACTCCCGGTACGCCCGCCGGGCCTCCCGGTCCGCCTCGGCCAGGTCCCCCAGCTCGGCGGTGGCGAACGCGGCCACCGCCCGCAACGTGCCCACGGCCCACGCCTCGCCGACCCGCTCGCCGAACGGCAGGAACACCTGCGCCATCCGGCACGCCTCGCGCAGTCGGCCGGCCAGCAGCCGGGCGAACGCCGTGGTGCCGCGAAGCCAGGCCCGCCCGTACGGGTCCTTGAGCTCGGCGAAGAGTCGGGCGGCCCGGCCGAGCACCGCGTCGGTCCCGGCGAAGTCACCCCGGGTGGTGGTCACCCAGGCCAGGTTCTGCAGGGACCACGCCTGCCCGCGTCGGTCCTGGGCACCGAGGCTGACCTGGTACGCGGCCGCCAACCGGCTACTCGCCTGACTCAGCCGCCCGGCCACGAAGTCGGCCATGCCGAGGCGGCGCATCGCCGTGGCACGCTGCGCGGGCAGCCGCCCCTCGGTGGCCACCTGCAACGCCTCCTGCCAGGCGGTCACCGCCCGGCCCTGATCGCCGAGGGTCTCCTGGGCCTGCCCCGCCAGCAGGAGAGCACCGACCCGGGTGACCTCGTCCCCGGCGTTCGCGGCGATCTTCTCGGCGTACGCCAACGCGTCGGAGACCCGGCCTACCTGGAGCAACGCCCGCGCGTGCACCACCCGGTCGGCTGCCGGAACCCCGTCGCGGGCCAGTTCGGTGGCGCGCTCGGCGTACTCGACGGCCATGGCCGGCTCACCGGCGGAGAGCGACCGGCGGGCGGCCCGCCCGAGCGCGGCCACGCCGAGCGGGACCACCGCACGGGCCGGCGCGTCCGGGCGCAGCTTGACCGCGTCGGCGAGCGTGGCGGCCCGCTCGACGTGCATCGCCACGAAGTCGTCCCGGGCCTCGTCGGTGAACCCGCCCACGGTGCTGGCCGTGGCCTCGTCCGGCGGCGCAGCCCAGCGGGCCAGCGCGGCGTGCCGCTCGGCCAACTCGGCCTTGCTCACCCCGGCGTACGCGGCCTCCCGCATGAGCGGCGTCGCGAACGAGTAGCCGGTACGCGAACGGTGCAGCATGCGGCGTTGCAGCAACTCCTCGACCGCCCGGTCGAGTTCGACGGCGACCACGGCCGACGGCCTGCCGTCACGGCCACCGCGCTGCTCCCGCATCGCCTCCAGCGCGCCGGTCGGCACCGTGTCACCGGTGACCGCCGCGTCGCGCAGCACCGACCGGGCGTCCGGCGGCAACGCGTCGATCCGGGCCGCGAGCACGGCGGCGAGGTCCCGGGAGAGCAGCCGGCTGCCCAGCGACCCCGGCACCAGCCGCCAGCCGTTCGCCCCACTCTGGTCCCGCTCGCCGGAGCCGGGCCGATCAGCGGCGGCACGAACCGATTCCGTGGTCAGCGCGCCCCGTTCGATGAGCAGGGTGACCAGCTCAGCCAGGTAGAACGGATTGCCCTGCGCGGTGGCGAGCAACCGGTCGGTGTCGGCCTGCGGCAGCTTGCCGCCGCTGAGGTAACTGGTGAGCAGCCGGGCCGCGTCGGCACCGCGCAGTGGTGGCAGCGAGTGCACCTCGGCGTCCGCGACCCGGGTCAGCGCCCCAGCGGTACGCACCAGCTCGGGGCGGCCGAGCAGCAGCACCAGCACCGGGCCGGTGAGCTTGGACAGGGTCAACCCGAGGACACTGATCGTCTCGGCGGTGGCATCGTGCAGGTCGTCCACCACGATCACCAGCGGGGCCTCGGAGGCGAGCCCACTGAGCAGGTCGGCGACCGCGTTCGGCACCACCTCGGCGTCCGCGGCCGGAGTGCCCGAGCCGCCCCATTCGCCGGTGTCGCCGCCGGTGTGCGCCGGGAGTTCGGCGTAGCCGAGCAGGGCCAGCAGTTGCTCCGTGGCGATCGGCGGTGTCTCCGCGCCGGAGCGGGCGAGTCGCTGCCCGAGCCGGCGCAGCCGCTCCTCGACCGCCGGGCGGGTCAACGCGGTGGACGCGTCGCTGGGCAGACCGACGGCGGCCCGCACCAGATCGGCCAGGGGCGCGAGCCGTCGCCGTTCCCCGAACGCGGCACAACGCACCGAGAGCACCCGGGCCCCGGTGTGCGCCGCGTACCGTCCGGCACCGACGTCGTAACCGGCGGCGAGGCGTTCCACCTCGGCGGCGAACCGGGACTTGCCGATGCCCGCCTCGGCGGTCATCAACAGCACCCGCGGGTCGCCCTGGTCGATCACCTCGGCGAGCCGGCCGGCGACCCGGCCGATCTCCGTCTCCCGGCCGACGTACGGCGCCTCGTCGCCCAGCCCCGAGCGGGTGCCCGGCGCGTCCAGCAGACCCAGCAGCTCGTACGCCTCGACCGGTTCACGCTTGCCCTTGAGCCGCAGTGGGCGCAGCGCCCGCCAGGAGGAGACGTGCCGCGTGGCCGCAGCGGTGCGTCCACCGGCGTAGACGGCCCCGACGGCGGCGGCGTCGGCGAGCCGGGCCGCGGTGTTCACGGTGTCGCCGATGACCGTGTACTCGATCGCGGCCTGGATGCCCGCGATGACGTCGCCGGTGTTCAACCCGACCCGCAGCCCGAGCGGCGCGCCGCCGCCCCGCTCGTCGTCGAGCACCCGGCGGACGGCCCGTTGCATGGACAGGGCGGCCCGGACGGCGCGTTCGGCGTCGTCCTCGTGCGCCACCGGGGCACCGAAGACCGCCATGATGCCGTCACCGGTCAGCTTGTCGACGTGCCCGCCGAACGTCTTCACGGCACCGGCGAGGGCGGCCAGCACCCGGTCGGTGACGGCACCGACACGTTCCGGATCGAGATCCTCGGACCAGGAGGTGAACTCGGAGAGGTCACCGAAGAGCACCGTCACCACCCGGCGCTCGGCCGCCGGCAACGTGGCAGCGGCCGGCAGCGCGGCGCCACAGTTGTGGCAGAACCGCGCGCCGGGAACGGCAACGGTTCCACACACGGGGCAGGTCACATGTGCTCCAACCCACTGACCCCGGGCGCGGATTCCCCGGTGTCGACGCCCAGATACTCCAACTGGGCCCGGACCGACCAAACGGCTGCCCACCAGAGCGAGCGGTCCACGTCCGCGTAGACCGTCGCCACCACGTCCGCGGGGGTGTGGGCGCCGGCGGCCACCGCCGCCCGGACCTGGTCGAGCCGGGCCCGGCGGTGGGCGAGGTAGAAGTCGGCGGCGGCGGCGCAGTCGGCCAGCGCCGGGCCGTGTCCAGGCAGCGCCGCAATTCCCCGGTACGCGGACAGCAGCTCCAGGCTGCTCAGATAGTCACCGAGGTGACCGTCGGGATGGGCGACCACGGTGGTGCCCCGACCGAGGATGGTGTCACCGGTGAGCACCACCCGCTCGTCGCCGTGCTCGGCCAGGAAGCAGACCGAGTCGGCGGTGTGCCCCGGCGTGTGCAGTGGGCGGATCTCCAGGCCGAAGCCGCCGAGTTGCTCGCCCGGCTCGGTCAGCGGCTCACCGCCGATGGTGTGCGCCGGGTCGACGGCGAGCACGTGCACGCCGCCGAGCAGCTCACTCAGCCGGGCCGCGCCCTCGGTGTGGTCGGGGTGGCCGTGGGTGATCAGGATCAGCCCGACCGGGCCGTGCTCGGCGATCCGGGTCAGGTGCCCCTCGTCCGCCGGCCCCGGGTCGACCACGATGCCGGAATCGGCCGCCGGGGCGCGCAGCACCCAGGTGTTGGTGCCGTCGAGGGTCATCGGCCCCGGGTTCGGCGCACGCAGCAGTGAAACCCAGCGGGGCAACTCGTCGGCAAGCGCCGCCACCGCCCCCGTCACGTGCCCGCTCATGGCTGAGATCGTACGACCCCGCCCACCACACCCCGCGATCTTGCACTTGCTGCTGCTGATTCATGCCTTTTCACGGCTTTCGTCGCGACAGCAAGTGCAAGATCGCGGTTGGGTCAGGCGACCTCGACGATCAGCTCGATCTCCACCGGGGCGTCCAGGGGCAGTTCGGCCACCCCCACGGCGCTGCGTGCGTGCCGGCCGGCCTCCCCGAAGACGGTGCCGAAGAGGTCGGACGCACCGTTGATCACAGCGGGCTGACCGGTGAAGCCGGGCGCGGAGGCCACGAAACCGGTCACCTTGACCACCTTGACCACGTTTTCCAGGCCGACCAGCGAGTCGACAGCGGCCAGCGCGTTGAGCCCGCACCGCTGGGCCAGATCCTTCGCCTGCTCGGCGGAGATCCCGGCGCCGACCTTGCCGGTCGCCAGCAACTTGCCCTCGGCCATCGGCAACTGGCCGGAAACGTACACGTGCTGCCCGGACTGCACGGCCGGGACGTAACTGGCTACCGGCGGCACGACCTCGGGCAGTTCGAGGCCCAGCTCGGCGAGCTTCGCGTGCGGACCGTTGCTCACGCCTTGGGCCGCTTCAGGTAGGCGACCAGCTGGTCCGGGTTCGGGCCGGGGACCACGGCGACGAGCTCCCACCCGTCCTCGCCCCAGTTGTCGAGGATCTGCTTGGTCGCGTGGACCAGCAGCGGGACCGTGGAATATTCCCACTTCTGCATCGCTGAAGGGCTCCCTCTCGGTGCGGAATTGTTCGAGGGACAGCCTACGGTCCGCTGGCCGGACGAGGTACGGGACGATGCTCCGGCGCGGCCGGCAGCTCCCCGCAGCACCCTTCGTGCTCGTACCCCTGGGGGCAGCGGGACCGGTCGGGCAGCAGCAGGTCACAGAAGACCCGGTGCCGGTTGTTCTGATCATCGGCGTTGGAGACGGTCGTCTCGCCGGCGTCCAACTCGGGCAGGAAGCCCAGGGACACCGCGACCCGGCCGGCCAGCACTGTCGCCGCCGCCAGATTCGGCACCCGGATCGGCAGGTGGATGACGAAGCCCGACTCGTCGTCCTCGCGGGTCCGCTCGGCGGGCTGGCTCGGCACCCGGGCCGTCTCCGCCTGCTCCGGCATCCGGCGGTACGACCGTTCGTTGATCGGCTGGCTGGAGACCTGCCCGCCGGCCTCGACCACGGACCCGGGCCGGCGGGGCCGGTCGTTCGTCGGGAACTGGGTGCGAGGGATGTTGTCCGCGTCGCGCATGCACTGCCTCCGGTCGTACCTCTCGGACCATGCTTCCGGCCCGGACCCATTCGTCCGTTCCGGCCCCCCGCACGGGGACGAAGGTAGGTCTGTGGCTGCGGTCCCGCCAGCAGGACGCGCACAAGAGGTCATCAACAGTCACATATGCGACACACCGCAGGTCGGAGGCCCGACACCGAAACCGGCGCGGGTACCGCTCACCGGATCACCGGCCCGCTCGACAGGCAGGGGCGACACCGATCCGGTCATCGACCGCTACCCTTCCGGTCGGACGGTCGCGCAGCGCCCGGCCGCCCGCTCGATCACGCTCGGCGCCAGGGGTGGCGGCGGGCGCCGTACCCCTGGGGGAACGACATGACCCACCCGCCCAGCGGCGACCAGGCCGGCACACCCGCTCACCCGCCGGCCCACCCGGATCCCGCCGGTCAGCCCGGCGCGCCGATCATCCCCAGCCAGCCGACCCCCGCTCCGCCGCCCGGGCAACTCGCCCTCCCCGCCTCCCCCGCCCAGCCGGCACTTCCCGCCGCCCCCACCTCACCGGCCTTCCCCGGACAGCCCAGCGGCCAACCGGCCTTCCCTGGGCAGCCCAGCGGCCAACCGGCCCTCCCCGGGCAGCTCGGCGGCCCGAGCCAGCAGTCCTTCCCCGGGCAGCCCGGTGGCCCGAGCCAGCCGACCTTCCCCGGGCAACTGGGCGGCGCCGGGCAGCTGGGCGGCAGCGGGCAGCCGGAAGGGCCCGGCGGCCCCTCCTCGGCGGCCGCGCCGACGCAGCCGGGTGCCCCGAACTCCTCGTCGATCCCCCCGGCACCGCCGGCCTATCCGCCCTACCAGGGCACGGCCGCGCCGAAGAAGAAGCGCGGTCTACTGATCGCGGCGATCGCCCTGGCCGTGATCATGGTGCTCTGCGTGGGGGGTGGCGTGGTGGCCTTCCTGACCCTGCGCGATGCCGAGACCGGCGAGGGCGCCAAGGAGCCGGCGGTCGCCGTCGACGAGTTCCTCACCGCGGTCTACAAGGATCGCGACGCGACAAAGGCGGCCGGTCGCGTCTGCGCCGCTGCCCGCGACGACGACAAGATCGCCGCAAAGGTGGCCGAGGTGGAGAAGTACGCCTCCACGTACCAGAACCCGCGCTTCCGGTGGACCACTCCGAAGGTGGACAACCAGACCGGGGAACGGGCCACCGTCTCCACCCGGCTCACCATGACCACCGCCGACGAGAAGGTGGCCGACCAGGAGTTGCGCTTCACTGTGGTGCAGAAGACGGGTTGGTGGGTCTGCGAGGTCGCCTGACCGCCCAGCCTGGATAGGCTCGACGGGTGTGTGCAGCTGAGCGTCCGATCGACCCGGCCGGTACCGGCTGGCCCGCCCGTCTCCACGTGGTGACCGGCAAGGGCGGCACCGGCAAGACCAGCGTGGCGGCGGCGCTGGCCATGGCGCTCGCCGCCGGCGGCCGGCGCACCCTGCTGGTCGAGGTCGAGGGGCGGCAGGGCATCGCCCAACTGTTCGGCATCGAGCCGCTGCCCTACGAGGAACGCCACCTCGCCGACGCGCCGGACGGCGGTGAGGTGCGCGCGCTCGCCGTCGACGCCGAGGAGGCGTTGCTCGAGTACCTGGACATGTTCTACAAGCTGGGCGCGGCGGGCCGGGCACTGCGCAAGCTCGGCGCCATCGACTTCGCCACCACCATCGCGCCCGGCCTGCGGGACGTCCTCCTCACCGGCAAGGTGAAGGAGGCCACCACCCGCACGACCGGGCAACGGCGCGCGTACGACGCGGTGGTGCTGGACGCGCCGCCGACCGGGCGGATCGGCCGGTTCCTCAACGTGACGGCGGAGACGGCCCGGCTGGCCAAGGTGGGCCCGATCAAGACCCAGAGCGAGGGGGTCGCCGCGTTGCTGCGGTCCCCGATGACAGCGGTGCACGTGGTCACGCTGCTGGAGGAGATGCCGATCCAGGAGACGGTCGACGCGATCGCCGACCTGACCGCCCTCGGCTTCGGCGTCGGGAACGTGCTCGTCAACGGAGTCCGACCGCCGCTGCCCACCGGAGCGGCGGTCACCGCCGCCGAGTTGAAGCGCGGGCTGGTCGCCGCCGGGCTGCCGGCCGATCGGGACATCGTGGCCGGGTTGCACGATGAGGCGCGCGACCAGCTCATCCGGCGCGAACTGGAAGATTCGCTCCGCGCCGACCTGGTGGAGCTGGGGCTGCCGATGATCGAGCTGCCGTTGCTGCCCGACGGGGTGGATCGGGCGGGGCTCGCCACGCTGGCCCGGGCTCTCGTCCGCGCCGAATGACTCACACCTGAGCGCAGCACGGGCGCGCGGACCCGCCGGCCCGATACGCTCGATTGGTGCCTTCCGAAGACGCGGCGCCGCAGCTGGACGTCGACCAGATCCTCGCCGACCCAGGCGTGCGGATCGTCGTGTGCTGCGGTGCCGGCGGAGTGGGAAAGACGACCACGGCCGCGGCGCTGGCGCTGCGGGCCGCCGAGCACCACGGCCGGCGCACTGTGGTGCTCACCATCGACCCGGCCCGCCGGCTGGCCCAGTCGCTGGGCCTGACCGAGCTGGACAACACCCCTCGCCAGGTCAAGGGCATCGACGTCGAGAGCAGCGGCGGCGAGTTGCACGCCATGATGCTGGACATGAAGCGCACCTTCGACGACGTGGTGTTGCAGCACACCGACCCGACGAAGGCCGCGGAGATCTTCGCGAACCCGTTCTACCAGGCGATGAGTTCGACCTTCGCCGGCACGCAGGAATACATGGCGATGGAGAAGCTGGGTCAGTTGCACGCCCGGGGCGAGTGGGACCTGATCGTGGTGGACACCCCACCGTCCCGCTCGGCACTGGACTTCCTGGATGCGCCGGCTCGACTCTCCCGTTTCCTCGACGGCCGGATGCTGCGACTGCTGCTGGCTCCGGCGCGCAGTGGTGGACGGAGCATGTTCAGCCTGGTCACGGCTTCGTTCGGGATGTTCTCGAAGGTCGTCCAGAAGGTGCTCGGCGCGCAGCTGCTCACCGACCTGTCCGGCTTCGTGGCGGCACTGGATTCGATGTTCGGCGGATTCCGGCAGCGCGCCGAGCAGACGTACCGCATCCTGCAGGCGCGGGAGACGGCCTTTCTGCTGGTCGCGACCCCGGAGCCGGACGCGGTCCGGGAGGCCGCCTACTTCGCGGGCCGGCTACGCGACGAGCGGATGCCGCTGGCTGGTCTGGTGCTCAACCGGGTGCACAGCCCGGCGGTCCCGGAGCTGGACGCCGAGCGGAGCCAGGTCGCCGCCGAGCGGCTGACCCAGCTGGGTGGGCATGAGGCCACCGCCGACGTGTTGCGGGCGCACGCGGCGTTGGCTCGCCAGGCGGTACGCGAGCAGCAGGTCGCCGCGCGCTTCACGGAAGCCTTTCCGGCCGTGCCGGCGGTCTCGGTCACGGCGCAGCCCGCCGACGTGCACGACGTCGACGGGCTACGGACGATCGGCGCGGCGATCAGCCGGTCGTGACCGGCGTCAGTTGGCCGCGCTGACGAGAATCTTGTCCTTGCCGGTCTTGTCCTTGCTGTTCTTCTTCATCGCGGCCTCGAACATCTTGCGCCAGCTCGTCACCTGGGGGTGACGACGCAGCAGCGCCCGCCGTTCGCGTTCGGTCATGCCGCCCCACACACCGAACTCGATCCGGTTGTCCAGCGCGTCGGCCAGGCACTCGTACCGAACAGGGCAGCTCCGGCAGATCCGCTTCGCCACGTTCTGTTCGGCGCCCTGTACGAACAACGCGTCCGGGTCCCCGTTCTGACATGCCGCCAGTGACGGCCAGTCAGTGATCATGCCCATGTGTACACGTCCCCCCTTGCAGTACCTACCGACCTCGTCGATGCACGTCAGCCGGCAATTCCCCCCGATCGCCCGGCCTGCCTTCCCCAAGGCGGCGCGGACGACATCTGGCGCTGTCGCCGCCCCCATCATGCTCTGTAGTCGACTGATTACGCAACGTTGTCGGCGAAATCCATCATTTCGGACAGTCCCGGCTTCCCGGGCCTTCGACCGCCGGTTACCCCGCCGAGGTCAGCGATAACGCTGCGCCGCCTCACTGGATCGGAGGAGACTCACGCCAGGTCACACGCAACCAAGTAACGGGGGTCGTGCGTTTAGCACAACGAGGGCAGCGCGCGCAGGAAATGGGGAAAGAACGCCCCAGCGCCCCTCGTTCCCTACTCGCGTACCCTGTCGAGGTGACCTGGATGCGGAAACGTGACCACAATGTGCTGACCAACGCCGCATCGCTACTCGTGTGTGGCCTGCTGGCCGGCGTGGTGGTCGCTGCGGCGGCCTTCCCCGCGGTAGCGATGTCCGGCCTGGCCGCGAAGGCCGGAGCCGAGACGTTCGGTGCCCTGCCCACGGAGCTGACGGTGGCCCGCGCGCCACAGATCAGCTACCTGCTGGCATCGGACGGCAAGACACCGCTCGCGACGATGTACGACGAGAACCGGCGAGACGTCAAGCTCGCCGACATCTCGCCGTTCATGCAGAAGGCCATCATCGCGGCCGAGGACCATGACTTCTACAAGCACAACGGCGTCGACATCAACGGTGTCGCCCGTGCGTTCGTCAACAACCAGAGCGAAGGCTCCGGCCGGCAGGGCGCCTCGACGCTGACCATGCAGTACGTCCGGCTGGCCATCGCCTACTCGGCCACCCACCCGGCGGACGTCGTCGCGGCGACCGAGGACACCAGCGCCCGCAAGCTGCGCGAGATGCGGTTGGCCCTCCAGGTCGACAAGGAATTCTCCAAGGACGAGATCCTCACCCGCTATCTCAACCTCGCCTCGTTCGGCAACGGCGCGTACGGCATCTACGCCGCGAGCCAGGTCTACTTCGGTAAGCCGCCGAGCAAGCTGAAGATCGAGGAAGCGGCGTTGCTGGCCGGCATGGTCAAGGCACCCACGACGAACGACCCGACCACCGAACTCGGCTTCCCGCTCGCGCTGGACCGTCGCAACTACGTCATCCAGAACATGGTCGACATCAAGGCCATCACCCAGCAGGAGGCGGACGCCGCCAAGGCGACCAAGCTGGTGGTGAAGGACAAGCGCACCCCGAACGGCTGCGTCGCCGCCAACGTCAACGAGTGGGGCTTCTTCTGCGACTACTTCTACCGCTGGTGGATGGATCAGGAGACGTTCGGCTCGACCAGGTACGACCGGGAGCGCCGGCTCAAGAGCGGTGGCTACACCGTCGTGACCTCGATCGACGTCAAGGCGCAGCGCGCCGCGGACAAGGCGGTCCGTAAGGCCAAGAGCATCAACAGCAAGGAAGCCGCGATGGTCGCGGTCGTCGAGCCGGGCACCGGCCGGGTACGAGCGCTCGCGGTCAACCGGCAGTTCAAGCTCGACGACCCGAAGAACCCGAAGAACAAGATCTCCAGCGATCCGGCGAAGAGCAAGAAGAAGATTCGGGGCAACTACCCGGCGACGGTCAACCCCCTGCTCACCGGTGGTGACGGCATCACCGGCTACCAGGCCGGGTCGACGTTCAAGATGTTCACCATCGTCGCGGCGCTGGAGAAGGGCATCCCGCTCAGCTACTCGATCAACGCGCCGAAGCAGTTCAAGTCGGAATACATCATCCGCCCCGGTCCGGCAGCCTGCCCGGGGACCAGTTTCTACTGCCCCACCAACTCGACCGAGAGCATGGCCGGCCCAAACAACATGTGGACCGCGTTCGGCCGGTCGGTGAACACCTACTTCGTGCCGCTGCAACAGCAGGTCGGTGCCGAGAACGTGGTCAAGGCCGCCAAGCGGTTGGGCATCAACTTCCGCTCCGAGGAAGATCTGACGCTGGAGAAGGGCGCGCACCAGTGGGGCGCGTTCACCCTGGGCGTCTCGCAGACCACCCCGCTGGACCTGGCCAACGCCTACGCCACCCTGGCCGCGGACGGCAAGTACTGCGAGCCGATCCCGGTGCAGGAGATCCGCGACCCGGAGGGCAACAAGCTGGACATCGCCAACCCGCGCTGCGAGAAGCGGTTCAGCACCGAGGTGGCCCGCGCCGCCGTGGACGCGGCCCGGTGCCCGGTCGGTGACAAGTCGTCGTCTTCCCGGTGCGCGGGGGCGACCGCCGGCAACGTGCGCGGCGACGTCGGTTACCCGGTGGCCGGCAAGTCCGGCACCACCGACTCCGAGAAGACCGCCGCGCTGGTCGCGATGACCAAGCAGTACTCCGTCGCCGGCATCATGGCCGACCCGGACTGGCCGCAGACCAACGTGAAGATGAAGCACAAGGAGCAGGACGGCATCAACCCGCCGGTCTGGGAGACGCTGCGGGACGCCATGAAGGGCAAGCCGAAGATCGACTTTGAGGCGCCGGGTCAGAAGATCTCCCTGGGTGACCAGCGCAGCATCCCCGACGTGAAGTGTGTCTCGGTGGACACCGCGAAGTCCCGGCTCAAGGGGGCCGGCTTCGAGCCGGTGGTCTCCAGCACGAAGGTGCCGTCCTCCTGCAAGGCGGGCGACGCGGCCGGCACCAGCCCGGACGGACGCACGATCAAGGGTGGCGTGGTCACCATCGAGGTCAGCAGCGGTGGCGGTACCGCCCCGCCGCCGGGCAATCCCCCCGGTGGGCAGCCCGATGGTCGACCCGGTGGTCGACCGGGCGGCTGAGCCGAACCAGTAGGACACGACGGGCGGGCACCCTCTACGGGTGCCCGCCCGCTTGGCCAAACGAGTACGGTCATCGGCATCCACCGGGACCGCGTTTCACTCGTGGCTGCTGATCCGCCGGCATTGCTGGCGATGCGGCCCACCCTCACGGTCGGCCGTCTGTACGACAGGTTTCATAGTTTCCGGTCCGAGCGGGTGGCCGTACTTGGTGCGGCTGCGGCCGCCGTCCCGGGCATCAACCGGCTCGACTCCACGCCTGCAGTATTCGTCAATGGAACTGCCCATACGGGAACCGGGGTAATCGGGGGGATCCAGCGGCGGTCCGATTTGTTGCTATCCGTGATAATTCCGACCGAAACGGCGTTGCGCGAATACGGACCGCCCGTCGACCAGCGGGCCGGCATGCTGATTGAGACTAGAGTGGGGCCGCAAACCTGGTGGTCGACCAGGTTGCACTCGCACTGAGTCCACAGACCCAAGAGCAATTTAAGGCCAGGCTCCAGCCGATCCACGTACCCTTCGCACCGGCATCAGCAACGATGACAGTTTTTTGGTTTCTGCTCCTAGCGGCAATTTACCTATTTATTGGCGCAGTGGGGATCGCGAACACGACGATGGTTGCGGTGTTGGAGCGGTCGAGTGAGATAGGCCTTCGCCGGCACTGGGTGCCCGGCGAAGGCGCGTCGCGGCCCAATTTCTGGCCGAGTCGATGACCCTCGGACTCTTAAGGTGGTTTAGTGGGAACAAGTTTAGGGGTCGCCGTGGTAATCATCGTGGCGTTCGCGAAAGAGTGGACCGCAGTACTGCAACCATGGACGGCATGGCCGGCGCAGTTTGCTAGTGGGCTAGTGGGCTTACTATCCGGGCTGTACCCCGGGATACGTGCGGCTTCGGTCGAGCCCGCCGATGCTCTTCGGCGCTAGATCCTGATACCGGAGCGGACCAGGGGAATTTCTACGAGGTGGGTAACCCTGGCCTGAGGTGCAGGAACGTAAGGACATACTCGGCGCTGACCGGCAACGGGGTTGCGGGCAGTCTCTCCTTCATGGAGGATCTCAGCCAGCGATCTTGGGTCCAAGTGAAGGGAGTCCATCAGCCGTGATATTACAAAGAGCTCTGTTGGCGGCATCAATGAGCGTCGGCGTTGCGGCAAGCGGTTTAATCGCTACCACTACGCCTGCTCAGGCGGCGATCACCCAGCACAGCAGTTGTGCCAGTAGCGATGCGTGCCTCTACTACCGGATCAACTACGGGGGCTCGATGGTCGGCATCCCAGATGTTCACCGGGTGTCAGATTACCTCGCCTCTCCTGCAGTGCTGTTCCGCAGCACGGGCGACGGCAAGGGTGCTGTTGTCGGAAATCAAACAGGCTCGTATTACAATAACCACCCCGCCTGCCAGTTAAGAGTTTACGAACACAGCAACTTCTCTGGCCGCACCAACACCTGGAATCCACTAAGCGGCAGTGGCAACACTCAGTTCGTGACCCGGAACAATAATCGCGGCCACCTCTTCTGTCCCTGATATCAGGATGCTTGAACGCCAATCCACCGCAGCCGATTCAGTTGGTCATGTGCCGCGGTGGGTTGGTGTCTCAATCCACCTGTGGAAAAAGCACGACATGAGCCGACGCCGCACCCAAATGTTCGTCGCAATCGGAGTGGCGACGGCCTTACTCATGTTGCCCGGTTGTTCCGCCTGAAGGCGGAAGAGGAGGGGAAGCAGACGAGGTTCGACCAGATGGGGTTGCGGTCGTCAACCCCGGACCCGTCGGGCACCGTCAAGGGCTTTGCTGTGTGCCGAACTGGTCTTTTGTAAGGCTTAGTTGTTGCAGTCTCTGCCCGCCAAAGTCGCCAATGTTCAGTAACGCGTTCGTAGCGCGTCACTGAATCCGAGCGTGGCATTTTTTCGCGCGCTGGTATTACGAATGCTCACCCAATTTGTCGCATTCGTGGTTAGCTGACTAGTATCGAGCTGCATTTATACCGCGAGACCGAGCTGTCGGCGTACCTCGGCGGCCACCCGGCCACCCTCGGCCTGGCCGGCCACCGCGGCCTGGGCCGCCTTCATCGCCGGGCCCATCTGCGACTTGCCGGTGAAGCCGCCCGCGGCGAGCGCCCCCGACACCAGCTCGGTCAGCTCGGCCTCGGAGAGCTGCTTGGGCAGGTAGCGGTCCAACACCTCACCCTCGGCGCTCTCCTTCGCGGCCTGCTCGGCGCGCCCGGCGTCGGCGAAGGCGGTGGCCGCCTCCCGACGCTTCTTGGCTTCCTTGGTCAGCACCGCGAGCACCTCGTCATCGGTGAGCTCGCGCTTGGCCTTGCCGGCGACCTCGGCGGTGCCGACGGCGGCCAGGGCCATCCGCAGCGTGGAGGTGGTCAGCTCGTCGCGCGCCTTGAGCGCGGTACGCATGTCGGCAGTGAGGCGGTCCTTCAGCGTGCTCATGGACGGTCAAACTACCCTGAACGCCATGCGAAAGCGCACACTATTCCGGCTCGCCGCCGGAACCGCCACGATCGGCGCGGCCACCCTCGCGTACGCGTCGCTCGTCGAGCGCAACATGTTCACCCTGCGGCGGTACGACGTGCCGGTGCTCCCGGCCGACGCGGAGCCGCTGCGCGTGCTGCACCTGTCCGACCTGCACATGATGCCCGACCAGGCACGCAAGCAGCGCTGGGTGGCGTCGCTGGCCGCCCTCGACCCCGACCTGGTGGTGGTCACCGGCGACAACATGGCCAACCCTGGCGCGGTGCCCGGGGTGCTGCGGGCCCTGCAACCACTGCTGGACTACCCGGGCGCGTTCGTGTTCGGCTCCAACGACTACACCGGGCCGGTGCTGAAGAACCCGTTCACCTACTTCCTGCCCGACCGGGAGTACACCGAGGGCGTCGAGCTGCCGTACGAGGAGTTGCGTCAGGTCTTCACCGGCGCCGGCTGGGCGGACCTCAACAACGCCCGGACCACGCTGAAGGCCGGCGGTCGACAGGTCGACCTGGCCGGCGTCGACGACCCGCACATCGACCGGGATGACTACCCCTCCGTCGCCGGCGCGGTTTCGTCCTCGGCGGACCTCTCCATCGCGGTGACGCACTCACCCGAGCCGCGGGTGCTCGACCAGATGGCGGCGGACGGCTTCGGGCTGCTGCTGGCCGGCCACACCCACGGTGGTCAGGTCTGCGTACCGGGCTACGGGGCGCTCGTGACCAACTGCGGCCTGCCCCGCTCGATGGCGCGCGGCCTGCACCGCTGGCCGGGCTCGGACTCCTGGCTGCACGTCTCCGCCGGTCTCGGCACCCACCCGACCGCCCCGATCCGCTTCGCCTGCCCCCCGGAGGCCAGCATCCTCACCCTCATCCCCCGCTGACCGCTTCGCCGCCCGCTGGCCCGGACGGCGGGGGTACCGAGTTTGACCACCGGGGCGGGTGGGCTACTATTTGTCGGCACGCCTCGGGGTGTGGCGCAGCTTGGTAGCGCGCTTCGTTCGGGACGAAGAGGTCGTCGGTTCGAATCCGGCCACCCCGACCAGAGGTAAGAACGGATCAAGGCCCCTCCACGGAGGGGCCTTGATCCGTTCCCGGGAACCAGTCCTCGGGTCAGCAGGACGGCAGCAGGCAGAGCAATCCGCCGAGCGATCAGCGTGGGCTGAAGCGAACGCTCGAAGTCGCGGTCGCCTAGCCGCAACCCGACCGAAGCCAAAACTTTCCGACGCTCTGATCACCCTCGATGCAGACCCACCCACGGCGACGGCAGCGCCAGGTGGAGCAGGGGCAGTTGATGTGACGAAGTGGATCAGGTTAAATGACGGCCCAGGGCTTCGAGGCCCTGTTGCCGCGCCCTTGCGGCCGGAGTCCTGCCGCCCTCCCCGAACGCCCGAGCCGTCGGGATGTGTTCGACGGGTTTGATCTCGAAGGCCAGACCGGCAACGGTAGGAGCCCTTAGTTGGACGAACGTAGTGACGCGGGTGACGTGACGTCCCCCACCGAGTCGACCAAGCCTTCTCCGATCGCGAGGCGACAACGCGTGGCGCTCTCGGTGGCCCTCGGGTGCGCCCTGGTGGCGACTCTAGGCGTCTCCGCCGCAGCGTGGATCAAGTCGCCGGCGCAGGTGGCGGCCGAGACACGGGCTCCCGATCCGTCTTCGTTGACGGCGACGGTGGAGCAGCGCGCTATCAGCAGTTCGGTAGTGACCCGGGGAACCACTGGTGCTGTACACCGGCTTGAGGTGATCCCGCGGGTACCGGAGGGCGCGGACGCGGCGGTCGTGTCGGGATTGAACGTTACCGCTGGCGCTGCGATAAAGCCTGGCAAGGTTCTCTTGGAGATCTCCGGGCGTCCACTCATCGCGCTGCGCGGGTCCACGCCGGCCTACCGGGACCTACGACCCGACGATGAGGGCGACGATGTGGCAGCCCTACAGAAGGCGCTTCGGGATCTCGGCCACTACTCGAATGGGGACCGATCGGGCCGCTTCGGATCCGCCACGAAGGACGCGGTGTCCCGCCTTTACAAGGCCGTCGGTTACCGGACTCCGAGCACCAGCGGTCCCCGCGGCACGGAAGAAGAAGCGGATTTGCGGGCCGCTGAGGACGCCGTCGACAACGCCCAGCGAGCAGTAGAGGAGATGCGTCGTCGTACCCGGTCGGGTTCGCCCCAGGGCGCCGAAAAGACTGACCTCGATGCTCAGCTGACTTCCCTGCAGCGATCGCTCGACCGGGCGCGAAGCGCCCGAGCCTCCCTGATAGCCCGGACGGGACCTATGGTGCCTCGGGCAGAGGTCGTGTTCGTGCCGACGTTCCCCGCTCGGGTCGCCCGGCTGCCGGTGAGCATCGGTGACGAGGTGAAGGGACCGGTCCTGGTGCTGACCGCCGGGGCGCTGAGCGTCACCGCCAAGGTTCGTCCCGCCGACGCCACATTACTAAAACCGGGCATGCCCGTCGATCTGTTGGCCGAGTCGATCGGCTCCGAACAACAGGGGCACATTCTCACCATCGGCGCCATCACCACGGCGCAGGACTCCGCGGAGAGCGCTGAGGGTGAGGGCGCGGCCCCCGCCTCCGCCCCCTTCGTGCCGGTCGTCGTACAACCGGACAAGCCCCTGTCCTCGGCATGGACCGACCAAGAGCTCCGGGTCACCATCACCGCTGCCCGCACCAGCAACGACGTCCTGGTCGTGCCGCTCTCCGCAGTATCTTCTGGCGCTGACGGTCGGACTCGGATTTCTCGGGTGGAGGCCGGTGACCATCTGAACCGCTTAGAGGTGCGGACCGGTGTCTCCGGCGACGGATACGTCGAGGTGTCACCAGTGGACGGTGAGCTGAAGCCTGGTGACCTTGTGGCGGTCGGCGAATAGTGGCTGGCCCGGTGATAAAGTTCGATTCGGTAGCCCTCACTTATCCGGGGCCGCCACCCGTGACCGCGTTACGCTCCTGCGACCTCGTCCTACGCCGCGGGGAGCACATGGCCGTGGTGGGTCCGTCTGGGTCTGGTAAGTCGACGTTCCTGAACGTGGTGGGCCTGTTGGACCGACCGACGGCTGGCAGATACGAATTCGAGGGCGACGACGTTGGCCGACTGCGGGAGCACGAGCGCACGGCCCTGCGGGGACGCCGTATCGGGTTTGTCTTTCAGTCTTTTAACCTGCTGCCGTACCGCACGGCCGCGGAAAATGTTGCGGTCGCCCAGCTGTACCTCGGAGTGCCTCGTGCGAGACGGCGAGCGGTTGCCCTAGAGGCTTTGGACCGGGTCGGTCTCGCCCACCGCCGCGAAGCCATGCCGTGGACCATGTCGGGGGGTGAGCGGCAACGGGTCGCCATCGCACGAGCGCTGGTCAACGAGCCAACGCTCCTGCTCTGCGACGAGCCAACCGGAAACCTCGACTCTCAGACGGCGGAGCGGGTCCTGTCGATTATCAAACGACTTCATTCGGATGGTCTCACCGTCATCACCATTACTCACGACAACAGCGTCGCCGACCGGGCACAGCGGGTCATCGCCATCAGGGACGGTGTTCTCCATTCTGATGCCGGCCGGGGCGCGAGCTCCGCGCCCCATGGCTAGCCGACGTGGGGGTAGCGTCCAGATACCGCCCTCCACCTTCCATGCTCGCGACCTCTTCACCGAGGCGCTGGCCGGCGTGTTGCAGCGCCCCGGGCGTTCGGTCCTCACGATCCTGGGCACCGTCCTCGGCATCGCGGCCTTTGTGGCGATTCTCGGACTGACCGCCACTGCGGGAGGGCAGATCGGCAAGAGATTCACCGTTCTTGGTGCCACCGAAGTCACCGTTGAGGACGTCGGATCGGGAAACCCGGATGACGTGCGAATGTCCTTCCCGCCGGACGCAGCGGATCGAGTCACTCGTCTCAACGGTGTGGTCAACGGCGGGCTCTGGTGGCCGGTATCCCTACCGGGCGCGAGGATCGGCAACAGTCCGATGTTGGGCTCGGCAGCTAACGGAGCTGGCGTTTCCGTTGTGGCGGCCGACCCGACTGCCCTGCTGGCGATGCGCCCCACCCTCACGGCGGGCCGCTTGTACGACCGGTTCCACAATTCCCGGGCCGAGCGGGTGGCCGTGGTCGGTGCGGCGGCGGCCGCCGTACTCGGTATCACCCGGCTCGACTCCGCACCCGCCGTCTTCGTCGACGGAACTGCCTACACCATCGTTGGAGTGATCGGCGGCCTCCAGCGGCGATCGGATCTCCTGCTGTCCGTGATCATCCCGACGGAGACCGCGTTACGCGAATACGGACCGCCCATCGAGCAGCGGGCAGGCATGCTGATCGAGACCCGGGTGGGCGCGGCAGACCTGGTGGCCGATCAGGTCGCACTCGCGCTTAGTCCACAGGCCCCGCAACTGTTCAAGGTCACAGCCCCGGCCGATCCGCGCACCCTCCGCGCCGGCGTCGACAACGATCTGGGTTCCTTGTTCCTACTCCTGGCGGTGATCTCATTGGTGATCGGCGCGGTCGGCATCGCGAACACGACGATGGTGGCGGTGCTGGAGCGCTCTGGCGAGATCGGACTCCGCCGAGCGCTTGGGGCGCGACGGCGGCATGTCGCTGCCCAGTTCCTCACCGAGTCGACGGCCCTCGGGCTCCTGGGCGGTCTGGTGGGGGCGAGCGTGGGGGTCAGCGTCGTCATCCTCGTGGCGGTCGCCAAGGACTGGACCGCGGTGCTGCAACCGTGGACAGTGTGGCCGGCACCATTCGTGGGCGGGCTGGTAGGCCTGGCCTCCGGGCTGTACCCCGCCGTACGGGCGGCGTCGATCGAGCCCGCCGACGCGCTCCGCCGTTGACAACTCCCACACCAGGCCGCCGGTCGACTGAATGAGTATTGACGAAAGCTTCGACTCTTTGACGTGGGAGAACGTCGTTGTGGAGTCGCCGGCTTGGCCAGACGGGGTTGCGCTGACCCTGCGTCTCCTGCACACTTCCAGCCAGTGATCTATGCTCGTCATGACTGAGGGGAGTCATTAGACATGAGATTCCGAAGGGCCCTGCTGGCTTCAGCAATGGCGATCGGCGTTGCGGCAGCGGGATTGGCCGTAACCGCTGGTCCGGCGCAAGCAGTGACTCAGCACGCCTACTGCGGCGATGGAGATGCGTGCCTTTACTACCGCATCAATTACGGCGGCTCCATGGTCGGAGTCCCCGACGACGTGGCGGATTACCTGGCCTCTCCGGCGGTACTATTCCGGACGACGGGCGACGGCAAGGGCGCAGTGGTCGGAAATCAAACTGGCTCGTACTATAACAATCACGGCGGTTGCCCGCTGCGGACTTACGAGCACAAGAACTACACCGGTCGCACCAGCACCTGGCTCCCCCTCAACGGCAGCGACAATACTCAGTTCGTGACCCGGAACAATAATCGCGGTCAACTCTTCTGCCCGTAGGTCCGCAGGCAGCCTGAGAACCGGTGCGCCGCGGCTGATCGGACTGTGATCCGCCGCGGCGCGTCCGCACTTGCATTCGGGGGAAAAACAAATGAGACGGTGGTCTACCCGCCTGCCCGCCGCCATCTGCGCAGCATCCTTACTGCTGGCCGCTTCCGGCTGCACAAACGCAGAGGGCGCGGACGAAGCATCACAGGGCGGCATCGCGGTGGTCACTCCCGCGCCCGTCGAGACGATTCCTGAGATTCTTTCAACCCGCAACCTGGCTCTGCCCATCGAGGCGTACATGCTGTCCGACAAGCAGAGTGACCTGATTCTCCGGGCGCGGCAGACGTTGATCCAGCGCTGCATGCAAGGGTTCGGGTTCGTATACTCTGCTCCGGTCATTCCAGCGCCCCGGCCGACTTCCCTAACTGAGCGCCGATATGGGATCGCTGACTCGGCAATCGCGGCTGAATGGGGTTACCACAGCCCAGATTTGGCACCAGCCAAAAGGCGTCAAGAATCGGCCAATATCAGCACCCAAACGCCTGCCGAGCTATTGGTTCTCACCGGCTGGCCGGGGGGCAAGGTCCTACCGGGTGCGACCCCTCCTGCAGTTGACGACGTGGCAGGTAAGAAAGTCCCAAACGGCGGCTGCCATGGTGAGGCGATCCGACAGATAACCGATGACGACGACGAGAACTATGGGGATAACCCTCTCGTGCAAGCTATCAACCGTAGCGCCCAGTCGGATTCCGACAAAAGAGTCCGGGACGCTATCGGTAAATGGTCGGAGTGCATGAAGAAGGCAGGGTATAACTACCCGGGACCGCTGGAGGCGGTGGACGCTTTCAGCGGCCCGACGCCAAGCGGGGCTGAGCGCCAGACCGCGATGGCCGACGTTAAGTGCAAATCCGAGACCAATCTCATTGGCATCTGGTTCACGGTGGAATCCGCCTATCAGAGCGCCGCGATCCAGCAGAACTTGGAGGCGCTGGTGTCGGCGAAGACTCGCCTAGAAAGCATGCTCCGCAAGGCGGCGTCTGTCGCAGGTGGCACTGTGCCGGCGAGCTGACTACGGGCCGACGCTGGACGCGTCCGAGGCGCTGCCCGAAGGTCGGCGGCCAAACCTGATCCGGATCGAATCAGCACCGCCCGACCGGAGGTCAGTCCTGCCCTTCGGTGCGCTCGATCTCCTCGAACGCGGCGGTCAGGTAGCCGTCGAGCGGCCGGCCGGCGGCCGACACCAGATCGGCGACGAGCAGCGGTGCGTGTCGGGCAACCGCAGCCGGCCCGGGCGGGTCGTCATCGTCGCCCGGGCCGTAGACGCCGAGCGCGCCGGCGAGGAGTACCAACATCACGTGCGGGTCGACCTCCGGTCGCCAGGCGGCGGCCCAGCGCACGCAGCGTTCCAACACCTGACGAACGTCGTCACCGTCCAGCCCGTCCGGATGGGTCTCCTCCAGCAGCAACCGGACCACGACGCCGAGCACCAGGCCGGAGCGGTCGGCGCCGGTGAGCCGGTCGACCGCCACCTCGTACGCCGTGGGGTCGCGCTCCTGGGCGGCGGCGACGGCCTTGCCAGCCGCATTGGCGATCTCACGGGCCGATGCGGGCAGGCGCCGCCAGGTCACGCTCACCGGGCCAGCATGGCAGAGCACACCGACAGCCGCAGCACGCCCCGGCGTCGGCAGCGGTGCCGACTGCCTCGGCTCGATCACCGCGGCCGTTAAGGGTTCGCACTCCGTCACACCCACCGAGCAGAATGCCGGTCATGTTGCGTCGTGCCCTGCCCCGCCGTTCGGAAGCTCGCCGGATCCTCCTCGGCACACTGCTGTCGGCGATCGGGCGGGGCCTGACCCTGCCGTTCCTTTTCATCTACCTGACCGACGTACGGGGGCTCACCGACACCCGCGCCGGGCTCGTCATCGGCTGGTACGGCGTGGTGACCCTGGCCCTGTCGCCGCTGGGCGGGACGCTGATCGACCGGGTCGGCGCCCGCTGGGTGGTGGTGCCCTGCCTGTTGATCGAGGCGATCGGCACCGGCTCGTTGGCGCTGGTCCACTCGACCGGCTCGGCCCTGCTGGTGATGACGGTGATCGCCATCGGCAGCTCGGCCATCTGGTCCGGGCAGAACACCATCCTCGCATCGCTGACCGACGACGATGAACGGCAACGAGTCTTCGGGTTGAACTTCGCCCTGCTCAACCTCGGTATCGGCATCGGTGGCATGACCTCCGGCGCGATCGTCGACACCGCCCGGCCCGGCACCTTCCAGGCGATCTACCTGCTGGACGCGGTGACCTACCTGATGCCGGCGCTGATCCTGCTCACCCTGCCCGGGGTGGGCCACCGACTCGGCAAGCGTCGAGGCGTCGACGAACCGTCGCCCGGCGGCTACCTGACGGTGCTCCGCGACCGCCCGTTCCGACGGCTGGTGATCTTCGGGCTGATCCTCACCACCTGCGGCTACGCGCAGGTGGAGGTGGGCTTCGCCGCGTACGCGGTGCGAGTGGCGGAGGTGAACCCCCGGGTCGTGGCCTGGGCGCTCGCGGCCAACACGGTGATGATCGTGCTCGCGCAACTGCTGGTCATTCGTCGGATCGAGGGGCGCAGCCGCACCCGGGCGTTGGCTGTGGTGGGTGCGGTGTTCGCCGCCGCCTGGTTGGTCCTCGGCGTGGCCGGCCTGGTCAGTGCCGAGAACGCCGTGCTGGCCGCCGTGTGCGTGGTGCTCTGCTCGGCGATCTTCGGCTTCGGCGAGACGATGCTGTCCCCGGTGATGCCCGCACTGACCAACGCGCTGGCCACCGACGAGCTGCGTGGCCGGTACAACGCGATGAGTTCAATGATCTTCGGAATCAGCGGTGTGATCGGCCCAGTGACCGCCGGCCCACTCATCGGCGCCGCCAACGGCATGGTCTGGGTGGCGACGGTGGTCGGCGGCTGCCTGGTCGCCTCGCTGGTCGCGCTCTCCCTGCGCCGCCTGCTCACCAGGGAGCAGGACGGTCTCGCGAGGACCACCCCGACATCCCCCACCCCCACCCCCACGCCCGCCTCCGCCTGACCCCCCTCTGCCCCGCCCCGCCCTCACCAAGCACGCCGCTCCGCCCCGCCGGGCACCGCACCTTGCACCAAGATCCGCACAACTTCCCCGAAGTTGGTGCCTCGGGCGCGCGGGAGACAGCAACATCGGAGAACTTGCGCGGATCTACTTGATTGAATCCGCTAATGATCTTGTCGCGGACCAAGACCGCACTCGATCCTGGATGTAGTGGTATCCCGCCGGACCGATGCCACTACATCCACGTTCGAGGGCGATCTTGCCCAAAGGGGCGTGCCCGGGCAACGCGACGCGGGTGGGCGGCGCGACGGGAGCAGCGCGACGCGGGCAGCGCGACGCGAGCAGCGCGACGCGAGCAGCGCGACGCGAGCAAGCACAAGCGTGGGCAGGCACGATCAAGGGCAAGCACAAGCACGGCCGGCGAGGGCTGGGACGGGTCGGGCCCCGGAGCATCAGCTCCGGGGCCCGATGTCGCGGAAGTCGGCCGTCAGGCGGCGGGGACCTCGGCGGTGGTGCGGATCCGGTCCAGCGTCGGTGCGGAGACCGGCGACTGGGCGGTCAGGTAGTCGACGAAGGCGTCCAGGTCGATCTGACCGGTGACCAGGTTCGTGCCGCCGGTGAGGGCGCTGAAGCCGTCGCCTCCGCCGGCCAGGAAGTTGTTCACCGTCACCCGGTAGGTGGCGGCGGTATCGACGGTGGTGCCGCCGAGGGTGAGGCTGCCCCGGACCACGCGGGTGCCGGCGCACGGGTCGGCGACCGTACCGGTGGTGCCGTTCGGGTCGACCACGTAGCCCACGGTGGCCGACGGGTACAGGGTCCGACCGACGACGAACTGCTGCTCCAGTACGCAGTAGAGCTGCGCGCCGGTGAGGTCCAGTGTCACCAGGTTGTTGGCGAACGGCTGCACCGTGAACGCCTCCTCGTAGGTGACCGGGCCGGCGTCGAGGTCGGCTCGGACCCCGCCCGGGTTCATGAAGGCGGCGACGGCGTTCTGTTCGTCGTCGGTGGCGGCGAGCTGCGCGTCGGCGATCAGGTTGCCCAGTGGCGATTCGCCCAGACTCGTACCGAAGAGGGTTTCCTGGCTGCGGGTGATCGCCGCGTTGGTCACGCCGACCTGGCGTCCGGCGACCGGGCCGAGCACCGTCTTGTAGCGGTTGATCAGCGCGGTCTGCCTCGGGTCCTTGGCGACGTCGCGGGTGACCACGACGTTGTTCGCGGCGGCGGAGATCACGTCCCCGCTCCGGCGGTCGATCTTCAGGTCGATGTCGGTGACCAGGCGACCGAACGAGCTGGCGCTGGTGACGAGCTTGCCGTTGATGTCGCAGTTGTACGCCTGGTGGGTGTGCCCGCTGACCACCACGTCGATCGACGGGTCCATCCGGTTGGTGATGTCCACGATGGGGCCGGTCATGCCGACGCAGTCGTTGATCCCGCCGGTCGCGGCCTGGGTGCCACCCTCGTGCAGCAGGACCACGATCGCCTGTACGCCCTTGCGGCGCAGCTCGCGCGCGTACCGGTTGGCGGTGTCCGCCTCGTCGGCGAAGCTGAGGCCGGCGACGCCCTGCTGGCTGACGATCTGCGGGGTGCCTTCCAGGGTCATGCCGA
The DNA here is from genome assembly GCF_040704315.1 of Micromonospora sp. NPDC047644. NCBI lineage: Bacteria > Bacillati > Actinomycetota > Actinomycetes > Micromonosporales > Micromonosporaceae > Micromonospora > Micromonospora sp. NPDC047644. Next base: position 89,651 of record NZ_JBEYSY010000018.1, read on the forward strand.
TGAAGCCGACCTTGACGCCCTGCACCTTGTGGATCGCGTACGGGGCCATCAGCGGCTTGCCGGTGGCGGTCTTGAAGGCGTTCGCGGACAGGTACTGGAAGCCGGCTCCCCGGTAGGGGGTGCCGTCGATGCAGCCGTCCACCGGGTGGCAGCCGCCGTTCTGGATCCGCAGGAGCTCGGCGGCGCCCTCGTCGAACTCGTGGTTGCCGACGCTGGCGTAGTCCAGCCCGGCCATGCTCAGCGCCTCGATGGTCGGCTCGTCGTGGAACGCGGCCGAGAGCAGCGGGGACGCACCGATCAGGTCGCCGGCGGCGACGGTGATGGTGTTCTTCTTCTTGGCTGCGGCGCGCAGCTCGGCAAGGTGGGTGGCCAGGAACTCGACACCACCAGCGGTCTGTCCGGCGATGGTGCCGCTGGACCCGCTCGGCGGTTCGAGGTTGCCGTGGAAGTCGTTGAGGGCCAGCAGGGTGACGTCGACCGGCTTCGGCCGCGCGTCGGCTTGCTCAGGGCTGGTGGCGACCGCGCCGAAAGCGGCCACCGCGAGCGCGGTCAGGCCGACAGCGGCCCGACGCATCCCGGGTATGAACATGGATCTCCTCGTGAGAATCGGCGCGTACGGTGCCTGGCCTCTGGGTCGACCGGGGCCGCCGACGGACGCCGTCGAAAGGGTCGCGGATGGCGGTGGTTGAGCGTGGCCCCCGCCCCGACAGCCTCTCATCCGGACGCCCGGTGGTCGACCCGGGCAGCGCATCGGAGCAGCGCGTACGCCGAGTCCGTTATCGATCATCGTTTAACGCGGTCTGCCGGACAACGTCGGAGCCAGGGTCTAGAAAGGACGGGGCAGCCTACGAGGAATGGGGGACGGCATCGTGAGCGGAACGACACCCATGGCGGAGCAGGTGCGATCGGTCGACGGCACGCCCATCGCGTTCGAGCGGTGCGGTGCCGGGCCGGCGGTCGTCCTCGTCGGAGGCGCATTCAGCGATCGCGGCGCGACCCGCGACCTGGGTGCCGCGCTGGCGCCGGATTTCACCGTCTTCAGCTATGACCGTCGCGGTCGGGGCTACAGCGGTGACACAGCGCCCTACGAGGTCGGCCGCGAGATCGACGACCTGGCCGCCCTGATCGCGGCGGCGGGTGGTTCCGCCGCCGTCTACGGCATCTCCTCCGGGGCCGTCCTGGCCGCCCTCGCCACCGCACAGGGCCTACCGGTGACCGGGTTGGTCATGTTCGAGCCACCGTTCCGGGTCGGTCCGCACGTGGGCGTCGGCAAGGACGTCACACCGCAGCTCATCGAGCTGATCGCCGCCGACGACCGGGACGGCGCGGTGGAGACCTTCCTCAGCGTCTCGGTGGGGCTGCCGGCGGAGCAGATCAGCGGGATGCGCTCGCAACCGATGTGGGGTGGGCTGACGGCGGTGGCGCACACCCTGGTGTACGACGGGATCGTCACCGCCGGCGGGCGATTCCCCGCCGACCGGCTGGGGAGCATCACCGCGCCGACCCTCGTGGTGGACAGCACCGGCAGTCCACAGTGGTTGCGGGACGCCAGTCGGGCGGCGGCCGAGGCGGTGCCGGGCGGCCGGTCCGTGAGCCTCGACGGCGGCTACCACGACGTGCCCCCGGCGACGCTGGCCCCCGCGCTGCGCGAGTTCCTGCTCGGTTGACCGCGCCAGCGGTCGGAGGCGCGAGCCGGCGGGTCAGCCGTCGGCCAGCGCCTCGTCGACCAGGGCGGTGACGGCGTCCGCTGGCCAGGCGCCCGCCACACCCGGCCGGGCGGCCAGGTAGGTGGCGATCCGCTCGGCGGGCCAGCCGTGCGACTCGCGCAGCCCTCGGCTGATCATGGCGAGGTAGATCGGCGCGGGAGGGCGGCACGGCACGGCCGACGCCCCCTCGGGGGCGGTGAAGGTGAGCATCGGAACACCGCCACGGCTGCCGGGGCAGATCAGCGTCTCGTACCGACCCGGGCCGAGCGTGGCCCGTCCGTTGGCGACGGCGGCGTCGATGGCCGCGCCGGTCGCCGGGATCAGCTCGGTCGTGTCGCCCGGCGGGCGGTACATCTCCTGGGCCGCGATGTCGGTGAACTGCTCCAGGGTCACCAGGTAGGCGCGGGCCGCGGCCTCGCCCGGCAGGTGCGGGTCGTAGAAGGCCATGCCACCGGTCCAGGCACCGGACTCGCCGGCGAAGTAGATGCCGCCGGGCAGCGACACGGGCGTCGACCGGCTGGGTGGACGCCGGTCACGGCAGCCCGGGTACGTCCGCTTTCCGCCGGGTGGGCAGCCGCCACCGATGTACCAGGCCAGCCGGGCGGCGTGCATGTTCGAGCCGTACGAGACGTACCAGACCAGCACGACGCAGCCCTTCAGAAGCCGCAGGTCTGCCCGGTGGAGTGGCTGACCTGCACCGTGTGGGTCACGCAGCCGCCAGCCTCGACCGAGTGCAGCAGGAAGGCGGTGGGCTCGTGGACCCAACCGATCTGCTCGTCGGCGCTCATGGTGAGCGTGCTCTGCTTCCAGGTGCTGGGGGCCACGGTGAGGAGCGTGCCCGCGTACGCCGTGGTGACCGGGCGGTGCAGGTGGCCGGCGGCGACCCGGACGACGTGCCGGTGCCGGCCGACGACCGCGGCGAGGGCGTCACCGTCGGCGAGCCGGATGGCGTCCGCCGCCGGGATGCCGACCGCGACCGGTGGGTGGTGCAGGAAGAGCACGGCGGGCACCTCGGGCCGCCCGGCCAGCACCCCGTCGAGCCAGCTGAGCTGCTCCTCGCCGAGTTGGCCGCCGTCACTGCCGGGAACGAGCGAGTCGAGCACCACGAGGGACACCGCTTCGTGGTCGACGTGGTAGTAGGCCGAGTAACCGCCGCCGAGCCACGGCGTGCCCCCGAACGCGTCGAGCAGCGACTCCCGGTCGTCATGGTTACCGGTAGCCAGGTGCACCGGCAGCGGGAATGCGCCGATCACCTCGCGCAGCGCCGCGTACTCCTCGGGTTTGCCGTGGTCGGCCAGGTCTCCGGTGATCACCACGCACTCCGGTCGGGGCCGCAACGCCAGCACCCGGCCGAGCGCCCGGTGCAACCCGGCGGCGGGTTCCGCGGCGAGCAGGCCGGTGGTCAGGTGCGGGTCACTGAGCTGGGCGATGAGCACGGGCTCGCCTCCTCGGCGCCGGGGTGCTTCAGGCTATCGCCGGGCGCGGCCTCCCGGGGGGCAGGCGTCCACAGGCCGCGTCCACAGCCTGTGGATAGCACATGTGTACGAAGGTCGCTGTCCCGCCACCGTGAGTACGCTTGATCGAGCGGTTCGGCGTCAGCCGGACCCCTCCCCTACCTGGAACGACGTGCGAGTGGATCATCAGCGAGTCATCCGTGACGTCACCGTCCGCCTCCCGATGGCGTCGAGCGCGCCGGAGGCGTGTCGGTGGACGGTCACCGCGCTGTCCCGCCACACCCCGGCGACAATCTCCGTACTCCTGGCGGCCCACGACCGTCTGCGCTGCGTCGCGGCGACCGGGGCCTGGCAGGTCTTCGCCACCGTTCCGGCGCGGACCGGCATCGTCGGCCGGGTGTACGCGACCGGCACCCCCGCCGTCGTCCCGGACGTCACAGTCGACCCGGACTACCTGCCGGTCCGCCCGGATGTGACCGCTGAGCTGTGCGTACCGGTGCTGGACCCGACGGGCCGGGCGATCGGCGTACTCGACCTGCAGTGGAGCGAGCCGACCGACCTGGAGCCGTGGCGGGAGACCGCGCAACGGCTGGCCGACGGGCTCGGCGCGCGGATCGCCGCCCTCGGTGGCCCGCCGGTGGAGAGCCGCAGCGAGAAGCTGCTCCGGCACGCGTCCGCCCTCTCCTCCGCGCCGACCGAGGCAGAGGTGATGGGGGCTGCGGCCCGCGCCGCCCGCGAGGTCTCCACGCTCTCCACCGCACTGCTGTTGATCGGCGGCCAGCTCGGCCCGTCCCCGGCGACGCCGAGCGACCTGGAGACCCGGATCCGCGCCGAGTTCGCCACGGCGGGTCCGGCCGCCCTGGACCGGATGGTCGAGCGGGCACACCGGTACGGCGCCGGGTACACGCTGGGCGAGGCCGGGCATCCCCCGACCGAGGACTACCGCCCGCTGACCCGGGCAGGGGTACGCACACTGGTCGCCGTGCCGGTCGGGTCCACGGACGCCGGTGGGGTGCTGCTGGTCGCCGACGAACGCGCGTTGCGCCCGGACCCGACCACGGTCAGCCTGATGGAGTTACTGGCCGGGCAGGCCTGGACGAGCGTGGACCGGCTGCGCACGCTGTCCCGGTTGCGGGAGCAGGCCAGCTCCGACCCGCTGACCGGGTTGCGGCACACCGGCCCGTTCGGGCAGCGGATCGCGGCGGCCACCCCCGGGCGTACGGCCCTGCTGGCAATCGATGTGGACGGCTTCAAGACCGTGAACGACACGTACGGCCACCAGGCCGGCGACCAGGTGCTGGTCGGATTGGCTCGCGCGCTGGAGGGGGCGCTGCGGCACGGTGACGAGTTGTACCGGATCGGCGGCGACGAGTTCGTCGCCGTGATCGAGGTGAGCCGCCCGGAGGAGGCGGTCCGGATCGCCGAACGGCTCACCGAGGCGGCCCGCCGCATCGGCCGCACGATCAGCGTGGGCGTCGCACTACCCCGTCCCGGCGAAACCCCCGACCGCACCTTGAAGCGAGCCGACCAGGCCCTCTACGCGGTGAAACGCCAAGGCCGAGACGGCGTCCTCCTCTCCGCCGCCTAACCCCCACCCGCCACCCGAACACCCACGCGCCACGCGCCACGCGCCACGCGCCACGCGCCACGCGCCACGCGCCACGCGCCACGCGCCACGCGCCACGCGCCACGCGATCTTGCGCCCACGCACCACGACCACACACCACGCGTGCCACGCGCCAGGCCCCACGCGCCACGCATCAGGCGCCACACGCAGCGCGCCAGCGGCCCACATCCCGGCGATCTTGCACTTTCGGTTGTCGTTTTGCCGCTCTAATCCTTTATGTCGCAACAGAAAATGCAAGATCGCCGCAGCGGAGAGCCCTTGAGCCCAGAGATTCGCGTCGATCATGCGGTTGGGGTGGACGCTTTAGCCCCGGAAGGGGTGAACGCCCCCACCACAAGTCCATGATCGACGGGATCAGAGGCAGGACCGCGGCAGGGGCACGGCAGGGCAGGACGACGCCAGGGGCAGGGTAGGGAGCCCCGGGCAGGGCAGGGAGACCGAGGCAGGGCAGGGAGACCGAGGCAGGGCAGGGTAGGGAAACCGAGGGCCAGGGCAGGGAAACCGAGGGCCAGGGCAGGGAAACCGAGGGCCAGGGCAGGGAAACCGAGGGCCAGGGCAGGGAAACCGGCAGGAAGCCAGGGGCCAGGGCAGACCCCGGCAAGGGCAAGGGCAGGGGCAGCGAGCCAGGGCCGGGGCGGGACCGCGGCAGGGGGCAGACCGCAGCGGCAGGGAGATCAGGGGCGGCGCAGGAGGCCAGCGGAGAACGGGTTAGGGGGTGCGGAGTTCTTTGGCCAGGAGTTCGGCGATCTGGGCCGTGTTGAGGGCCGCGCCCTTGCGGAGGTTGTCGCCGGTGACGAAGAAGTCGAGGGCGCGGGGGTCGTCCAGAGCGCGGCGGATCCGGCCGACCCAGGACGGGTCGGTGCCGACGGCGTCGATCGGCATCGGGAACTCGCCGGCCGCCGGGTCGTCGACCAGGATCACCCCGGGTGCGTTGCGCAGTGCCTCGCGGGCGCCCTCGGCGTCGACCTCGGTGGCGAAGACCGCGTGCACCGCTACCGAGTGGGCGGTGACCACCGGCACCCGTACGCAGGTGGCGGAGACCTTGAGGTCGGGGAGACCGAGGATCTTCCGTGACTCGTTGCGGATCTTCATCTCTTCCGACGACCAGCCGCTGTCCGCCGGGGAGCCGGCCCACGGGACCACGTTGAGCGCCATGGGTGCCGGGAACGGGCCCAGGTCGTCGCCGACCGCCTGGCGTACGTCGCCGGTGCGCGAGCCGAGCGCCCGATCGCCGGCGACCTTGCTGAGCTGGTCGTGCAGGATGTCGACGCCGGACTTGCCGGCGCCGGAAACCGCCTGGTAGGAGGCGAGCACCAGCTCGCGCAGGCCGTACTCGCGGTGCAGCGGCGCGACTGCGACGATCATCGCGAGGGTGGTGCAGTTGGCGTTGGCGATGATGCCCCGGGGCCGGTTGCGGACCTGCTCGGGGTTGATCTCCGGAACGACCAGCGGGACGTCGCGATCCATCCGGAACGCGCCGGAGTTATCGACAGCGATCGCGCCCCTGGAGACGGCGATCGGCGCCCACTCGGCGGAGACCTCGTCGGGCACGTCGAACATGGCCACCTGGACCCCGTCGAACGCCTCGGGGGTCAGCGCCTGGACGACGAGTTCCTCGCCCCGGCAGCGCACCCGGCGACCGACCGAGCGTTCGGAGGCGAGCAGTCGGATCTCGCCCCACACGTTGCGTCGCCCGGTGAGCAGCTCACACATCACCGTGCCGACGGCACCTGTCGCTCCGACCACGGCGAGGGTGGGCAGCGCCGTCATCGGCGCTACCTACCCGTCCCCGCGTAGACCACGGCTTCGGTGTCGCCGCCCAGCTCGAACGCGTCGTGGATGGCGCGGACGGCGGCGTCGAGGTCGGTGTCCCGGCAGACCACGGAGACCCGGATCTCGGAGGTGGAGATCATCTCGATGTTGACCCCGGCCGCGCCGAGGGCGGCGAAGAAGCCGGCCGCCACCCCGGGGTGCGAGCGCATGCCCGCGCCGATCAGCGAGACCTTGCCGACGTGGTCGTCGTAGAGCAGGCCCTTGAACTTGACCGGCTCCTGGATCTTGCTGAGCGCGGCCATCGCGGTGGGGCCGTCGGCCTTGGGCAGGGTGAACGAGATGTCCGTCCGGCCGGTGCCCTCGGTGGAGACGTTCTGCACGATCATGTCGAGGTTGATCTCGGCGCCGGCGACGGTGTCGAAGATCCGCGCGGCGGCGCCCGGCTCGTCGGGCACCCCGACGATGGTGATCTTGGCCTCGCTGCGGTCGTGCGCGACCCCGGTGATCAGTGCCTGCTCCACGGAAAGGTCCTCCATCGATCCGGTGACCATCGTGCCGGTGTTGGTCGAGTATGACGAACGGACGTGGATCGGCAACCCCGCCCGCCGGGCGTACTCCACGCTACGCAGGTGCAGCACCTTCGCGCCGCACGCGGCCAGCTCCAGCATCTCCTCGTAGGTGATCTGCTGGATGTGGCGGGCGTTGGGCACGATCCGCGGATCGGCGGTGAAGATGCCGTCCACGTCGGTGTAGATCTCGCAGACATCGGCGTGCAGGGCGGCGGCGAGCGCCACGGCGGTGGTGTCCGAACCACCGCGGCCCAGCGTGGTGACGTCCTTGGTGTCCTGCGAGACGCCCTGGAAGCCGGCCACGATGACCACCGAGCCCTCGTCGAGCGCTCCCTTGAGCCGCCCGGGGGTGACGTCGATGATCCGGGCGCGGCCGTGCACCGAGGTGGTGATCACGCCGGCCTGCGAACCGGTGAACGAGCGGGCTTCGTACCCCAGGTTGTGGATGGCCATGGCCAGCAGGGCCATGGAGATCCGCTCCCCGGCGGTGAGCAGCATGTCCAGCTCGCGGCCCGGCGGCAGCGGGCTGACCTGGTTGGCCAGGTCGAGCAGCTCGTCGGTGGTGTCACCCATCGCGGAGACCACCACCACCACGTCGTCGCCGGCCTTGCGGGCGGCGACGATGCGCTCGGCCACCCGCTTGATCCGCTCGGCGTTGGCGACGGAGGACCCGCCGTACTTCTGCACCACGAGTGCCACGACGGTGCACTCCCTCCCAGCGACCCTGAGCGTGCCGACGCCGCCGGAACCGGGGCCGGCGGCGCGTGTCAGACCTCATGAGGGTATCCGGCGGATAACGAAGCCGGGTCAGGTGATCCCACCATCCGGCCCGGCCGGGACCGGCCGGGGCGGTCCCACCAGGTCGGATGGGTACGCCGGGACGCCCTCCCCGACACGCCGGGACGGGCCAGGTACGCGCCGGCGCCCGCCGACCGTCCGCACCCACCAGAATGGGCCGGTGCCCGTCCTCATCCGCTCGGCCGGCCGCGTGATCGGGCCGCTCGTCCTCGCCCTGCCAGCCCTCCTGGTCGCCTGCACCAGCGAGCAGCCTCCGATCCCGCCGCCAGCCGACCCGGAGCCGGTCGAGGTGGAGGCCGCACGGGACGAGCTGGCCGCGCTGGCCGCGGCGGCTCAGGACCGTCACCTGGTGGCCCAGTACGTCTACAGCCAGCCGGGTCAATCGGATCGCACCATCGTCTTCACCAGCGCGAACGACGGCAGCTGGCGGGTGGACGTGCCGGGCGGCGCCCTGGGCGGCACCGCCGACGTCTCGATGGCCAGCACGGCCGACGGGTTGTTCCAGTGCGCCCTACCGTCGGCCGGTCGGACCGAGTCGGCGAGTTGCGTACGCCTGGGTGATCGCGACGACGCGGTTCCCCGCCGGTCGGACCCTCGGGTGCAGCACCTGCTCACCGACTGGCTGGACGTGCTCACCGACCGACGCGCGCCCCTGGCCGTCGCCCCGGCCAAAATCCCCGACGGCCTCACCGGCACCTGCTACTCGGTGGATTCCACCTCGGCGTCGTTGAACGCCCCGCTGGATGTGGGCATCTACTGCTACGACCAGGACGGCACGCCCACCGGCGCCCAGACCACAGCCGGGACGTTGAGGCTGGCCGCCGCACCCGGCCCGGCACCGGCCACCGTGCAGCTGGCCGGCCCGGTGGTGATCGACCGCGAGCCGCTCGACACCGCCGCGCCACCGACCCCGGACCCGTCCGAGAGCCCGGACCCGTCGGAGAGCCCGGACCCGTCCGAGAGTTCGGGCGCGGGAACGCCCTGATCTTCGTCCCGTTACGGGTGCTCTTGCCCACATTCAGCCACCCCATCCTGACGGGCGAATCACCCATACAGGACGATTCGATGTATGGCCGACCTCACCCCGCTGCTCGCCTACCGCTGGAGTCCACGAGCCTTCGACCCGGGCGCCGAGCTGACCCCGGAGGAGTCCGCCTCGCTGCTCGAGGCGGCGCGCTGGGCCCCGTCGGCGGAGAACGGGCAGCCCTGGCGGTTCGCCCTCGGCCACCGCGACGACGAGACCTGGAAGCGGATCCTGATCAGCCTCCCGGTCGACGACCAGATCTGGATCCGGCACGCCGCGACCCTGGTGGTCGGCGCTCACACCGGCCTGGACGCCGAGCAGGCGGCGTACGACCTGGGGCAGGCGATCGCCCACCTGACGGTGCAGGCCACGGCGCTCGGCCTGCACGTACACCAACTCACCCGGTTCGACCGGGTCGGCCTCGCCACCGAACTCGACCTGCCCGGCGGCGTCCGCCCGTTGGTGGTCGCCGCCGTCGGACGACTCGGCAACCCGTTCGACCTCCCGGCCGAGCTGCACGCCCGGGAGACCGGCCTGCGGCGTCGCCGCCCGGTCGCCGAGCTGCTGCTGCGTTGATCGGGCACCGGGCTCACCCGCCGCGGCTGGCCCGGAGGAGAACCGCCGCGACATCGGTGTTGCGATAGCGCACGTGCCGGCCATCACGGGACCGGGACACCAGGCCGGCGCCGTGCAGGGCGGCCAGGTGCTGGGAGACGTTTCCGGCGGACATCCCGGTGAGCCGGGCCAGGTCGGTGGTGGTCAGCGCCGTCTCGAGCAGGTTCAGCAGCGTGGTCCGGCCCGGCCCGATCACCCGCGCCAGTGGGTCGCCGGGTGGCGACGCGTTCGTCTCCCAGAGCGTCCCGACCGCACGGACCGGGTACGCGCCGGCCGGCAGCGAATCCTCGAGCAGGTTCCACAGCACGTGCTGCTCGGTGAACACCGTCGGGTTCAGCGCCAGCCCACGACCGCGCAGGTCGAAGTCCCGCTCGAACGTGTCGTCGCTGATCACCCGATCGCCGTGCCAGCGCAGACTCGGGTGGAGCTGCTCGAAGAACCGGCCCGCGCCGCTCTCGGCGAGCTGGGCGGCCCGATACGCCACGTCGGCGTCGAGCAGCGCCCGCATCCGCGGCCAGTCCGGGGCGATCGCCTCGTCGTGCCAGACCCGCACCGCGTCGACGACCTGCGGCAGCAGCCCGCCGGGGTCGGCCAGCAGAGCCTGCCCGAACGGGCTCAGCGGTTTCTGCCAGGTGGTCGCCAGCAGGTCCTGGACCACCACGGTCGGCGGCGTCGCGGCGATCTGGTCGAGCTGCTCGGCCAGCTCCACGTTCGGTCGGGCCGCAGGGGTGAGGAAGTCGGGCAGCCAGCGACCCGGCACGACCAACCCCACCAGGGGCCGGACCCGGTCGGCCACCTCGGGACGGCGCAACGTCACTCGGGCCCGGTCGATCCAGGGCAGGTGCACCGCGTAGCGGACCGGGTTGGCCAGCGCCCACATGCTCATGACCGTCTCGTTGGCCGGTGACACGGCGAGCCGCACTCCCGCCACGTCGGCCAGGCTGAACCGCAACTCGGACACACGCCCCCCAGGAGCAGGATTCGGTCCAGCCTAAAAGATTCGACCGAGGTCATGGGGACCCGATTCACTCCCCGATCATGGGGGCCAGAGAAAGCATCCGCACCGCCGTTCGAGACGTCGTACCGCCGGCCGGGCTGACCCGCGCCCTGGCCGTGCAGGCCATGGTCTACGCCGTCGGCAGCGGCCTGTTCCACGCCGGCAGCGCCGTCTTCTTCACCCGGGCGCTCGGGCTCAGCGCCGCCCAGGTGGGGTTGGGGCTCTCCGTCGCGGCGGGGGTGACGCTGCTGGGCACCGTGTCGCTGGGCGGGCTCACCGACCGGTACGGACCGCAGCGGGTCTGGGTGGTGGGGTCGGTGCTGAACGCGGCGCTGTTCGCGACGTACCCCTTCGTGGGTGGCTTCGCGGGGTTCCTCGCCGTGGTGGTGGCGCTGGCCGCCGTGGACGCCGCTGTCGGCGTGGCCCGGCAGGTCTACTCGATCAACGCGCTCCCGCCGGCCGAACGGGTCACGGCGATGGCGTACCAGCGCTCGTCGTTGAACGTCGGCTTCGGGCTCGGCGCGGTGATCAGCGGCCTGGTGCTGGCGGTGGACACGATCGAGGCGTACCGCGCGATGGTCTGGTTCATCTCGACGGTCTTCTTCGTGACGGCTCTCTTCGTGCGCCGACTGCCCCGGCTGCCGCAGGTGGCCAGGCCGGCGGAGCCGGTGGGTCGGCTCGCCGTGCTCCGGGACCGGCCGTTCATGGCGGTGTCCCTGCTGTCCGGGCTGCTCACCGCGCACGGGGTGCTCTACCTGACGGTGCTGCCGCTGTGGATCCTCACCCGCACCGACGCCCCGAAGACGGTGATCGCCGCTCTGGTCCTGCTCAACACGGTCCTGATCGTGCTGCTCCAGGTGCGGGTCAGCCGGGGCGCGGACACCGCGGCGGGCGCGGCCCGGGCCTCCCGTCGGGGTGGACTGCTGATCGCCCTGTTCTGCCTGGTCCTGCCGATCTCCGGGTTCACCCGGGGCTGGCTCACCATCGTGGTGCTGGTGGCCGCCGCGTTGCTGCTGATCCTGGCCGAGCTGATCGAGTCGGCGGGCACCTGGGGGCTCACCGCCACCCTGCCGCCACCCGACCAGCGCGGCGCGTACGTGGGAGCGCTCGAACTCGGCGTGCAGGTGCAGTACCTGATCGCGCCGGCCGGGCTGACCGCGCTCGGGGTGACCATTGGCGGGTGGGGTTGGTTACCGACGGCAGCGATCTTCGTGCTGGTCGCAGCGGCGATCGTGCCCGCCGTGGCCTGGACCGAACGAACGCCGAGGCTGGGTTCCCAGGCCCCGGAGCCGACGATGACATCGATCCCATAGTCCGGACCAACCCTTGCACCCTTCGCCCCATCACGTAGAGTGACCTGGTCATGTGGCAGGCGCTGCTCCTCCTTAGCCGCCGCGACGAGGCCTGACGGCCGGCACCTCGTCGCGGAGTCGCATCGCGCCGTCCAGCACATCCGATCTTCTTCTCGGCACCGCCGCGCACCGTCGCCCGGCATCTCGCCGACACCTTCCGATCTGCTGACGCCACATGTTCCAGGGAGCACTCTGAGATGGCTCAACCTGTCACCGACGCTGAAACCGATCCGATCGCCCGGCAACGCCCGAGCCGGATGCCGTACCACCGCTACCAGCCGTACGGGGAGCAGTTCCGGGTCGAACTACCGGACCGCACCTGGCCCACCCGCACGGTCGAGGCCGCCCCCCGCTGGTGCGCCGTAGATCTCCGCGACGGCAACCAGGCACTGATCGACCCGATGTCGCCCGAGCGCAAGCGCCGGATGTTCCAGCTGCTGGTCCAGATGGGCTACAAGGAGATCGAGGTCGGTTTCCCGTCGGCCAGCCAGACCGACTTCGACTTCGTCCGGCAGCTCATCGAAGACGACATGATCCCGGACGACGTCACCATCCAGGTGCTCACGCAGTGCCGGGAGCACCTGATCGACCGGACGTTCGAGTCGCTGCGGGGCGCGAAGCGGGCCATCGTGCACTTCTACAACTCGACCTCCACCCTCCAGCGGCGGGTGGTCTTCGGCCTGGACAAGGACGGCATCGCCGACATCGCCACCACCGGGGCGCGGCTCTGCCAGAAGTACGCCGAGATCCACACCCCGGACACGGAGATCTTCTACGAGTACTCGCCGGAGTCGTACACGGGCACCGAGCTGGAGTACGCGCTGGAGGTCTGCTCCCGGGTGATCGACGTGATCGACCCGACCCCGGACCGGCCGCTGATCATCAACCTGCCGGCCACCGTCGAGATGGCCACCCCCAACGTGTACGCCGACTCGATCGAGTGGATGCACCGGCACCTGCCGCGCCGGGACAGCGTGGTGTTGAGCCTGCACCCGCACAACGACCGGGGTACCGGTGTGGCCGCCGCCGAGCTGGGCCTGCTGGCCGGCGCGGACCGCATCGAGGGCTGCCTGTTCGGCAACGGTGAGCGCACCGGCAACGTCGACCTGGTGACCCTGGGGCTCAACATCTTCTCCCAGGGCATCGACCCGATGATCGACTTCTCGAACATCGACGAGATCCGGCGCGCGGTCGAATACTGCAACCAACTGCCGGTGCACGAGCGCCACCCGTACGCGGGCGACCTGGTCTACACCGCCTTCTCCGGTTCCCACCAGGACGCGATCAAGAAGGGCTTCGACGCCCTCGCCGCCGACGCGAAGGCGGCCGGGGTGCCGGTGGACGAGCACACCTGGGCGGTGCCGTACCTGCCGATCGACCCGAAGGACCTGGGCCGCACCTACGAGGCGGTCATCCGGGTCAACTCGCAGTCCGGCAAGGGCGGCGTCGCGTACATCATGAAGAGCGAGCACCAACTGGACCTGCCGCGCCGGCTCCAGATCGAGTTCTCCGGGGTGGTGCAGCAGGTCACCGACCACGATGGCGGCGAGGTCGACCCGGCCGCCATGTGGGAGATCTTCGCGACGCACTACCTGCTCGACCACCAGCCCGACCCGGCGGTCCGGCTGGCCGGCTACACGATCGGCACGGTGGACGGCAAGGTCGAGATCGAGGCCCAGGTCGGCGTGGGCGGCGAGCAGCGCTCGCTCGCCGCGGTCGGCAACGGCCCGATCGACGCGTACGTCAACGCGCTCCAGTCGGTCGGGGTGGGCGTACGGGTGCTCGACTACCACGAGCACGCGCTCTCCTCCGGTGGGGACGCGCAGGCCGCCGCGTACGTGGAGTGTGAGGTGGACGGCCGGACGGTCTGGGGTGTCGGCACCGACGCCAACATCGTCACCGCGTCGATCAAGGCGGTCACCAGCGCCGTCAACCGCGCCCGCCGCTGACCTGGGCGCGACACCCCCGAGGTGGCTTCCTACTTCGGGGGTGTCGCGGCGGGCAGTGAGTGGCAGGGCTGGGACGGCGGGGCCTTCCGGGGCGGCCGGTGGACCAGCACGAGGGCCAGCAACGCGCCGGCCACGAGCAGCCCCGCGCACCACTCCATCGCGCCCCGGAACGCGTCGGTCAGCTCGGCCTTCTGCTCGTACCCGCCGCCGGAGAGCCCGACCAGCAGCGGCAGCGCCGCCACCGCGAGCAGGCCGCCGGCGCGCGACGCGGCGTTGTTGAACCCGCTGGCCACCCCGGAGAACCGGTCCTGCACGGCGGCCAGCACCGACGCGGTGAGCGGTGCCACCACCAGGGTCAGCCCGATGCCGAAGAGCAGCACCCCGGGCAGCACGTCCCGCCAGTACGACGCGCCCGGCCCGACGCCGCGCAGCAGCAGCAAGCCGACCGCGGCGACCACCGGGCCCACGGCCAGCGGCAGCCGTGGGCCGATCCGGGCGGACAGCGCGCCGGCGCGCGCGGAGCCGACCAGCAGCAGCAGGGTCATCGGCAGCAACGCGATGCCGGTGCGGAAGGCCGACCAGCCGACCACGTTCTGCAGGTAGACGGCGAAGAAGAAGGTGAAGCCGCCGAGCGCCGCGTAGACGACGACGGTGAAGATGTTCAGCACCGAGAAGAGTCGGCTGCCGAACAGCCCGGTGGGCAGCATCGCGGCGTCGCCACGCCGCCGTTCCAGCAGGACGAAGGCCACTGCGGAGAGCACCCCGACCAGGGCGGCGATCAGCACCTCGGCGGAGTCGAACCCGCGGGCCGGCGCGTCGATCAGGGCGTAGGTGACGCCGGCGAGCGCGAGCGCTCCGAGCAGGGCTCCGGCGACGTCGAACCGCCGTCGGGTCCGATTCGGCCCCTCGGTGCGGGAGGCGCTCTCGTCCCGGCTCTCCGGCACCCAGCGCAGGGCGGCCAGCACCACGAGCACGGCGATCGGCAGGTTGAGGAAGAAGATCCAGCGCCAGGAGAGCGCGTCGATCAGCCAGCCTCCGATGAACGGCCCCAGCGCGGTGGAGACCCCGGACAGCCCGGCCCACGCACCGATCGCCCGGCCCCGGTCGTCGGGATGGAAGCTCGCCTGGAGCACCGACAGCGACCCGGGCGTGAGCAGCGCGCCACCGGCGCCCTGGAGGAACCGGGCAGCGATCAGCATGCCGGTGTCCTGCGCCAGCCCGCAGAGCACGGAGGCGGCGGTGAACCAGACCACGCCGATGAGGAAGATGCGTCGCCGGCCGAAGCGGTCGCCCAGCGCGCCGCCGAGCAGCACGAACGCCGCCAGCATCAGCAGGTAGCCGTTGATGGTCCATTGGAGATCGGCAACGTTCGCGCCAAGGTCCTGCCCGAGTTTCGGCAGTGCCACGTTGACGACGGTGCTGTCGAGGAAGACCATTCCAGAGGCGAGTACGGCGGCGAGCAGCGTGCCCCGGCCGGCGGTCGTGCCCATCCGGAGGGCGGTCGCCGGTACGGGTGCGGTCATCCCACCAATCTGCCTTGCATCATGTGGGAGACGCCACGAAACGCCGAAACCGTTCCCGGGTACTGTGCGCAATCGCCGGGAGCCCCCAAGCTGGAGAGGTGTCGTCTGTGCGTACCAGATCAGGACCGCGAGCGGCGGTGGCCGTGCTCACCGCGGCGCTGGCGCTCGGCGTGGGTGGTTGCGTCCCACCGGATGAACCGACCACGCCGCCGTCGAGCGACGGCGGCAACGCCGCTGAGCAGTTGAGTCAGCTCACCGTCGCTACCGCCGGCTCGATGAAGGGCTACAGCCGGGAGCGTTTCCCGCACTGGCGGGACACCGGCAAGAACTGCGATATCCGGGACAGCATCCTCCAGCGCGACGGCAAGGACGTGAAGCTCTCCGGTTGCAACGTGGTCGGTGGGCGCTGGGAGAGCGTGTACGACGGTCGCAGCTTCTCGGATCCCTCCGACGTGGACATCGACCACATGGTGCCGTTGGCCAACGCGTGGCGCTCGGGTGCCGACGAGTGGGACAACGCCAAGCGCGGCGATTTCGCCAACGACACCACCCGTCCGCAGCTTTTCGCGGTTTCCGCCTCGTCCAACCGGGCAAAGGGTGACCAGGACCCGTCGCAGTGGAAACCGGCAAACCGGTCTTACTGGTGTAAGTACGCCCAGGACTGGGTGACGGTCAAGCACTACTGGAAGCTGACGGTGACCAGCGCCGAGAAGTCCGCCCTGACCGACATGTTGGAGGGCTGTTGAGTGGGGAGCGATTCGTGACCGCCGCCGGGGAGAGCGGCCCGTCGGCCGCCGGTATGACCGCGGACGGTGCCGCCGAGACTCCCGCCGCCGTGCCGGGTGCCGGCATGGTCGCGGACTCGAGCGGGGCTGCCGGCCCGCAGAACCGCACCACCGACATCGTGCCCGGCCCCGGCGGCGTGATGACCGACGAGGTCGGCGTCGTCACCGGTGACCTGACGCTGCGCACCGAGTACGCGGACGGCAAGGTCACCCTGCGGGTGCAGTACAAGGACGCGGACGAGTGGTACGCGGTGACCGGCACGTCGGTCACGCTGGCCGACCCGGCCGGGCTGGACGCGGTGCACGGCGTCGCGGTGGGGCTGCTGAACCGCCCCGAGGGCTGACGGACGCCGGCACCGCGTCCAGTCTCAGACGTACGAGCCGGGCTCGGTGGGCGCGGAGACCACGCCCGGCGCGTCCCCCTCGCCCTCGGGTCGGACGATCTGCGCGCTGACCCCGTGCGGGCGCAGTTCGCCGCTGGCGATCTGCTCCGCGAAGTGGCAGGCCACCCGGCTGCCGCCGATGTCCCGCAGCACCGGTCGCTCGTCGGCGCAGCGGGTGGGCTGCGCCCACGGGCAGCGGGTGTGGAAGCGGCAGCCCGACGGCGGGTTGGCCGGCGACGGCAGGTCACCGGCGAGCAGGATGCGCTCCCGGCGATCCTCCACGTCCGGGTCCGGCACCGGCACCGCCGACATCAGCGCCCGGGTGTACGGGTGCAGCGGCTCGGTGTAGAGCCGGTCGCTCGGCGCCTCCTCCACCAGCGCGCCCAGATACATCACGCCGACCGTGTCGGAGATGTGCCGGACCACGGCGAGGTCGTGCGCGATCACCAGGTAGGTGAGCCCCAGGCTGTCCTGGAGTTCGTCCAGCAGGTTGACCACCTGGGCCTGGATCGACACGTCGAGCGCCGAGACCGGCTCGTCGGCGACGATCAGCTCCGGCCCGAGCACCAGTGCGCGGGCGATGCCGATGCGCTGCCGCTGCCCGCCGGAGAACTCGTGCGGGTAGCGGGAGAGCGCCCAGCGCGGCAGCCCGACCGCGTCCAGGGTCTCGCCGATGATCCGTCGACGGTCGGTGCGGTCGGTGCCGATCCCGTGGGTCTGGAGGCCCTCGGTCAGGATCGACTCGACGTTCTGCCGAGGGTCGAGGCTGGACATCGGGTCCTGGAAGATCATCTGCATCCGGCGACGCATACTGCGCAGCTTGCCCGACGGCAGCGTGGTCAGCTCGACGCCGTCGAAGCTGACCTCACCGGCGGTCGGCGGGGTGAGCTGGAGCAGCGCCCGGCCCAACGTGGACTTGCCGCAGCCCGACTCACCCACCAGGCCGTACGTCTTGCCGCGCGCGATGCTCAGGTCGACCCCGTCGACGGCCTTCACCTGGCCGACCACCCGGTCGAAGAGCACCCCCCGCTTGATCGGGAAGTGCACCTTCAGGTCGCGCACCTCGACGAGGACGTCATTCTCGCTCACGCTGTTTCCTCCTCGCGCGGGGCGGGCACCGTGCCCGGCAGCGGCTCCGGGTTGACGCACCGGTAGCTCCGTCCGTCGTGCGCGTGCACCAGCTCCGGTGGTTCACCCACACACTCGTCGATGCGGCGGGCGCAGCGCGGGGCGAAGGCGCATCCGTCCGGCCAGGGCAGCAGGTCGCGGACCGAACCGGGAATCGGGTTGAGCTTCTCGCCCCGCCCGGCGTCCAGGCGCGGCACCGAGCCGAGCAGACCCACCGTGTACGGGTGACGCGGCTGACGGAACAGCGGACGACGGCGGGCCGTCTCCACCACCCGGCCGCCGTAGAGCACGTTGACGGTGTCGCACATGCCGGCCACCACGCCCAGATCGTGCGTGATCATCAGCAGCGCGGTGCCGGAGTCCCGGACCAGCTCCTTGAGCAGTTCCAGGATCTGGGCCTGGATGGTGACGTCCAGCGCGGTGGTCGGCTCGTCGGCGATCAGCAGCCGAGGCTGGCAGGCCACCGCCATCGCGATGAGCGCCCGCTGGCGCATCCCACCGGAGAGCTGGTGCGGGTACTCCTTGAGCCGCCGCTTCGGGTCGGGGATGCCGACCCGGTCCAGCAACGCCGCCGCCTCCTTCGCCGCGGTCTCGCCCTTCATCCCCCGGTGCCGGGTGAGCACCTCGGTCACCTGCAACCCGATCGGGATCACCGGGTTCAACGAGGAGAGCGGGTCCTGGAAGATCATCGCGACGTCCCGGCCGCGGATGTCCCGCCGCGACCGGTCGTCGAGCTGAAGCAGGTCGGTGCCGTCGAAGACGGCCTTGCCGCCGACCCGCAGGCCGGGCTGCTTGGGCAACAGGCCCATGATCGCGAGCGAGGTGACGCTCTTGCCGCAGCCGGACTCACCGACCAGACCGACGACCTCACCGGCGTCGACCGAGAAGGACACCCCGTCGACGGCGTGCACGGTCCGCTGGCCGCGGCGGGCGAACGTGACGGAGAGGTCTTCAACTTCGAGCAGTGCCATTACTGGGCCTACTTCCGCAGCTTCGGGTCGAGGGCCTCACGCATCGCCTCACCCAGCAGGGTGAAGCCGAGCGCGGTGATGATGATCGCGACGGCCGGGTAGATCGCCAGTGACGGCCGGATGCCGAGGTACTGCTGCGCGTCGGCGAGCATGACCCCCCACTCCGGTACGGCGGTGTCCGGGTTGCCGAGGCCGAGGAAGGAGAGCGCAGCGGCCTCGATGATCGCGGTGGCCAGGGTCAACGTGGCCTGCACGATCACCGGGGCGAGCGAGTTGGGCACCACGTGGGTCAGGGCGATCTTGGACTTCTTGACGCCGAGCGAGGTCGCCGCCAGCACGTAGTCGCTGTTGGCCTGGGAGATCATCGAGCCGCGCAGCAGCCGGGCGAACACCGGCACCGAGACCACGCCGACCGCGATCATGACGGTGGTCAGGCTGGCCCCGAGCAGGGCGGCGATGCTCACCGCCAGCAGCAGGCTCGGCATCGCCAGCAGCATGTCGATGAAGCGCATCAGGGTGGTGTCGATCCACCGCCCCCACCGGCCACCGAGGCCGGCTGCGGCACCGGAGATGCCACCGATCAGCGCGCCGACCGCCAGACCGATCAGGGTGGAGACCACGCCGACCAGCAGGGTCTGGCGGGCGCCCACGATCATCCGGCTGAACTCGTCCCGGCCCTGGTGGTCGTAGCCGAACCAGTGGTCGCCGTTCGGGCCGGGGATGACACCCGGCTTGATCAGCCCCTCCCGGATGCCGATCGTGTCCGTCGCCGCGTACGGCACGAGGAACGGGCCGACCACCGCGACCAGTACGAAGATCGCCAGGATGACCGCGCCGACGATGGCGGCAGGGTTGCTGCGCAGTCGTCGGAACGCCTCCTGCCAGAGACTGACGCCCCGCTCGTCGTCACGGGCGGCCAGTTCGGAGAGCCGGTCGATCTTTTCGCGCTTCTTGCCCGGGCTGAGTGTCATCGCACCCTCACCCTCGGGTCGATGAAGCTGTAGGAGAGATCGACCAGGAGGTTCACCAGCACGTACACCACCGCGATGATCAGGATGAAGCCCATCAGCACCGGATAGTCGCGTTGGCCGATGGCCTCGGCGACGAACGCTCCGATGCCACTGAAGGCGAAGACGGTCTCGGTCAGCACGGCGCCGGAGAGCAGGCCGCCAGCGAGCAGACCGATCGAGGTGGCCACCGGCAGCATCGCGTTGCGCAGCACGTGCCGGCGACGGACCGTCTGCTGGGTCAGGCCCTTCGCCTCGGCGGTGCGTACGAAGTCCTCGTTGAGCACCTCCAGCACGCTCGCCCGGGTGATCCGGACGATGATCGCCAGCGGGATGCTCGCCAGCGCGATGGCCGGTAGCACCAGATGCCAGAGGGCGTCGGCGGCGGCGTCCCACTCACGGGTCATCAACCCGTCGAGGACGAAGAAGTTGGTGACCCGGGTCGCCCCGAGGGTCGGGTCCTGCCGGCCGCTGGACGGGAACCAGTGCAGGTTCTCCGAGAAGATCGCCTTGAGCACGTAGCCCAGGAAGAAGACCGGGATGCAGATGCCGATCAGCGAGCCGCCCACGGACGCGTGGTCCAGGAAACGGCCGCGACGGCGGGCGGCCAGGTAGCCCAGGGGGATGCCGACGCCGATCGCGATGATCATCGCGGTGATGGTCAGTTCGACGGTGCCGGGGAAGCGCTCGATGAACTCCGTGGTGACCGCCCGCTTGGTGGAGGTCGAGGTGCCCAGGTCGAGCTTGATCATCCGCCGTACGAAACGGCCGTACTGCACCAGGATGGGCTCGTCGAGCCCCATGTTGCGGCGGATCGCGGCCCGCATCTCGGGGGTGCCGCGCTCGCCGAGGATGGCGGTCTCGGGGCCGCCGGGAAGTCGGCGGAGCCAGATGAAGAGCAGGAGGGAGAGCCCGAACAGCGTGGGTATCAGCTGAAGCAGGCGCCTGACGATGAACCGGAACACGGCGGCCTCGAAGGGGTGCGGAGGGTTGCGGGCGGGCGCTGTGCGACAGCGCCCGCCCGCGTTCCTTGCTGCGTCAGATCAGGACTTACTTGAACTCGGCGGTGGAGAACCGCTCGTCGGTGAGCGGGCTCGCCTTGACGCCGGTCACGTCCTTGCCGAACACGATCGCCGGCGGCGAGTGCGAGATCGGCACACCGGGCAGGAAGTCCATGATGGACTTGTTCAGGGCCTTGTACTTCTCGGTCCGGGCCGCGATGTCGGCGGTGGTGTCCGCGTCCTTGAACTGGTCGAACAGGGCCTTGTTGTTGAAGCCCCACTCGTCCTTCGGCCGGTCGAAGAAGGTACCGATGAAGTTGTAGGCGTCGCCGTAGTCACCGGTCCAGCCCAGGAAGTGGATGTCGTGCTTGCTACCCGAGGTGGTGGCGTTCAGGTAGTCCGGGCTCCACTTCAGCGGGATCGCCTCGACGGTGATGCCAACGGCCTTCAGGTCCGCCGAGAGCAACTCGAAGATGTCCTTCGGGTTCGGCATGTACGGCCGGGTGACCTCGGTCGGGTAGTGGAACTTCAGCGTCAGGTTCGACGCGCCGGCCTCGGCCAGCAGCGCCTTCGCCTTGGCCGGGTCGTAGGTGTACTTGGTGACCTCACCGTTCCAGCCCTCGACGGTGTCCGGCATGAAGTTGTCGGCGACCTTGGCACCCGGCGGCAGCTTGGAGGTGACCAGCTGCTGACGGTTCAGGGCGTACGCGATGGCCTGCCGGACGCGGATGTCGGCGAGCTTCGGGTTGCCCTTCTGGTTGATCGCCAGGTAGAGCACGTTGAACGCCGGGCGGGTGAGCATGTTGAAGCCCTCGGACTTCAGCGGCTCGACGTCGGCCGGGCCGACCAGGTCGTAGCCCTGGATGTCACCGGAGCGCAGCGCCTGCTTGCGGGCGTTCTCGTCCGAGATCGTCTTGAAGATGAGGGTCTTCAGCTTGGCCTTGGCGCCCGCGTAGTCCTCGTTGCGCTCCAGGGTCAGCGTCTTGTTCGCGACGTCCCAGGCCTTGAACTTGAATGGGCCGGTGCCGGTCGGGTGCTCCGTCGCGTACGACGGGTACTTGATGTCCTCGGCGGTGCCGGCGACGTTGCTGGCGTCGAACTCCTGCAGCGCCTTCGGGCTGTGGATGGAGAACGACGGGAGCATCAGCGCGGCCGGGATCTTGCTGGAGACCCGGGTGAAGGCCAGGTCAACAGTGGTGGCGTCCTTGGCGGCGCAGGACTTGAAGAGGCTCGGCGGGAGATCCGCGTTCTCGTTCTTGGCGAAGCCACCCATGACGTCCTGCCAGTACGCGGTCACGTCCGGGCTCTGCATGAGGCCCTTGGCGTTGTACCAGCGGTCGAAGTTGGCGCAGACGGCCTCGGCGTTGAAGTCGGTGCCGTCGTGGAACTTCACGCCCGAGCGGAGCTTGAAGGTCCAGGTGGTGCCGGCGGCGTCCGGGGTCCAGGACTCGGCCAGGCCGGGGGTGACCTTGGTGCCACCCTCCTCCGGTCGGACCAGGGTCTCGAAGACCTGACGCGCGACGCGCAGCGACTCACCGTCGCTGGCGAAGCTCGGGTCGAGCACCTTCGGGTCTCCGGCGACGCCGAAGACGAGGGTGTCCTTCTTGCTACCGCCGGATTTGTCGTCGCGGTTGCTCTCGGCGCAGCCTGCTACCGCGAGGGCCGCGACCGCGATGGCCGCGATCGCGGCCTTCGGCCTGGGTGCACGCATGTGTGCTTCACCTCGTCCTTGGGGGTACGGACAACGTGGTGACAGGGGTCACCGATGGCGGTGACCATAGCTCCCGATGCGTCCACCCGGAAACCGCTGAGTGGACGGTTGGTATCGGATCGTGCCTCAACCGCCGCTTGACATTCGATTCTTAGGTAAAGAGCGGCAAAAACCGATCAATCAGCACCCGCGATGCCAAACTGTTACGTCGAACAGCCCCGATGAGGGCACAGGTGTCAGATCATTTCCGGGCAGAGACGCAGCGGTGGCCGGCACCCACACGGGTGCCGGCCACCGGCCGTACGTCAGGCGATCAGACCGCGCGGCGCCCCTCGAAGGCCCGGCCGAGGGTGATCTCGTCGGCGTACTCCAGATCGCCGCCGACCGGCAGCCCGCTGGCCAGCCGGGTCACCGAGATGCCCATCGGCTTCACCATCAACGCCAGGTAGGTGGCTGTCGCCTCGCCCTCGGTGTTCGGATCCGTGGCCAGGATCAACTCCCGAACCCCGCCACCCCCGAGCCGGATCATCAACTCCCGGATGCGCAGGTTGTCCGGGCCGATCCCCTCCAGCGGATTGATCGCCCCACCCAGCACGTGGTAGCGACCGCGGAACTCACCCGTCCGCTCGATGGCCACCACGTCCTTGGGCTCCTCCACCACGCACAGCACCTCCTCGGTGCGACGCTGGTCGCGGCAGATCCGGCACTGCTCGGACTCGGCCACGTTGTAGCAGGTGGTGCAGAAGCGAACCAGCTCCTTGACCTTGCGCAGCGCGCCGGCCAGCCGGTTGACGTCGGCCGGATCCGCCGAGAGGACGTGGAACGCGATCCGCTGAGCGCTCTTCGGACCCACGCCCGGCAGCCGACCCAGCTCGTCGATCAGATCCTGGATGGCACCTTCGTACATCTGCCGGCTCAGAAACCGGGCAGGCCGAGGCCGCCCATGCCGCCGGCAACCGGGCCCATCTTGCGCTCGGTCAGCTCCCGGGCCGCCTCGGCGGCGTTGTGCACGGCCGCGACGACCAGATCCTCCAGCGTCTCCACGTCGTCCGGGTCGACGGCCTTCGGGTCGATCTTGATGGCCTTGAGCTCACCGGAGCCGGAGACCGTCGCGGTGACCAGCCCGCCGCCGGCGGTGCCGGTCAGCTCGGCCTCGGCCAGCTCGGCCTGGGCGGCGGCGATCTGCTGCTGCATCTTCTGCGCCTGCTTCAGCATCTGCTGCATGTTCGGCTGTCCACCTGGGCGCACGGGATGGCTCCTTCTCGCACTCGTCTGCTCGACCGCCGCTCAGCCTATCCGCTGGGACCGACCTCGCCCCGCCCGGTGCGTCCGCCCACGCCGAGGCTTCGGGGTACGGCTACCCCTACCCCGAACCGGCCATCTGCTGGTAGTGCGCCCAGACCCGTCGCACTGGTCTGCTCAAGGCATGAACCTCAACCGCACCGGCCGGATCGGCGCACTGTGCTGGCTCGCGGCCGCGCCCGTCTTCCTCGTCGCCAGCCTGATCACCGGTCTACGGTGGCGGGAGCCGACCTACAGCTGGGCCATCCACAACATCAGCGACCTCGGCAACGCCCACTGCGGCGTCTGGGACACCACCCGCCCCCGCTACGTCTGCTCGCCGTGGCACCCACTGATGAACACCGCGACACTGGCCACCGCCGTCCTGCTCGCCGGCGGGCTCCTGCTGACCTGGCGGGTTCTCGGCCGCGGCCCGGTGGTGCGCACGGCCCAGACACTCCTACTGCTGGCCACCGGCGGATACGCCCTCGTGGGCCTCTACCCGGCCGACGTGGCCGAGAACCCGCACGTCCTCGGCGCAGTCCTGATCATGGGAATGGGCAACATGGGCCTGCTCCTCGCCGGCTTCGCACCAGGCAGCACGACGCTCGGCACATGGCGACGACTCACCCTCACCGCCGGGCTCATCGCGCTGGCCGGAACGACACTGTTCGCCGCCCAACAGGGCCTGGGGCTCGGAGTGGGCGGCATGGAACGAGTAGCAGTACTCCCGTTCCCCCTCTGGGCCTGCGCCCTGGGCGTCCTGATAGCCGAAACCCACACCCCCCAACCACGCGATCTTGCACTTTCTGTCCCAACATAAGGGGCATTCCACACAAGATGACGACCGAAACTGCAAGATCGACGGCACGGGGGTTAGCGGGCGTCGATCTCGTTGATCTTCTCGGCGCCGAAGGTCTCTCTGAGGAGGCGTACCGCCTGCTCCTCGCTGGACTCCCGGGCGGTCTTCTCGTCAATGATCTCGTCCAACGGCTCGTCGCCCGGGTCGAACCCCTCGAAGGCCGGGGTCGCCGCCAGTGCCGCGCCGCCCGGCCGGCCGCCGGCCCGCGCCGGGCCGTCGAAGTCCGGGTCATAGGGCGGCTCGCCGGCCCATTCGGCGTCCGCGACGGGCCGGGCTGCCGCTCCGGTACGCGCACCGCGCCCCGCCGCCGCCGCGCGAGCCGCGGCGATGGCGCTGCTCACCGGTGCGCCACCGGCTGTCGCCGGCTGCCGGGCCGCCGGCGTCGGGTTACCCCGCCCACCCGCGTTACCGCTCCCGGCCGCCACCCCGGGCCCACCCGAACCACCGGGTCCGGCACCGTTCGGGCCACCGCCGTTGATGCCGCTGCCGTTCGGGCCACCGCCGTTGGTGCCGCTGCCGTTGGTGGCGCTGCCGATTCCAGCGTCACCGCTTCCGGCGTTCCCGTACCCGGTGCTGCCGTTCGCGCCGGTCGACGCCGGTGCGGAGTGCGGGCTCGACTCGTTTCCAGTCGACGCACCGCCGGGGCGGGCGGCCTCCGGCCAGTCCTCGTCATCCGTAGCCTCGGCGGCGAGGCCGCCGCCGCCGGGGCGGGCCGCCTCCGGCCAGTCGCCGTCGTCGTCCGCCGCCGGGGCGGACAGCGCTGCGCCCCGCCCACCAGCACCGTGCCCACCAGCACCGTGACCGGTGGAACCCGCGCCGACACCGGCACGCGAAGCCGAACCGGCAGCGCCGCTCGGGTACTCGGCGGTCGGCGAGGAGGCGTTCGTCGGACCGGCGGCGGTCGGGGCGTTGGGTCGCCCACCTCCAGGCCCGGCGGAGTTCGCGCCTGACGATACGTCCGAGCCCGACCCAGCGTTCGAGCCAGGTGCGGCGTTCGAGCCAGGTGCGGCAGTCGAGCCGGGCGCGGCAGTCGAGCCGGGCGCGGCAGTCGAGCCGGGTGCGGCAGTCGAGCCGGGTGCGGCAGTCGAGCCCGGTCCGGCTGGCGGAGCGCTCGTCGGGCCTGCGGCAGTCGGGTTCGTCGCGGCGGGCGCGTCGGACGGGGACGCGGCGGGGCGGGGCGGGGCGGTCTGCGGTGCGCGTGACGAGCCGGACAGCGACACGCCACCGCGCTCACCGGCCACCTCACACCGGATCTGCCAGCGCCCGCCCAACTCCTCGTAGAGCGCGTCGGTGAGCACGGCCGCGTGGTCGGCCATCATCTTGGCCAGCACCGTGGACTTCACCGTCAGCACCAGCATGTCGCCGTCGAGTTCGCGGACCACCGCGTCGCGCATCAGGGCGGCGATCCGCTTGTTGGTCCGGTTGACCTTGCCGACCACGTCGGGCCAGACGCGACGGACCGCTACCGCGTCCAGCGCGGCGGCCGGCGCTCCGGGTCGGGGCGGCGCGGGCGTGGCCGGGTCGGGGAGCACCGCCGACGGTGGCACCACGCGACGCGGGGCCGGGCCGGCGGGCGGGACGGGTACGGCCTGGTCAGCGGTTGCCGGACCGGCTGACGCGCCGGGGGACGCCGGGATCGGCGAGTCGGCCGTCGAGACGTACGAGGCCGGTGCGCCGGAGGTCGGGGCGGGTGCCTCGGTGACCGGGGCCGCCGGGGCGGGAGCGCCCTGGGCCGGGGACGCCGTCGGGTCGACGTCCCACGGCGGTGCCGAGGTGGGGGCGTTCGCGGGTGCCGGGGTGGCGGCAGCCGGGACCGGGGTGGCTGGCTGTGGGCGTACCCCTGGGTTGTTGGTTGGCGCGGCCGCTGGCGCGTCGCCCAGGGTGAGCCGGCGTTCCATCCGCTCCAGGCGCTGGAGCAGGCCGCCGGTGGAGTCGTCCGCGCCGGGCAGCAGCATCCGGGCGCAGATCAGCTCCAGCAGCAGGCGGGGCGCTGTGGTGCCGCGCATCTCGACCAGGCCGTTGTGCACGATGTCCGCGCAGCGGGAGAGGGTGGCCGAGCCGAGCTGCGAGGCCTGGGCCGCCATCCGCTCGATCTGGTCGGCCGGGCCGTCGATCAGACCCTTCGCGGCGGCATCCGGCACCTGCTGGATCACGATCAGGTCGCGCAGCCGTTCCAGCAGGTCGGAGGCGAACCGGCGCATGTCGTGCCCGGCCTCGGCGACCCGGTCGACGGTGGCGTACGCGGCCGCGCCGTCACCGGCGGCCAGCGCGTCGCACATCTCGTCGATCAGCGCCGAGTCGGTGACCCCGAGCAGCGCGACGGCCCGGGCGTAGCTGACCCCTTCCGCGCCCGCGCCGGCGATGAGCTGGTCGAGCACGGAGAGGCTGTCCCGCATGCTGCCGCCACCGGCGCGGACCACCAGCGGAAAGACCGCCGGCTCGACGGCGACGCCCTCGGCCTGGGTGAGCTGTTCCAGGTACGGGCGGACCACCTTCGGCGGAAACAGCCGGAACGGGTAGTGGTGGGTCCGCGACCGGATGGTGCCGAGGACCTTCTCCGGCTCGGTGGTGGCGAAGATGAACTTGACGTACTCCGGGGGCTCCTCGACCAGTTTGAGCAGGGCGTTGAAGCCCTGGGTCGAGACCATGTGCGCCTCGTCGATGATGTAGATCTTGAAGCGGCTGTTGGCCGGCGCGAAGAAGGCGCGCTCGCGCAGCTCACGGGCGTCGTCGACACCGCCGTGGCTGGCCGCGTCGATCTCGATCACGTCGATCGACCCGGCGCCGTCGGCCGCCAGCGAGCGGCAGGAGTCACACTTGCCGCACGGCTCGGGCGTGGGGCCCTGCTCACAGTTGAGCGAGCGGGCCATGATCCGGGCGCTGGTGGTCTTGCCGCAGCCACGGGGGCCGGAGAAGAGGTAGGCGTGGTTGAGCCGTCCGCTGCGCAGCGCCTGCGACAGCGGCTCGGTCACGTGCTCCTGACCGATGACCTCAGCGAAGGTACGCGGCCGGTACTTGCGGTAGAGCGCCAGCGTCACTCGTCCCGCCTCCTCTCGACCGAGCCATTCTGCGCCGGTCGGGCGCGGGTGACCACCCACCACCCCGGGGCGCCTGGGCCTTCAGCCTTGATCGACCGGGCCACCAGGGCTTGATCGACTCGGCTTCCTGGAAACCGCGGTGTCCGCATGGCCGGGACACCGCGACATCAGGGATGCCGAGTGGATCAACCGGCCCACAGACAAAAAGGCCTCCCGTGCACCCGGCAGAGCTCGCTTATCCTTGCTGCCTTCCGGCCCTGGGGAGGTTCACGAGATACCGCCGCACGGGAGGTGACGCCCAGCCTACCCGACCGCCTGTCGATCTTCAGGGGGTGGTGGGGTGGCCCGGCCGGGACGGGCCTGTATCCTGGCTCGCGGAGGATTCGCCTAGAGGCCTAGGGCGCACGCTTGGAAAGCGTGTTGGGTTTACACCCTCACGAGTTCGAATCTCGTATCCTCCGCTCGCCTGAGCAGCACCAACGACAGGGCCGGCCCCAACGGGACCGGCCCTGAGTCGTCTCTACGGTCGCTGCCGTCTCAGGTGCCCTGTGCCGGCCGGTCTACCGGAGGTCCGTCGACGACGCGGCCCGAGACGCCTACGCCCAAACCGTCGCGGCGTACGCCGGCCTGAACGGGCCGTTCGCCACCGCGCACAGCGACGACCACCGGGTCGCCGGCTATCTGGACAACCAACTCCAGGGACAAGTCGCTAGCGACCCCGACGACATCGCGGCCATGATGGCGGCATGGGAGAACGTGGGCGGGGAGGCGCTGTCCCACCGGCAGTCGGTCGATCTCTTCACGGAGGTGGCGGAGTCACGGAGCTGGGTGGAGAGGCCTTGAGCTTGCGATTCGCGCATCGTGACACCGAGACAGACACGGACATGGCCGATCGTGTGTGGCGTACCCGCAGCGACGCGGAAGACACGATGACATCGGCGGCGCGCACGTGCTGCCAACTGATATTCACGCGGATGCAGGGGCAGCTACTCGTCAACCTGCGCGGGCCGGAGACCAGGGCGACCACGGCACCGGTCCCGCCGGACGCCGAGTTCTTCGGCATCCGGCTCACGCTCGGCACGGTTCTTCGGCCGTACCCCGCAGCCTCGATCGTCGACGGGTACGTGCCCTTCCCGGTGACGGACTCGGGTCGGATAGTCCTCGGCGGCGAGGACTGGGAAGCGCCGATGTACGAGAACGTCGAGCAGTTCGTCCGGCGGCTGCGGGACGCGGGTCTGCTGGTGCGGTCACGCCTGAAGTGCTTCGCCGGGCACCCCGCGGACCAGCCGTCCGATCGAACGCTTCAACGGCAGTACCGCGCGATAACCGGCCTCTCGCGCACTGCCGTGACGCAGATCGACCGCGTGAACGCCGCGGCCACGATGCTTCGCGACGGGCTCGGCTGGAGCACTGTCGTCGAGACGATGGGGTACTTCGACCAGGCGCACCTGGCCCACTCTCTGCGGCGCTACGTCGGGCGCACCGCGGGAGGGCTACGGGCGGTCGACGGCGCGTCGATGTCGTTCCTGTACAAGACCGGCCCGTGGCCAGGCAGCTAACGTCCGTTCTCCGGCCGCCCCGGCGGCTGCCCCAGAACCGGAATCCGGAGGAGAACTGTGCTGCTCAGCGTCAACGTCTTCGTCAGCCTCGACGGGATCATGCAAGGACCGGGAGCCCCCGACGAGGACCGCTCGGGCGGCTTCGACCGCGGCGGCTGGCTCGTCCCGCACGCATCTGTGCACACCAACCAGGTCGTTGAGGGCTGGTTTCGGGAGGCGAACGCCTTCCTCTTCGGCCGCACGAGCTACGGCCTGCTCGGCGGGTACTGGCCCAAGGTCACCGCGCCTGGCAACCTGATCGCGGCCAAGCTGAACACGCTGCCGAAGTACGTCGCCAGCAGGACGCTGACCGACGGGGAGGCCGACTGGAGCCCGACCACGGTCCTCCGCACCGACGTCGTCGACAACGTGCGCCGACTCAAAGCGCTCCCCGGCAAAGAGCTCCAGGTCCACGGCAGTTGGAAACTCGTACAGGAGCTGCACCAGGCCGGGCTTGTCGACATCTACCGGCTACTTCAGTACCCCGTCGTGGTCGGCACCGGAAAACGCCTGTTTCCCGAGGGAACGACGCCCGCGACATTCGCCTCCGAGGAGAGCGCGCGCGTGCTGCCCGGTGGCGTCGTCTCGCTGACGCTGACTCCCACGAACCGTGGCGTGATCCCTGCGGGCGCGTACACCGTGCAGAGCGGTCGATCGACACCAGTCCTCGACTGACGCGGACCTCCAGCCGTCGTACACATGTTCTATCCACAGGCTGTGGACACGCGACCCGGACCTCAGGAGCCGTCGCGGAGGTCGGCCAGGCGTTCCGGTCGGAAGCTGATGTTGTCGAAGGTCACGTCGCACCCCTCGCCGGTCGGTGACTGACCGGCGAAGCCGATCCGGTCGCGGGCCGTGTCACCGTCGAAGCTGAACACCCGGATCAACTGCCAGATCCTGCCATCGAGCGAGGCGTGGTAGGCGTAGACCCGACCGATTCGCGAGACCCGCAGCCACACCGACCGGCCGGCCACGACGAAGGCGTTCGCATCGTCGGCGACACCCCGGCAGATGACCGACACGATCATCGGCTCGGCCTCGGGTGAGAACTCGAAGCACAACTTGCCCCAGCACCGTTCGTCCCGCCAGATCAGGAGCACCCCGGCGTCGAAGGTCGCGGCGAAAGCCACCGTGACGCGGGCACTGAACTGGAAGTCCCCCTCCGGAGGCAGGTCAGCGAGCAGCGTCGCCGCGTTGAGGGCGGGCTGCGCGGCGTCCTGACCCGCGCCGCCGCTCGGGTCGATGAAGATGTCGGTGCGTGGCTGTGCCGACACCGTCACAGCACCGGCCACCTCGTCCACCCGCCAGAGCCCGTCGGGCGATGACACGAGCGGAGACGGCATACCGGGGACGCTCAACTGGTCAGCCATGACAGGACCGTACAACGGGTCCCGGCGGGCAAACTGCCCCCGCCGGCCGGGTACGGTCCGGGGACCGACGGGTTGGCCCGGAATCCGTCGTACACATGTTCTATCCACAGGCTGTGGACGAACGGAGGTTCCATGGCTTACCAGCTCAGCGCGGTGGTCGCGGACGTCGAACTGCTCCGCGAGCAGACCGCCGAGCTGGATCACGCGGTCCTCGGCGGGCTGCGTCAGGACTTCGCGTTGCTGCCGGTCACCCCGCAGTTGGTGATCGAACTGACCGGGTCGTTGCCGGATTTCGCCACCGACGACCGGAGCGCCGCGCGCCCGTTCGGCCTGGTGTTGTCGACGGCGCTGGTCGAGGTGCTGAGCCGCTGGTCACAGTCGGGGCCGGTGGCCTATCTGGAGGCGGAGTTCGGTGGTGGGGTCGGCTACCAGTCGGCGGCGGTGTGGTTGGGCGGGGCGCTGTCCTGGGGGCCGCACTTCGACGACGAGTTGGACATGTCGCGCGAACAGTGGCCGATCAACGGCGCGCTGGGTCAGCTCGGCGTGGAGCCCGGCACCTGGATCGACCCGT
Organism: Micromonospora sp. NPDC047644; assembly: GCF_040704315.1. Classification (NCBI taxonomy): domain Bacteria; kingdom Bacillati; phylum Actinomycetota; class Actinomycetes; order Micromonosporales; family Micromonosporaceae; genus Micromonospora; species Micromonospora sp. NPDC047644. The sequence continues at coordinate 120,744 of NZ_JBEYSY010000018.1, forward strand.
TCGCCGAACTGGGGTTGCACCTGGAGCGGAGCACCGAGGGTTGGCTGGCGCACGGGCGGCGTCGACTCAGCGCCGACTACTGGGACGAGCTGGTCGAACAGTGGGAAAACCAGTAATCCGCCGCTCGGCAGCAACCTGAACGCTCCCGTTCCGTTGGGGACTGGGGGATTCCATGAAATTGCGACAATTTGCGTTTATCGCCACGCTGTTGACGGCTGCCTCGATCGCGGGCAGCGGCGTACCGCCTACCAGGTCGATTCCGAACGGCCGGCCCGCCGGCAACGTGGAGATCATCGACCTGAACGGCCTCAGCAATATCGAGTTCGGCACCACCGAGGACGAGCTGACCCGACGCGGCATCCTGCGTACCAGCCTGGACGCCTGCGGGCCAATGCTTGCTGGCCACGACACGGTCAGCCCGGTCTTCGTGGAGGACAAACTCGTGCTGCTCTGGGTCGGCGACCCGATGCGGACACCGGAGGGCATAACGGCGGGCTCGCCCGTCCACGAGGTCTGGGACCGCTACCCGGAGGTCAGCCGACTACGGGCTCCACAGGGGACGCACCGGCTCGACGGGTTACTGGCCCGCAACGGCGACCGCGCGTACCTGTTCCTGCACGACGGGCGCACGGTCCGAAAAACCATCGCCGGGTACGCGGACTGGGCCCGCCGCCTCTTCATCGAGGGAATCGGCCCGTGCTGAGCCGGGTCGACCCATCGCGGCACATCAGTCCATAACGGATCGTCGTGTCTCGACGGAGGGTCGTCGCTCAGACCGGGTCGGTGGCCTGCTCCGGCGGGCGCGCCCCGGACGCGGCGGCGAAACCGGCGAGCGCGATCTCCGCGGCCTGCCGCAGGGCCTCCCGGCTGACCCCGGCGGAGGCATGCACCGCCTGCCCCTCGGTGACGATCATGACGAAGCGGGCGAGCGCGACCGGGTCGGCCTGCGCGGGTAGGTCACCGTCGGCGACGGCGCGGGCGAGCCGGTCGGCGAGGGCCCCCTCGTAACCCTGACGCCGGAGGCCCCCGGGCTGCTGAAGACCATCACCTCGACCGTGCCCATGCAGCGCATGGCACACCCGGACGAGATCGCCAACGCCGCGCTCTTCCTCGCCTCGGACCAGAGCAGCTTCATGACCGGCGGCGAGCTGTTCGTCGACGGCGGCGAGCAGCAGCTCTGACGCGAAAACGCCCGGCCGATCCTCGCGGATCGACCGGGCGTTTCGGCACTACAGAGCGGTGGCGGAGGGATTTGAACCCTCGGAGGGCGTTAACCCTCACACGCTTTCGAGGCGTGCTCCTTAGGCCGCTCGGACACGCCACCGCCGACGAGGGTACAGGACCGCCGGTTCCGACGCCGAACCGGTATCGCCCGGGCCGGCCTGGCAGGATCTTTGCCATGAGTACGCACATCGGCGCGAAGCCGGGCGAGATCGCTGAGCGGGTCCTGATGCCGGGTGACCCCCTGCGGGCCAAGTGGATCGCGGAGACCTACCTCGAGGGCGCCACCTGCTACTCGACGGTTCGGGGCATGCTGGGCTTCACCGGCCGCTGGAACGGCGTCGAGGTTTCCGTCCAGGGCTCCGGCATGGGCATGCCATCGGCCTCCATCTACGCCCACGAGCTGATCAACGAGTACGGCGTGAAGACGCTGATCCGGGTCGGCTCCTGCGGCGCCCTCAGCACCGACCTGCAACTGCGGGACGTGGTGGCCGCGATCGGGTCGTCCACCGACTCGAACATGAACCGGATGCGCTTCGACGGGCTGATCGACTACGCCCCGGTGGCCGACTTCGGGCTGCTGCGTACGTCGGTCGAGGTGGCCGAGCGGCGCGGCATCACCATGCACGTGGGGCCGATCCTGGCGGCGGACGCCTTCTACACCGACCGGCCGGACCTGTACGACACCCTCGCCGACTACGGCGTGCTGGCGGTGGAAATGGAGTCGGCGGCGCTCTACACGATCGCCGCCCGGTTCAAGGCCCGCGCGCTGACCGTGCTGACCGTCAGCGACCACATCAAGACCGGTGAGAAGACCACCTCGGAGGAGCGCGAGCAGACCTTCAGCCAGATGGTCGAGATCGCCCTCGACACGATCATCGCCTGACCCCTTCGGGCGGCAATGCCGCGAAGAGCGTGATGACTGTGAGTCATAGTGATGCCTCACAGTCATCACGCTCTTTCGCATCAGAGCGCCGGGCCGCGGATAGTCAGACGGCGGCCAGCACGTCAGACGGCGGCCAGCGCCTCGGTCGGCGCGAGGCGGGCGGCGCGCACCGCCGGGTAGAGGCCGGCGAAGCCGCCGATGACCACCGTCGCGCCCACCCCGCCGAGCATCGCCCAGGCCGGCACCACTGTCGGCCAGCCCTGCGACAGCGCGTAGCCCGAGGTGACCAGGATGCCCAGCACGACCCCACCGATCCCGCCGAGCGCGGAGAGCAGCAGCGACTCGGTGAGGAACTGGGCCCGTACCTGACCACGGGTGGCGCCGAGTGACCGGCGCAGGCCGATCTCGGCTCGGCGTTCGAGCACCGAGATCACCATCGTGTTCGCCACGCCGACCCCGCCGACCAGCAGGGCGACAGCGCCCAGGCCCAGCAACAGGCCGGTGAACGCGTCGTCGGTCGCCTCGGCGGCGGCCAGCGCGTCCGAGGGCCGGGACACCTCGACCTCGTTCGGCGCCTCCGGGTTGGTGGTCGCGCCGAGCACCGACCGGACCGCGTCGACCTGCGACTCCTGCGCCCGGGTGTAGACGGTGGTCGGGTGACCGTCGAAGCCCAGGTACTCGGCCGCCGCCGCCCAGCCGACCAACGCCGACGTGTCCAACTCCGGAGCGAGCGGTGCGGCGGCGAGGGTGCCGACCACGGTGAACGGTCGCCCACCCAACCACACCTGCACCTGCGGGTCCGCCGAGGTGATCCCGAGCCGCTGCGCGGCGGTGACGCCGAGCACGACCGCCGGGTAGCGGGCCGTCGCCTCGTTGAGCCAGGTGCCGGTGGTCACCTCGGCTCCCACGGTGCCGAGCAGGTCCAGTCGGGCCGCCCGGGTGGCGATGCCACCGGTCTCCGCCGCCGCGATCCGGTCCGAGCGGTACACCTTGGCGTCGGGCACCTGCCCGGTGGCGGACACCTCGGTCACCGGGCCGATCCGCCCGATCATCGCGATCGACTCCTCGGGCAGTTGCGCGTCCGCGCCGAACAGGGTGGTGCCCGGCTCGACGGTGAGCAGGTTGGTGCCGAGCGCGTCGAGCGCCCGGTCCAACTCGGCCCGGGACGACGAGGAGATGCCGACCACCGCGATCATCGCCGCGATGCCGATCGCGATGCCCAACGCGGAGAGGAACGCCCGCAGCGGGCGGGTCCGCAGCCCCACCCCACCGACGCGCATGACGTCCATCGGCCGCAGTCGGGCCGGGGTCAACGTCGCCATCAGTCGACCCCGCCCGACACGAGGGCCGAGTCGTGCCGCACCGCGCCGTCGCGCATCCGCACCTGCCGGGGCAGACTTCCCGCGATCTCCCGGTCATGAGTGATCACCACGACCGTGGTGCCGGCCCGGTGCAGATCGTGCAGCAACTCCAACACCCCGGCACCGGAGTGCGAGTCCAGGTTGCCGGTCGGCTCGTCGGCCAGCAGCACCGCCGGCTCGCCGACCACCGCGCGGGCCACTGCCACCCGCTGCCGCTCCCCACCGGACAGCTCGTGCGGCCGGTGCCCCAACCGGTGGCCCAGGCCGACCCGGACCAACGCGGCCTCCGCCCGTTCGCGCCGCCGCCGCAGCGGTACGCCGGAGTAGAGCAACCCGTCGGCCACGTTGTCGACGACCGGAACGCCGGGGGCGAGGTGGAACTGCTGGAAGACGAAGCCGATCCGGGTGGCCCGCAGCGCGGACAGCTCCCGGTCGGTCAGCTTCGCCGCGTCGTACCCGTCGATGAGCACGCTGCCCGACGACGGCTGGTCCAGGGTGCCGATCAGGTGCAACATGGTCGACTTGCCCGATCCGGATGGACCGACGATCGCGACCAACTCGCCGTGACCGACCCGCAGCGACACCTCGTCCAACGCGACGACGCCACCGGCGTACCGCTTGCTGACCCGGTCGAGCACGATCACCTCGCTGCTCACCTCGGCACCACCACCGTCGTGCCCTCGGTGAGGCCCGTCCCGGAGACCTCCACCCGTCCGTCGGCGAACAACCCGGTGGTCACCGCGAGGACGCGGCTCGCGTCGCCATCGGCGAGCTGAACGCCGTAGCCGCCCTCGGCCAGCGCCAACAGAGCCGCCACCGGCACGGTGAGCACGTCGCGGCGCTCCGAGACGGTGAACGTGACGTCCGCGCTGGCCTGGTCGAAGCCGGTGAGGGCCTTCGGGTCGGTCACCGCGACCGTCACCTCGATCGTCGTCTCGGCCTCGCCGGCCTGCCCGTTGGCGCCGGCCGCGCCGGCCTGGACGACCGTCTCGACAGTGCTGACCGTGCCCGGCACCGTCGCGCCGTCCGGCAGCCGCACGGTGACCTTCGCGTCGCGCTTGGCCAACCGCTGTTCGTCCACGTCCAACTCGACGGTGACGACCCGACCGGTGCCGGTGTACGTCAGCACCGCCTTGCCGGGCTGGACGAGATCGCCGACGTCGACCTGGTGGCTCTCCACCCGGACCTCCCGGTCGGCGTACACGACCCGCCCCGGCTCGACCCGACCGGTCTCGGTCAGGCCCAGGTCCTCCTGCCAGTCCCGGACCGCGTCGGCGGTAGCGCCGGTGTACTCGTCGTCGATGGTGAAGCCGGTGTAGCCCAGCGCACCGAGGTTCCGTTCGAACTGCGCGACGTCGGGCCCCTCCACCCCCGGGGCGAGGGTCCGGTACGCGGGCAACCCGCCGTAGAGCAGCACCACCTCCTCGTTGTCGACCAGGTAGAGCGCCTTGCCCCGCCGTACCGTCGACCCGGTGGCCGCCAGCGCGGTGACGGTGCCGTTGAGCTTCGCCGTGGCGGTACGCGTCGCGCCGTACCCCAGTTCACCGTCTGCGGTCTCCGAGTCGGCGAGGGTCTGCCGGGTGACGGTGGCGGTGGCGGGTGGCACGCTGCCGGCCTGGGCCCGGCCCCCGTCGGTGCCGCCGCCGAAGCCCACCGCGGCGACCACGCCGACGGCGGCGACCAGCAGGACCACGCCGCCGGTGACGGCGGCGCGCAACCGTGAGCGTCGGATGGCGACGGTCACCGGCCACCCCCGAACTGCGGCGCGTGCTGCCGGCACTTCTCCATCGCGGCCTTCATGGCCGGGTCGCCGATGTTGATCGCATTGCCCTGCGTCCCGATCCGGACCCGCCCGTCGGCGTCCGGGTCCGGGAAGTCCGGCACCCCGTTCTCCCGCATGCACCTGGCCAACGTGCGCATCTGCTCGGCCTGCTCGGGGTTGAGCTGCGGTCCCTGCCCGCCGTTGGGCAGCTTGTCCTGGCACTTCTCCATGGCCGCCTGGACCTTCTGCTGGTCCACGTCCGCACCGAACTTGAAGTTGGGACGCCCGCCCGCCTCGGGGTCGGGCATGTCCACCCCGTTCTCCCGCATGCACCGGGCGAAGGCGAGCTGCCGGTCCGCATCGCTGACCGGCACACCGCTCGCCGTGGCGCTTGTCGACGCCCCGCCGGCGGTCGCCACCCCGCCGCCGTCGTCGTCTCCCGCGCCACACCCGGCCAGCGCCAGGGCGAGCAGGACAGGTGTCGCGAGTAACAGTCGCCGCATGGTGTCCACCTCCGCTGAGGGTCCGACGCGACTCGTCGGACGTCGGCACCCAGTGCACGGCAGCGCGCGTATCCCCGGCGTTACCGTCGGCGGTTATGCCGCCGTTACCGCGCCCCGAGCACCATGGAGGGGTGAGAGTGCTGGTGGTCGAGGACGAGACCGTGCTGGCGGACGCCATCGCCGAGTGGCTGCGTCGGGAGTCGTTCGCCGTCGACGTGGCGTACGACGGGGACGCCGCGTTGGAACGGCTCGGCGTCAACGAGTACGCCGTGGTGGTCCTGGACCGGGACCTGCCGGTGGTGCACGGCGACGACGTGTGCCGGGCGATCGTGGCCGCGGGCGGGGAGACCCGGGTCCTGATGCTGACCGCGGCGGCGGCGGTCCGGGAGCGGGTGGCGGGGTTGGCGCTCGGTGCCGACGACTACCTGACCAAGCCATTCGCGCTGGTGGAGTTGTCGGCGAGGGTGCACGCGCTGACCCGGCGAGCCCGCCCGGCGGCACCGCCGACGCTGCGCCGCGCCGGCATCCAGCTCGACGCGGCCCGGCACGAGGTACGCCGGGACGACCGGCACGTGGCGCTGTCCCGCAAGGAGTTCGCGGTGCTCGCCGAGTTGCTGCGCGCCGACGGTGCGGTGGTCTCCGCCGAGGACCTGCTGGAACGCGCCTGGGACGAGCACATCGACCCGTTCACCAACGTGGTTCGGGTGACCGTGATGAAGTTGCGCCGCAAACTCGGCGACCCGCCGGTGATCGAGACGATCCCGGGGGCGGGGTACCAGATCCGATGAAACGCCTCACGATCCGCGCTCGGCTCACCCTCATCTACGGCGGGCTCTTCCTGCTGGCCGGCGTGGTCCTGCTGGCCGTCACGTACGTGCTCGTGGATCAGCGCATGCCGCAGCCGTTCGGGGTGAAACTGAGCGACCTGCCGAAGACCAGCCCCACGACGCCCAGCGGGCAGAACATCGACACTGTGCGCGACCTGCTCCAGCAGGTCCAGGACGAGGCGAAGCGCAACGCGTTGGAGTCGCTGCTCACCCAGGGCGGCATCGCGTTGATCGTGGTGTCGACGGTGGCGATCGCGTTCGGCTGGCTGCTCGCCGGTCGGGCCCTGCAACCCCTGCTCCAGATCACCGGCACGACCCGCCGGATCGCCGGCGCGGACACCGCCGGCCGTGGCCTGCACGAGCGGATCGCGCTCACCGGACCTCCCGACGAGGTACGCGAACTCGCCGACACCTTCGACGAGATGCTGGAACGGCTGGACCGCTCCTTCGACGGGCAGCGCCGATTCGTGGCGAACGCCTCGCACGAGCTGCGCACGCCGCTGGCGCTCAACCGTGCCCTGGTGGAGCTGGCCATCACCCGTCCGGACGCCTCGGCGGAGACCCGTCGACTGGGCGAGTCGCTGCTGGCGGTCAACGAACGACACGAGCGGCTGATCGATGGTCTGCTGACCCTGGCCGACTCGGAGAACGAGCTGACCGAGCGTACGCCGATCGACCTGGCCGAGGTCTGCGCGCACGCGACCGACCAGGCCGGGAAGCAGATACCCGGCGTGCCGGTCCGGCGGGCCCTGGCCCCGGCGCCCACCAGCGGCGACCCGGTGCTGTTGGAGCGGCTCACGTTCAACCTGGTGGAGAACGCGTTGCGCCACAATCTGCCCGCCGACGGGTGGGTGGAGGTGCGCACCGGGTTGGTCTCCGGCCGACCCACCCTCACCGTGACCAACACCGGCCCGGTCGTCCCCGGCTACGACGTCGAGACGATGTTCCAGCCCTTCCGTCGGCTGTCGCGGGAGCGGGTCGTCGGCGCGCGGGGCTTCGGGTTGGGGCTGTCCATCGTCCGCGCGGTGGCCCGGGCGCACGGCGGCACCGCCGAGGCGCAGCCCCGACCGGGCGGCGGTCTGGTCGTCACTGTCACCCTGCCGCCGGCCTGACCGGTAATCCGGCCTCAGCGAAAGAACGCGCGCAGGACGGTGGCGGTCTCGGCCTCCAGCACCCCGCCGTAGACCTCGGGGCGGTGGTTGAGCCGACGGTCCCGCAGCACGTCCCAGAGTGATCCGGCCGCGCCGGTCTTGGGCTCCCAGGCGCCGAACACGACAGTGGAGACCCGGGCCAGCACCAGCGCCCCGGCGCACATGGTGCACGGTTCGAGGGTGACCACCAGGGTGCAGCCGTCCAGCCGCCACCGACCGGTGCGCTCGGCGGCCCGGCGCAGGGCCAGCACCTCGGCGTGGGCAGTGGGGTCGCCGGTCAGCTCGCGTTCGTTGCGTCCGGTGGCCAACTCGGTGCCGTCCGGCCCGTAGAGCACCGCCCCCACCGGCACGTCGTCGACGTCGGTGCTGACCGTGTCGTCGACGGGTGGACCGGCGACGGCCACCTCCAGGGCGCGGCGCATCCACAGCTCGTGCCGCTGTCGTCGGCCGACCTCGCCCAGGTCGGCCAGGCCCTCGTGCGCGCCGGGCCCGGCGCGGCGCACCGCGCCGGGGGTCGGCTGGCCCGGTCGGATCGACTCCAGCGAAGGATCGGTGGCGTCGGCCGGCTCAGACCTCACGCAGCTCCTCGACCTCGTCGGCGCAGCCGAGCACCTGGCAGATCTCGGCGGTGACGTCCGCCGGCATCATTCCCTCGTGGGTGCAGAGGGTCAGCAGCTTCTGCGCGGAGATGCCCAGGTTGGCCAGCAGGTCGGCGTCGCCGACCGGATCGGCCTCCGGGTCGACGACGGGCTGCTCGCTCTCCTCGTCGCCGGTGCTCACCGGGCGTGGCTCGTCGTCACCGTCGAGCCCCGTGACCGAGGTCTTCAGGTCACCGACCAGCAGCGACCCGAGCTGCGACTCCTCCGCGTACGCGGAGTCCGAACCGAAGACCCGCAGGTCCTCGCCCTCGTCCAGGCGCAGGATGACCAGGTACGCGTCGTCGGCCTCGACGAAGAGCAGCGACACGTCGGCCTCCTGGTCGACGTCACGCAGCCGGTCGGCAACCTCGTCGATGTCGGCGGCGCCACGCAGGCTGACCTCGGCGGCGGTCCAGCCACTGTCGTCGCGCACCACGGCCGCAGCGAAGTACGACACGGTCCCCCCAAATAGCCTCGACACAGCGTCGACTCGTTACGCGTGCACGTTAGCCGGTCGGGTCGGCGGGCGACCCGTCAACGCCCCGAAGGGCGGGTCATTCCTGACAAAGTCGAATCAGCCGACGACTCGACGGCGGGTGGCGATGAGCTGGCGCAGACGCTCGGTGCGCTGCCGCTGCGGTCGGCTGCGCTGGCGGACCGCCCGGGCGCCCGCCAACTCGGCCAGCAACTGCAGTCGACGGCGATTGCGATCAGGATCCTGCCGGGGAGTGGTCCAGGCCATAGTTGCGAGCGTGCCGAGTCTCGGCGGCCACGTCAAGACGGCGTTCGCTACGCATCCAACCGGGCACTCGGTGCAGTCACCGGGCACCGTTTCGACGCCCGTCCGCGCCGGTCACCACAGCGGCCAGTCACCGCTGGTGGCCCAGCGGACCGCCACCACCGCGGCGGCGATGCTCCAACCACCCGCCGTGACGATGGCGACCCCGGTGGCCACCCCTCGGTCGCCGAAACGGATCAGTACCAGGGCGGTGGCCCAGGCCAGCAGGCCGGCGAACACCGTCCACCAGGCGTAGCTGGCCACGTCGGTGCCGAGCAGGCCGAACAGCAGCAGCCAACCGGCCGCGACGCCGCCTCCGGCGGCGACACCACCGCCGGTGACCGGGTGCGGCTCGCGGTAGGTGGGCCGTGGCGGTGGCCCGGAGGGGAAGAGACCCGACGGGGCACGCGCAACGGGGCGGGCGGCGCCGAAATCGGGGCCAGGTTCGGGTCGGGCAATGGTCACCGTCGCTGCCCTCCCTCACGCGTGCCGCTCGTGCCCACGGTACCGGCTCTGCCAGGATGACCGGATGTCCTCGCCGACGATCAGCCGCCGCGCTCGTCCGGCGTACCCGATCCTGCTGTTGCTCGCCCCGGTGCTGGCCGCCGGCTGCGCGACCACCCGGCCGGGGGTGCCCGACGGCGCAGCGCCGACGCCACCTTCGGTCTGGGCGACCGCCGACCAGCCGGCGTCGCAGCCGCCGCCCACGCCGGCGGCGACCGATCCGAGTTCCCCGGCGCCGTCGTCGGCCAGGCCGTCGGCGGCGGCACCCCGCACCGGGCTGAAGCATGTCTTTCCGGTACGCGCCGACGACGTCGACTACCACCCGACGCACGGGGCGTACCCGGCGACGGACCTCTTCGCCGACTGCGGTGAGCCGTTCGTTGCGGTGACCGACGGGACGGTGCTGGAGGTGAGCCGAGTGGACCGGTACCGCAAGCGTGGGCCGCAGGGCCCGGACAACGGCGGCCTGTCCGTCGCCCTGCTCGGGGACGACGGGGTGCGCTACTACGGCTCGCACCTGAGCGTCGTGAGCGACGGGGTCGACGCCGGGGTGCGGGTCCGCGCCGGGCAGCAGCTCGGCAAGGTGGGCCGCACGGGCAACGCGAACAACGTGTGCCATGTGCACTTCGGCATCTCGCCGGCGTGCGCGGGCAAGGACGGCTGGTGGATCCGGCGCGGGGTGATCTGGCCGGCGCGTTATCTGGACTCCTGGCGGCGCGGCGGCAACCGGGAGCCGGCCACCGAGGTCACCGCGTGGCAACGCCAGCACGGTTGCCCGAAGGCGCCCTGACATGGCTCGCGCGAGAGATCCCATCGCCGACCTGCGCCGGATCGCCTTCCTGCTGGAACGGGCGAACGAGGCCACCTACCGGGTACGCGCGTTCCGGTCGGCGGCGAAGGCGCTGGCCGGCCTGCCTGCGGCTGAGCTGACCGAACGGGCCGGCAACGGCACGCTCACCGACCTGGCCGGGGTCGGTGACGTCACGGCCCGTTGCGTGGCGGAGTCCCTCGCCGGTGAGGAACCGGTCTATCTCCGCCGCCTGGTGGCGACCGAGGGCAGCGACCTGGACGCCGAGGCCACGGCGCTCCGCGCCGCCCTGCGCGGCGACTGTCACACCCACTCGGACTGGTCCGACGGCGGCTCACCCATCGAGGAGATGGCCTTGGCCGCGGTGGAGTTGGGCCACGAGTACCTGGTGCTGACCGACCACTCGCCCCGGCTGACGGTGGCCCGGGGGCTGACCGCGCAGCGGCTGCGCCGGCAGCTCGACCATGTGGCGCAGGTGAACGCGGCGCTGCCCGAGGGGTTCCGGATCCTCACCGGGATCGAGGTGGACATCCTCGCCGACGGTTCCCTGGACCAGGACGACGACCTGTTGGCGCGGCTCGACGTGGTGGTCGGCTCGGTGCACAGCGGCCTGAAGGACGAGCGGTCGAAGATGACCCGGCGCATGCTCAAGGCGGTCGCCAACCCGCACCTGGACATCCTCGGGCACGTCACCGGCCGGATGGTGTCGTCCCGCCCGGCCGGGGTGACCGGTCCGGGCGATCGGGGGCACCGCGCGCGGACCAGGGCGGAGAGCGACTTCGACGCGGACGCCGTCTTCGCCGCCTGCGTCGAGCACGACACCGCCGTCGAGATCAACTCTCGGCCGGAGCGGCAGGACCCGCCGAAGCGCCTGATCCGTCGGGCCCTGGAGGCCGGCTGCCGGTTCGCCATCAACACCGACGCGCACGCGCCCGGCCAACTCGACTGGCAACGGTTCGGCTGTGAGCGCGCCGCTCTCTGCGGCGTCCCCGCCGACCGCGTGATCAACACCTGGTCGGCGGAGCAACTGGTGGCCTGGACGCACAGCCGGACCTGATCCCCGCGCTGGTCGACACTGTGGTCTGTCAGCTGCGCGCGGGTTCGGCGGCGGGTGTGGCGGGTGCGCCGACGCCGACGACCGGGGTGCTCCGGCGACGACTGAACATTCCCTGCGAGACCGCGACCCCGAGCAGCACGATCAGCGCGCCGACCGGCTGGTGCCAGTTGAGTCGTTCGTCGAGCGCCAGCGCACCGATCAGCACCGCGAAGATCGGGACCAGGTACGTGACGGTGGACGCGGTGCTCGCGCCGGCCACCCGGATGTTGCGCATGTTGATCACGAACGCGAGCCCGGTGCCGAGCGCGCCGAGGATCAGCACACTTGCCACCACCCCCGCCGACAGCTCGGTGGGCAGCGGCGGCAGGCCGGCGACGAAGGGGGCGACGATGGCCAGCTGCGCGGCCGCGAGCAGCAGTTGCGCGGTGGAGAGCGACAAGCCTGAGTACGCGCTGTCGGCGACGAACCGCTTCTGGTACGGGATGGCCACGCCGTAACAGGCCGCCGCGCCGAAGCACATGAGCTGCCCGGTGAAGTGCGCCCCGCCGATGCCCTCCCAGACGCCGAGCACCACCAGCACCCCGACGAAGCCCAACCCGAGCCCGACCGCGCGGCGCACTGTGAGCCGCTCGGTGCGGAAGACCAGCACCGCCAGCGGCAGCACGATCAACGGCGTGGTCGCGTTCCAGATGCCGGCCAGCATCGACTCGACCCGTTGCTCGCCGTAGCCGAAGAGCGTGAACGGCACTGCCACGCCGAAGGCGGCGACGACGGTCAGGTGCGCCCAGACCCGGGGCTCGTGGGGCAGCCGGTCGCGCAGCACGGCGAGGACAACCAGCAGAGTCAACGCGCCGGCGACGACCCGGTAGAGGGTGAGGTGGACCGGGTGCAGCTCGGCCACCCCGACCTTGATGAAGAGAAAGCTGGAACCCCAGATCGCGGCGAGGGCGACGAAGCCGGGCAGCCAGGCGCGGACCGGCGCTTTGTCAGGAGTGGTATCGGTGGTCACCCCTGACACTCTGCCGCAAACGTCCGACAAAGTCGCGCGCCTTTCGGCGATCACGCCGTGCCTGAACCCGCAGCTCCAACACGGCAAACGTCCGCGACACGGGGGTGGGGTGGTCACGTAGGGTCGCAGCGTGGGACGAATTGATGAACTCGCCAACCGCTACGTGGCCGAGTGGGCGCCGTTGAGCCCCACCGGCGCGACCTTCGTCGGCATCGCCGGCCATGACGACCAGCTCGACGACCTCTCGCCCGACGGCTACGGGGCGCGCGCGGACCTCACCCGCCGGACCCTGGCCGAGCTGGAGGTGACCGAGCCGGAGACCGAATCGGAACGGACCGCCAAGGAGGCCATGCAGGAGCGGCTCGGGCTGGACCTCGCCCGGTACGACGCCGGTGAGGTGACCAGCGAGGTCAGCGTGATCACCAGCGGGCTGCACGAGATCCGCATGGTGTTCGACCTGATGCCCACCGCGACCAGCGACGACCAGGCCAACATCGCCGCCCGGCTCAACGGCTTCGGCGCCGCGCTGGAGGGCTACAAGACCACGCTGCGGGAGGCGCTCGCCGCCGGCGAGGTCAGCTCGAAGGTGCAGTTGGTGGAGGTGGCCAAGCAGTGTGACATCTGGGTCGACCCGACCGGTGACAACTTCTTCCACGGGCTGGTCGAGCGGCTCGGGGCGGAGGGCACACTCGGCTCGGAACTGCGTCGGGGCGCGGCGGCGGCGACCGCGGCTACCGCCGAGTTCGGCCAGTTCCTGCGTACCGAGCTGGCCCCGCACGGGCGGGACAAGCAGGCCGCCGGCCGGGAGCGCTACGAGCTCGCCTCGCAGTACTTCCTCGGCGCGAAGGTCGACCTGGACGAGACGTACGCCTGGGGCTTCGCCGAACTGGCGCGCCTGGAGGAGGAGATGCGGGTCGTGGCGGGGCGCATCGCCGGCTCGGGTGCCACCGTCGACGAGGCCGTGACCAGGTTGGACGCCGACCCGGCCCGGACCATCCAGGGCAAGGAGGCATTCCGGGACTGGATGCAGGCGCTGGCCGACAAGGCGATCACCGAGCTGCACGGCACCCACTTCGACATCCCCGAGCAGGTCCGCCGCATCGAGTGCTGCCTCGCCCCGACCAGCGACGGCGCCATCTACTACACCGGCCCGAGTGAGGACTTCTCCCGCCCGGGTCGGATGTGGTGGGCGGTGCCGCAGGGCATCAGCGACTTCTCCACCTGGCGAGAGGTGACGACGGTCTACCACGAGGGCGTGCCGGGTCACCATCTCCAGGTGGCGCAGACGGCCGTCCGGGCCGACCTGCTCAACCGTTGGCAGCGGCTGCTCTGCTGGGTCTCCGGGCACGGTGAGGGCTGGGCGCTCTACTCGGAGCGGCTGATGGACGAGCTGGGCTACCTGGAGGATCCGGGCGACAAGCTGGGCATGCTCGACGGCCAGGCGATGCGCGCGGCACGGGTCATCGTTGACATCGGCATGCACCTGGAGCTGGAGATCCCGAAGGACAATCCGTTCGGGTTCCACCCGGGCGAACGGTGGACGCCCGAGCTGGGCTGGGAGTTCATGCGGGCGCACTGCCGGGTTCCGGACGAGAACCTGCGCTTCGAGCTGAACCGCTACCTGGGTTGGCCGGGGCAGGCCCCGTCGTACAAGGTGGGTGAGCGGATCTGGCTCCAGGCCCGCGAGGACGCCAAGGCCCGCAAGGGCGCCGATTTCGACCTGCGGGAGTTCCACCGGCAGGCGTTGGACCTGGGCGCCCTGGGTCTCGACCCGCTACGCCGGGCGCTGGCCCGGCTCTGACCGGGCGGTGGCGGCGCGCGCCGACGGTACGACGAGTCCGTCGCCGCGCGCGGCCACGCCGCGAGGCGAAACCGCTCGCCCTTCACCCGGGAAGGCGAGCGCGCTGCCGACGACCGAGGGGTGGACCGCGTCGCGGTCCACCCCTCGGTCGTACATCCGGTCGTACGCGCGTCAGCGCTGCTCCACCTCGCCCGGAGCCGGACGCTGGGTCGGCACCGTCGGGTCCTCCGATTTCCAGTTCGTGGATGCCGGCGGGATCTCGTCGGTCAGTGGCCCGCCGACCGGCTGCGGCCGGGGCTGCTCGACGGTGTCCGTGTCGCGTACCGGCTCCTGGTCCACCCGGGTCGGCGTCGGGTCGTCCACCGCCGGCTCGGCGCGGTGCCGGGCCGTCCCACCCTCGGGTCGGGTCACCAGCCACACCCCGAAGACGACAGCGATCAGACCGAGGACACCAGCGACGATCGGGCCCCAGAAACTGATCAGGCCGATCTTGAAGCGGTTTTCCTTGACCGTCTCGACACTGCGGCTGACAGTGTCGTCGGTGTAGTTGAAGTCCGCGTCCAACAGCACGGTGGGGGTGCCGGTGTTGGGGCGCAACTCCTTGTGCTGCTGCTCCCGCACGTTCACGTAGGAGCCGGTCACCGGGTCGACCCAGAGCGTACGGATGTTGCTGTAGACCACCTCGCCGCTGGTCGCGCCGGGCGCGAACTTCCCGACCAGCGTCTGGATGCTGCTCTCCGGGGTGGCCAGCACCTCGTTCTCGATCCGCTGCTCGAAGCGGTACGCCTCGATGCCCTTGATCTTCTCGGTGCCGACGAACTTCGCCGGGACGGCCCGCTTCAGGTCACGGTCGAAGACCTGGTAGTCGCGCTTGGCGGTGCCGAACGGGAACTTGTAGATCTGGCCGGTGTACTTCACGTTGCCGACCGGAGTCCCGTCCGCGCCGGTCTCGTTGAGCCACTGGTCCTTCCACGAGGCGGCCGCACCGGAGATCCGGTCGAGCGCGAGCTCGGTGCTGTACTGGCTGACCACGTCCTGGTTGTCGGTGCGCCGGACCGTCTGGTAGACGTCCCAGATCACCGCGTCGCCCTTCAGGTCCGCGGGCAGCCGATCCTTGGTGTCGTCGGGCTGCGGAATGACCTCCACGTTGGACACCAGGTCGCCTTGCGGAACCTCGATGCTCACCGCGCTACCGGTTGCCGTGATCTTCAGGAACCTGGCGTTCTTCGCCTCGGCGACGGACGTCGTCGGCTCAAGATCATAGGGGAGCTTGGTCACGGCGGGGGCCACGTAAAACGGCAGCCCGGCCGCGAAGACCAGCAATAAGACGCCAAGCCCGAAGAGCGCGGCGCCCACGCGAAGCTTCACTCATCCTCCTGTAACCTGCCGCCCTACGACCTGTTGTCCGGGGCACCCGATCCTTAACATGGCGGGAGGTTACTCCCCGGTCACCTTCAAAGCGACCCCCTGGATGTCCAGATGTCCACAGCCGCCGCGCCAACAGTTTCGGAGCCTTCGGCAACCGGCCGACTTCCCGCCCTCGACGCGCTGCGAGCAATCGGCGCGGTGGCGGTCGTGGGTCACCACGTCGGGTTCCAGACCGCCGCCACCATGAACGCCGCCTGGGGCGGTTGGCTGGCTCGGCTGGACGTCGGCGTCGCCATCTTCTTCGTACTGTCCGGGTTTCTGCTGTTCCGGCCGTGGGCGCTCAACGCCGCGACGGGCCGGGCCCGACCCGGCGCCGAGCGCTACCTGTGGCGGCGGGCCCTGCGCATCCTGCCCGCCTACTGGTTGGCGGTCGCGGTCTGCCTGATCGTCCTGCCGCAGAACGGGCAGGCGTCCCTCGGCGACTGGATCCGCCACCTCACCTTCGCCCAGATCTACCAACCCGGGCAGTTGCGCGCGGGGCTCAGCCAGACCTGGAGTCTCGCCACCGAGGTCGTGTTCTACCTGCTCCTGCCGCTGATCGCCGTGCTCGCCGTCGGCCGGTCCTGGCGTCCGGTCCGGACCGTCGTGATCGTCAGCGGGAGCGCGCTGCTGACCGCGGCGTGGCTCGCCATGATGGGGCTCGGCTGGCTCGACACCGCCCTGCACACGATGTGGTTCCCCTCGTACGCCGCCTGGTTCGGCACCGGGATGGCACTGGCGGCGGCGCACGTCGCCCTGCGCACCGGGACCGCGCCCGCGGCCTTCCGGGTCCTGGACGACCTGGCCTCGGCGCCGGTGACCTGCTGGGCCGCCGCCGTCGGCCTGATGGCGATCGCGACGACGCCGGTCGCCGGCCCCCGCGACCTCAGCGAGCCGACGGCCGCCGAGTTCGGCGTCAAGCTGGCCCTCTACCTGTTGATCGCGGCGCTGATCCTGATCCCGGTGGCCTTCGGCGGGGCGAGCCGGGCCAAGGAGGTCTTCGGCAGTTCGTCCGCCCGGTGGCTCGGCGCGGTCTCGTACGGGCTGTTCCTGTGGCACCCCATGGTCATCGAACTCATCTACCTGGTCGACGACCGACCGCTGTTCACCGGCGGGCTACTCGACACCTTCGCCCTCACCATGGTCTTCGGTCTGGCCTACGCCACGGTCAGCTACTACGGCGTCGAGCGGCCCCTGCAACTGCTCGGGTCGCAGGGTCGGCGTCGATCCACCGGGCGTGGGCGGACGCCCGGGACCCCTGCCGGCGGCGTGGCCGCACCGGCCGCCACGCCGCCGCCCGTCGCGGCTGGCACTGCGGTGCCCACGGTCGGCGGGTAGCGCCCAGCGCTGGCCCATCGGGGCATTGCCGGCCGGCACACCAGCCCCTAATGTGACGCGGGTCGCTAAATTACTTGAGAGTAGGGTTCGCGTGGAGCGTCGCTTCGGCATGCCCGGACACGTGTTGTTCCTCAACTGGCGAGACACCCGCAACCCCGAGGGCGGCGGTTCCGAGGTGTACGTCGAACGGATCGCCGCCGAACTGGTGGCGCGCGGATTCCGCGCCACTCTCTTCTGCGCCGCCCACCGCCAGGCGCCGGCCGACGAGGTCAACGAGGCGGGTGTACGGATGGTGCGGCGCGGCGGCCGACACAGCGTCTATCTCTGGGCGGCGCTCTGTTACGTCGGGGGCGCGTTGGGCATCGGCCCGCTGGCGGCCCGCCGCGGCGGCCGGCCCGACGTCCTGGTGGACGTCTGCAACGGGTTGCCCTTCCTCGCCCCGCTCTGGGCACGACGCCCGGTAATCAAGCTGATCCACCACGTGCACCGCGAGCAGTGGCCCGTGGTGCTTCCACAGTGGGCGGCCCGGTTCGGCTGGTGGATCGAGTCGTCGCTGGCCGTACGCCTCTACCGGCGGTGCCGGTACGTCACCGTCTCCGAGGCGACCCGCCGAGAGTTGGCACTGCTCGGCGTGCCGCCGGAGCAGGTTTCCGTGGTGCACAACGGCACCCCGGCGATGCCCCACACCGACGCCGAGCGGGCGACGTTCCCGCTGCTGGTGACGCTCAACCGGCTGGTGCCGCACAAGCGGGTGGAGGTGGCCCTGCGGGCCGTCGCGGCCCTCGCCGACGAGCTGCCCCAACTACGTCTGGTGGTCGCCGGTCAGGGCTGGTGGGAGTCGCACCTGCGGGACCTCGCCGCAGAGTTGGACATCACCGAGCGGGTGGACTTCCGCGGCTTCGTCACCGAGGAGGAGAAGGCCGCCCTGCTCGCCTCGGCCTGGGTGGCCCTGACCCCGTCCCTCAAGGAGGGCTGGGGGCTCACGATCGTGGAGGCGGGTTCGGCGGGCACCCCGACGGTGGCGTTCCGGGGAGCCGGCGGAGTCGCCGAAGCGGTCGTCGACGGGCGTACCGGCCTGCTGGCCGACGACATCGACGACTACCTGATGAAGGTGCGCACGCTTCTGCACCAGGACGAGCTGCGGCGGGAGATGGGCGCCCAGGCCCGGGAGCACGCCGCCAGCTTCACCTGGCAGGCCGCGGGTGGGCGCTTCGAGGCGATCCTCAAGGGTGTGGAGTCGCCCCGCCCAGTGCGGCAGCGGGGCGAGCCGTCCTACCTGTCGCCGTAAACCGCGGGGGCGTACGGGTCCTTCTTACCGGCGCGCTTGGCCGCCTCCGAGACGAGCTTGGCCTCCTTTGCGGCCTCCTCGTCGGTGGCGGTCGCGGCGGCCGAGATCCCGCCGAGAGCCAGGATCCCCAGCAACGCCGCCACCAGGCCAGACACGACCAGGGTCAGAGCTCTACGCATGCCAATCCTCCAATGGCGAGACGTGCGAGCGGACGTTACCACGCGGTAGCTCGCCGGTGTAGTGCCGAAACGGCGGCAGCGACGACCACCAGAAGGGCACCGCCGAGGGCCGTCACCACCGCCAGTCGGGCCGGTCCGGACGGGCTCGGTGGCAGCACTGTCTCCGGGTTGCGGTACAGCGTCAGGAAGGGCCCGTCATGGACCGTCTCCAGGCCGCCGAGCAGCTGGGAGTGGACCTCGCCGGAGACCTCGTGCTGCACCAGGACCCAGCGCACCCCCGTGGTCCAGACCGGCCGCCCCTCGGCCAACGCCCGGCGCATCTCACCGACGCGCGGGTTCTCGCCGGCCACCGCGACGTCGCCGACCCGGAGCGTGTCGTCGGTCAGGACGGTTCCCGGCAGAAGGCGGGGTGCCGGGTCCAGGACGACCCGGCCCGGGTTCCACGGGTACGCCCGGTAGGCGCTCAGCGGCAAGGCGAGGATCTCCCCCGGCTCCTCCTCGATGTGCTCGGCCACCCGCTGCCACTCGGCCGGATAGCTCACCGGCCGAAGCCGACCGACACCGCCGAACGCCAGGTCCGGCAGGACGGCCACCGGTAGGAACAGCAACCCGACCAGGACCACCCCGGCCACCTCCCGGTCGACCCGGGCCACCAGCCGCTCGGCCCCCAACGCCGCGCACACCACCAGCAGCAGCGCGTACGGCGCCAGGAACTTCTGCCCGTCCCGCAGCAGCCCCGCGCCCGGCAGGTGCGCCACCGCCCAGCGCAGCGCGGCATCCCCGCCGGGGAGCACCCCGAGGACGGCCAGCAGAAAACCGGTCCCGGCGAGCACCGCCAGGCGCACCGCCCCACCCGGGGGTAGCCGGCGCCGCAGCAGGCCGGCACCGACACCGGCCAGGATCAGCAGCACGAGGGTCGCCACCGGCACCAGTGCCGCCGCGCGACTGGCGGGGGTGGCCTGTGCGCTCCAGATTCCGCCGGTGCCGGCCAGCGCCACCACCGGGCCGGCCCAGTTCTCCGAACGCGCCGCGAACGCCGCCACCCCCGCCGGGTCCGAGGTACCCCCGGCACCGGTGACCAGGGCCGCGACCACCCAAGGGAGGTTGAGCACCCCGACCGCGGCCAGCGCCTGCCGGGACCGGTGCGGATGCATCCGCTGCGACACCAGCAGCGACCGGGGTGCGCGCATCCGGTCCGACGTCAGCACCAGCACCGTGCCCAGCGCGATCAGACCGCCGGTCGGCGTGATGGCGGCCGGGGCGGCGGCGAGCACCACCCGGGCGAGCGCGCCGTCGCGACCGGCCCGCAGGTCCAGCGCCGCCCGCACCAGCCAGGGCAGCGCGGCGTACGCGAGCAGCAGCCCCCACTGCCCGATCAGCAGCCGCTCGGCGAGGTACGGCGACCACGCGTACGCCAACGCGGCGAACAGCCGGACCGCACGCCGTTCGGTCGGCACCAACCGGCCGGCGCCGACCGCCGCGAGGAAGACCGCCCCGGCGAGCACGAGGCGCTGCACCACCCAGCCCGGCACGAGTTGGGTGACCAGCGAGACCAGTGCGTCCATCGGCACCGCCCGGGGCAGGCTCTGCGCCGGGGCGACGAGATCCCAGGTCAACGGCTGCCGGGGTACGAACACCATGTCGTACAGCAACGCGTAGCCGGGCGCCGCCAGCGGGGCCAGCACCACAACGGTGACCGCCGCCGCGACCGCGTACAGCGACAGCGTGTCCCGCCCCCGCGGAACCGGTGCGGCCCGGGCACCGCCGGTCGGCTCAACCATTCACGATGCCGGCACCGCCCGGCCGACGGTGATCAGCTCGGTGCACACCCCGACCCCTGGCGTCCGGACGGTGACCTCGACAGCATCCCCCGCACCCTCCAGCAGGAAGAACACGTCGTTCAGCCCGCGTCGGAGGGTGATCTCGCGGGTGGCGTCCCCGAGCCGGAACAGCGCTGTGGAGTCACCCGAGCTGAGGTAGCCGAAGTGCACCACGTACGGCCACTCCACCAGGTACCCGTCCAACGGGATCCGGGTGGGTCGACCGCCCTCGGCCAGGTGCCCGCAACCGTCCACCGGGCCGGGCAGGATCTTCCGCCCCTCGACCACGACCGGTCGGATCCGCCCCAGCTCGTCGAACGTCGACGGCCGCGCGGCCTCCGCCACGAAGGTGGGTCGACGCTCGGCCGGGCGGAAGAAGTGCGACTGGAGATTGTCCGGCCAGAAGTAACCGGCGACCACCCGGTCCGGAACCGCGGTGTCGAAGAAGACCGTGCCCGGCGGCGCTGCGGCGAGTTCCGCCTGCGTCGTCTCGAGGTATTCCCGCCCGTACTTCGTACTCCAGTTGTCACCGAAACGGGCGGTGCTCCACAGGGTGCCCACGCCGATGGTCGCCAGGACAACGATCACCGAGACCAGCCCGACAGCGAACGCGCCCGGTTCCCGCAGGACGGTCGGCACCGGCCACGCCGACACCTCGTCCTCGTCGGTGTCCCTGATCCCCAGCAGGGCCGCACCCACACAGATCGCCGCGACCAGCACCACGTCGGCGACGTACCGGGGGACGACGCCGATCAGTGGGCCGAGCGGCCCGCCGAGCCGGGTGATGGCGAAGAGCGCGGCGACCAGGGCCAGGTAGGAGGTGAGCAGCAGCCAGGCCCGGCCGGCCGACGGACGTCGCCGGACGGTGACCACGACGAGCGTCGCCAGCACCGCCCAGGACAACCACTTCGCGATGTCGTACGGGTCGACCAGCGGGGGACCGTCACCGGCGTAGGTCCAGCGCCAGGGACCGCCGAGCAGACCCGGCACCACGGTCTCGCCGACCAGGTCGCCGAGGAAGGTGAAGACCGGACCGACCGAGGTCGGGTCCCGCAGTTCACCGGAGGGACGCGTCAGATAGAACGCCAGGTATCCCCCCGACAGCGCGCTGAGCATCAACCAGGCCGGCCATTGCCGGCGGATCGCCGTCAGGAGACTGCGCCACACACCACCGGACGTGAAGAGAAAGACGGTCAGCAGGAACAGCAGCGGCACGATCAGCAGGGACTTGGTGTCGAAGAGCAGGCCGAACACCAGCCAGAGCGCGACCGCCACGAGGTGACGCAGACGACCGGTCCGCACGTACCGGACCTGGGCCGCCACCGCCATGACCAGGGCCAACTGCATCGGCAGCACGAGCAACCCGACCAACCACAGCGAGGAGACCTCAAGCGTCAGTGGGCTGAACACGAACAGGCACAACGGAATGAGCAGTCCCCAACCGGGACGGAGCAGATCGCGCAGCAGCCGGTAGAGAGCCATCCCGGTCGCCGCCTGGCCAACCGCCAGCAGCAACACCCACGGCCAGGTGGCGAAGCCCGCCGCCCGCACCATCGCCCACGCCACCAACAGGCCGCCGGGCATGAGGTGGTTGTTGAACGTACGCAGGAGGTAGTCCGCGTCCAACCCGGTGTCGAGGACCTGGGCGGCGATGACGAACTCGTCCTGCGAGAACCAGCCACGGGTGGCGAGGCCGGCCCGCCAGGCGACGGACACCGCGATGAGAGCGATCGCCACGGCGCGGACGGGGTCGGCGCGGAGCCATCGGCCGACCGGCCCGGGCCCGTCGCCGTCGGACGCGACGCGTTCCGGATGCGTCTCGGCCTCAGCTTCTGGCATTGACATGGTCGGCAGCCTGCCACACGCTTACACGCCGTGGGGACGGCCGTTCTCCCGATAACGCCACCGCAGCGCCCCTGGTCGCCCGTCCGTGCCCGGTCCGGATAACGTCGCGCGACAGTCGTCGGCTGCAGGTGCGCGTCCGGCCGGTGAAGACAGGAGCCGACATGCGTGCAGAGGTGGCCAGTGGCGCCGATCCGGGGTCCAGCCGGAGCCGGCACACGGCCCGACGGTTCCGGCACCTGGTCATCTGCATCGCGCTCACCGCCCTCGCCTTCCAGCAGGCCCCGGGCCAGGTCGTTCCGGACACCAAGGTCGACCTGTTCGTCAACCCGGCCGGGTGGCTGCTCCGCTCGCTGCACCTGTGGGACCCCACCGGCACGTTCGGCCAACTACAGAACCAGGCGTACGGCTATCTCTGGCCGATGGGCCCGTTCTTCCTGCTCGGGTCGGAGTCCGGCCTCGCGCCGTGGGTGGTTCAGCGGTTGTGGTGGGCACTGCTCTTCTGCGTCGCCTACCTGGGGGCCGTGCGCCTGGCGGGCCGACTTGCCATCGGAACGCCCGCCGGGCGCATGATCGCGGGCGTCGCCTTCGCGCTGTCACCGCGCATCCTCACCCAGCTCGGCTGGTCCTCGGTGGAGGCCTGGCCCAGCGCCGTCGCCCCCTGGGTGCTCATTCCGCTTGTCGGTCTCGCCGCCGGCACCCGACTGCGACGCGCCGTCGCCGCGTCGGCCGTCGCCGTCGCCTGCGCCGGTGGGGTCAACGCCACCGCCGTGTTCGCCGTGGTGCCACTGGCCCTGCTCTGGCTCGCCACCGTCCAGCCCGTACGCCGCCGGGTCACCGCCATCGCGGCCTGGTGCGGCGCGGTGGCCCTGGCCACGGCGTGGTGGTTGGTTCCGCTGCTGGTCCTCGGGCGGTACAGCCCACCCTTCCTGGACTACATCGAGACCGCCCGAAACACCACGAGCGTCACCGACGCGGTGACCACCCTGCGCGGCGCCTCCTACTGGGTCGCCTACCTGGCCTCCCCGTTCGGGCCGACCATCCCGTCCGGTGCGCGACTCGCCAACGAGGCGGTGCTGGTCGCCGCCACCCTGGCGGTTGCCGCCCTCGGTGTGCTCGGGCTGTCCCGGCGGGGGATGCCGCACCGCCGGTTCCTCATCACCGGTCTGGTGCTCGGCGTCGCGCTCGTCGGTCTCGGGCACGTCGGTGACCTGCCGAACATCCTCGCCGGGCCACAGCGGGAGTTCCTCGACGGCGTCGGCGCGCCCCTGCGCAACGTGCACAAGTTCGACGTCCTGCTCCGCCTGCCCCTCTGCCTGGGCCTGGCGCACCTGATCGGGCTGGCCGTCCGGGCGGCGCGCACCGCGCCCGCGCGGCACCGCCGGAGAACCGTCGCACGCGCCTGGCTGACCGCCGGCGCCGCCATCGTCGCCGTCACGGCGGTCGCCACGCCCGCCCTCGCGGGCGGTCTCGCCACCCCCGGCAGCGTCAAGGAGGTGCCCGGCTACTGGCACGACGCCACCGACTGGCTCGACGCGAACACGGGACGCGGGCGGGTGCTCGTCGTGCCCGGGGCGCGTTTCCCGTCGTACGACTGGGGCAACACCACCGACGAGATCACCCAGCCGCTGCTCGACAGCCGGTGGGCGGTACGCAACGCCATCCCCTTCACCCCACCGACCACGATCCGGCTGCTGGACGTGATCGAGTCGACGCTCGCCACGGGCGCCGGGTCGACCGGCCTGGCGGACCTGCTGGCCCGATCCGGAATCAGTCACGTCCTGTTCCGCGCCGACCTCGACCACGGCCGCTCCGACACGGCCCGCCCAGCGGTGGTCCGGCAGGCGCTGGAGCGCTCACCCGGATTGACCCGCGTCACGTCCTTCGGCCCGCTGCGCGGCGGGCCCTCGTCTCCCGACGAGTTCCGCGACCACGGGCTCGACGTGCCCGTGCGGGCGCTGGAGATCTACCGGGTCGACCGGCCCGTCGAGCCGGTGGTCGCCTATGACCGGGCCGACGTGACCACGGTGGTCGGTGGTCCCGAGTCACTGCTCGACCTCGCCGCGGCCGGGCAGCTCGGCCCGGCGCCCACCGTCCTGGCCGGCGACGCGTCGAGCGCCGACGTCGCCGGGCCGGTGGCGATGACCGACGGTCTGCGCAGGCGGGACGTGTCGTTCGGCGGACTGCGGGACAACACCTCCCAGACGTTGACCGCCGACGACACCTTCGACGTCACCGCCCCCGCCCACGACTACCTGCCCGAGTGGGGTGCGGAACACTCCACCGTCGCCCGGTTCGAGGGCATCACCGCGATCCGCGGCTCCACCGCCCGCTCGCAGGTGGACTCGCCCGGCGGTGCCCGCCCCGAGCACCAGCCGTACGCGGCGATGGACGGCAACTCGGCGACCTCCTGGCAGTCCGCGCCGTACTCGCCCAGCGACCAACAGTGGATCGAGGTGAGCCTCGCCAACCCGACGACTGTCACCCGGGTCGAGGTGTGGTTCGACCTGAAGGCCGACGCCCTGCCCACGACGGTGACCGTCAGCGCCGGGTACGAGAGCAGCACCATCGAACAGTTCACCGACCACATGGTGTTCGAACTGCCCGGCGTCCACGCCACCCGCGAGGTCCGGGTCTCGGTCGACGGCGCGTACGACCTGCGCCCGTTCGGTAACGGCTCGGTCGGCATCGCGGAGATCAAGATTCCGGGCATCCAGACCAGCCGCACCCTGGTCCTACCCGCCGCACCGGCGACCGACCGGCCGGCGACCGTCGTCGTGTCCGCGGCACCCACGACACCGGCCTGCTTCTCGGTCGACGGGCACCCGCGCTGCTCCACCGACGCCATCCGTGGTTCCGAGGACGGCTCCACCATCGACCGGACCCTGACCCTGCCGGCCGCCGGGGCGTACGACGCCAAGCTGTGGGCGCGGCCGACGCCCGGTCCCGACCTGGACAACGCCCTCGACAAGTTGGTTACCGAGGCGCAGCCGTTGCGCCTCGCGGCGCAGATCAGCGCCTCCTCGACGGCGGTGCCCGACCCGACCGGCCGAGCCGGCGCGGCGCTCGACGGGAACCCGGCCACCAGCTGGTCACCGGCGACCGACGACGAGGCGCCGATCCTGCGACTCAAGTGGCTCAAGCCGCAGACCATCACCGGGCTCCGCTTCTCGACCGACGAGAGGACGGCCGCCACCCGTCTCGGCAGCGTGCGCGTGGTCGGCGACGACGGTTTCCGCAGCAGCCTGCTCGGCGACGACGGGCTGCTCCGCCTGGACCCGCCGATGCGGACCGACGAGATCACCATCCAGTTCCTCGACAAGCCGTCCGCCACCAGCGTCGACCCGTACAAGCTGCGGCTGCCGGAGCGGCTGCCCATCGCGGTCGGTGAGGTGACGGTGCTACCCGGAGCGCCCACTGTCGGCCCGCGCCTCGACGCACCCCTGTCGCTGGCCTGCGGATCGGGGCCGACGCTCCAGGTCGGCGCGGCGCGGGTGACCACCACGCTGCGCGGCACGCTCCGCGACCTGCTGGAGATGCGCGAGATGCCGGTGACGCCGTGCGGCCGGAACACGCCCCGGCAGCTCGACCTGGGCCGCGGGGAGCACCGCATCGTCGCTACCCCGAGCCAGCTGGCCTCGCCGACCACTGTCGCCCTGGTACCGAAGACGACCACGCCGGCCTCGGCCACCGCCAGCGCCACCGAGGTCGAATCCTGGGCGGCCACCGAGCGACGGGTACGGGTGGCCAGTCACCCCGTCGACCGGGTGCTCGCCGTACGGGAGAACACCAACACCGGCTGGCAGGCCACCCTCGGCGGGCGAACGCTGACGCCTCTGGTGGTGGACGGGTGGCAGCAGGGCTGGATCCTCCCCGCCGGCGCTTCCGGAGAGGTGCTGCTGCGTTTCGCTCCGGACACGCCGTACCGGGCCGGGCTTCTCCTCGGCGGCGTCCTGCTCGCGGTGGTGGTCCTGCTCGCGGTGGTGCCCGCCCGACAGCCCACCGGGCGAACCTCGGCGACCGTCCGGCCACACGGCCGGCGTCGAGTCACCCGCTCGCTGCCGCTGCTGGCCGTCGGAGCCGCCGCGCTGGTGCTGTGGAGCGGCCTGGTCGGCGCTCTGCTGGTCGCGGCGGGATTCATGCTGGCGGTGCCCGGCCCACGTCGCCTGCCCTGGCCGGCCGATCCACGGCGGGCCCGGACGATCAGCCGGGCCGTGGAGACCTGGCTTCCCGGCGCGCTCATGCTGCTCGCCGGGTTGCTCTACCTCGACTCGACCCGGCGGAACACCGACGCGCTCGTGCAACTCACTGTCGTCGTCGCCCTGGGTGCCCTCTGGCTCTCCACCGCCGCCCGACGACGGCCGGTACGCCGGCCCACGCCAACCGCCAGGACGGCAGCCGTCACGGCGACGGCGCCGGCCGCTGAGGGACCGAAGCCGGACCCGGTCGAGCGCGACACGGTCGAGCCGGCGGGGCCCGGCCGGTCGGCCGGGCCAGCCGACGGGCAGCTTCCGACGTTCTCCGAGATCACGTGAGCCCTCGACGACCCGCCCGTCGGGAGAAGACGGCCCAGACGGAGCTGACCCGCGGCTGGAGTACGGGCCTCGGCGCTGCCGGGGTCAGCGTCACCCTGGCCGGGATCCTGGTCAACGGCCTGGCCTACGTGGTTCCGGTCCTGGCCGCCCGGCGGCTCGACCCGGCCGACCTCAGCGTGCTCGCCGCCGCCCTCGGCCTGGTGGCCATCGTCGGTGTGCCCGGGCTCGGCCTGCAACTGGCCGTCGCCGTGCACCGCGCCCGGCACGGCGCATCCGACACTCGGCGGCTCACCGCGGTCACCGCCGCAGTATGCGCGGGAGCCCTCGTCGCGGCGACACCACTGCTGGTCATCGCCCTGGATCTCCCGGTCGAGATGCCCGCGCTGCTGGCGGTCACCACCGCGGCGATCGTGCTCTCCTCCCGGTCGCTCGGGGAATTGCAGGGAAGCCAGCGCTTCGTACGACTCGCCATCGGGATGGCGGTGCTCGCCGCCGGCCGCTACGGCGGCGTGATCGCCGGGTTGCTGCTCGGCACGGGCCCGACCGGCGCGCTGGCGGTCGGCGCGATGACCGCCGCCCTCACCCCTGCGGTGCTGGCCCGACTCGCCCGCGAGCCGCAACGGTCGTCCACCGCCGCACGGCTGACCGTCGCTCAGGTCGTTGCCGGCTGCGGTGCGACCCTGGCGATGCTCGTCGTCTCCTACGCCGACCTGCTGCTGTCCCGGCAACTGCTGTCCCCGTCGGATTCCGGGGCGTACTCGGTCGGCACCGTCCTGAGCAAGGGCGCGCTGTGGGCACCGCAGGTGGCCGCCGTCCTCGCCCTACCGAGGCTGGCTCGCGGTGACCGGCGCAGCCGAACGGTCGCGCTCGCGGTGACCGGCGGGTTCGGCGTGGTGCTCGTCCTCGCCTCGACGCTCGCCGGAGGGCTCGCCTTCCGCCTCGCCGGAGGGCCCGACTACGACCACCTGGGCCGGTACGCGCCCCTCTTCGCGGCGGTCGGTGCGCTCTACGCGGTGACGTTCGTGCTGCTCAACGACCGCCTCGCGGCCGGCGCTCGCTGGGCGGCGGCACCGCTGTGGCTGGGCGTGGCCGGCCTGGTGGCCGTCACCGCGACCCTCCGGCCCCACACCGTTCCCGGTCTCCTCCTCGCCGCCCTGGGCACGGCCGTCGTCACCACCGCGCTGATGGCGGTGACGGCCCGTCGGCCCGCCCCGGGGGTCGACCCGACTAGCCCTCCGCCAGCCAGTCGGTCAGCAGCCGGTGGTCGATCGAGTCCACCCGACCGAGCGGGCGACCCGAGGCCGCCCGGTCCCGCAGCTCCGCCCGGGTGAACCAGCGCGCCTCCAGCAACTCCTCGCCGTCCACGCGTACCTCGTCGGAGGTGGCGGTGGCCCGGAAGCCCACCATCAGACCGGCGGGGAACGGCCACGCCTGGGACCCCTGGTAGGTCACGTCGGTGACGGTCACGCCCGCCTCCTCGCCCATCTCCCGACGGACCGCGTCCTCCAGGCTCTCGCCGATCTCGACGAAGCCGGCCAGCGTCGAGTACGCATCCTCGGCCGCGCCCGCGTGCCGGGCCAGCAGACAGCGACCCGACCGACCGGGTGCCTCGACCAACACGATGATGGCCGGCTCGATCCGGGGGAACAGCAGACGTCCGCACTCCGTGCCGGTGCAGGTCCGCAGGTGCCCGCCACCGCCGGCGACGGCCGCCGCGCCGCACGTCCCGCAGAATCGCTGCTGCCGGTGCCAGTGCAACAAACCCCTGGCGTACGCCAGGACGGCCGCGTCGCCGGGTTCGAGCCGCCCGACCAGTGCCCGCACGTCGACGGAGCGCACCGCGCCAGCCATCTCGACGGCGGACCGCTCGGGTAGCGCCGACAGGTCCGCGGCGAACACGGCGGCCTCCCCGTCGAGCCCCAGGAAGACGGTCTCGCCGGCGGCGGACCGGACCAGTGCCGCGCGTTCCGCGCTGAGCCGGACCGGCCCGTGCCCATCGACGAGACAACGGTCCCGCCACAGCGGCAACAGCACGGCGGTCGACCCGGTGAGCAGCGCGCCCAACCGCGTCGGATCGGTGCGCAACGGTCCCGCCCGGTCCAGCGATCCGCCCCCGTACGCCAACACCCGCTCCGCAGTGCCCACCCGGTCACCGTGCCACGTCGACGATCGGCCGTCGGCACCGCCCCCGGGCCGGTGCGACACGCCGAACGACACGCAGTAGCAGCGCCTGGTGGGCGCAGCCGACGAGGACGGCCGGGCATTCGTTACCGTAGGTGCCTCCGGGAGGGAGGACCTCCCGCGGCACCCTGGCGATCGAGGTTGCAGTGACGCTGTACGGCGACAACAGTCCACCCGCCGACGACCGGCCCACCGTGCAGGTCACCGCGGTCACCTGGCCGGACGACGGAGCTGAGCCGGTCACCACAGCCGCCCCCGGTGAGCTGGACGGCGGCCCGAGCCGGCCGCGTCGGGTGCGCATGCTGCTCGCCGCCGGCATCACCGGTGGCGTTCTCGCCGCTGTGGCGGGTGCCGGCGCCTGGGCGTACGCCGGTGACGTTCCCCGTGGCACCAGCGTGCTCGGCACCGAGCTGGGCGGCCGGAGCCGCGCGGACGCCGACCGGGAGTTGCGGGCGGAGCTGGACCGGCGGGCGGCAACGCTGGCCACACCGCTGAAGGTCACCGTCGACGGGCGCACCGCCGAGATCAACCCCGCCGACGTGGGGCTGACCGTCGACGTGCCGGCGACCGTCGCGGCAGCCGCCGAGGCCAACGCTCACCCGGTCAGCCGGTTGGTCGGCTCCCGCACCGTCGAGCCCGTGGTGACCGTCGACGTGGGCCGGTTGGACGACGCGCTCCGTAAGGTGCTCGGCGACCAGGCCCAGGGCATGACGATGCCGGCGATCACCTACCAGGGCACCACGCCGAAGGTCGTACAGCCCAAGCCCGGGCTGGCGCTGAACCCGGAGCGTTCCGCCGAGGTGGTCCGCACCGGCTGGTTGGCCGGCGCCCCGGTCACCGTTCCCCTTGTGGAAACCCACCCGGCGACCACCGCCGAGGAGTTGGACCGGATGGTCAGCGAGCTGGCGAAGCCGGCGGTCGCCGCACCGGTCACCCTGCGGACGAACAAGGGCCAGGTGACGATCCCGCCCGCCGCCATCGCGAAGAGCCTCCGGTTCGCTGCCGACAAGACCGGCAAGCTCACCCCCTCGGTGGACGTCAAGCGGCTGCGGGCGGCGCTCGGCGACAAGCTGACCGCCATCGAGGTGCCGCCGAAGGACGCCACGATGACGATCTCCGGTGGCCGGCCCACCGCCAAGGAGGGGAAAGCCGGGCAGCAGCTGGACACGGCAGCCCTCGGTCGAGACCTGCTGGCCGTACTGCCGAAGGCGGACGGCCGCGAGGTGACCGGCGAGTTGAAGCCGACGCCGCCGCAACTGACCGGGGAAAAGCTTGCCGGGCTGGGCATCAAGGAGCGGGTGTCGACCTTCACCACCCGGTTCACCGGCGGCATGGCCTCGTCGCGCAGCCAGAACATCGCCACCATCGCGAGGAAGGTGGACGGCACTGTCGTACTGCCGGGGAAGACGTTCTCGCTCAACGGCCACACCGGCGAGCGCGGCTACGCCCAGGGCTACCGGGACGCACCCGTCATCCTCGACGGCAAGCTGGTGCCGGGCGTCGGCGGCGGCACGTCGCAGTTCACCACCACGCTGTTCAACGCGACCTACTACGCCGGCCTGGAGGACGTCGAGCACAAGCCGCACTCGTACTGGTTCGACAGGTACCCGGCGGTCATCGAGTCGACAATCTTCTGGCCGAACCTGGACTTCAAGTTCCGCAACAACACCGAGTACGGCGTGCTCATCGACACGTCGTACACGTCGAGCACGATCACCGTCTCGATCTGGAGCACGAAGATCTACGACAGCGTGAAGACCGAGTACGGGCCGCGCCGCAACATCACCACGCCGAAGCAGATCCACCTCGCTCCCGGTCCCTCGTGCATCGAGACCAACGGCATCAACGGCTTCACCCAGGACGCCTTCCGGGTCATCAAGAAGGGCGGCGCGGTGGTCAAGCGGGAGAAGTTCACCTGGCGCTACGACGCCGAGCCCCGCTACGTCTGCGGACCGAAGCCCTCTTGATACCCCACCCGCTCCGGGCCGATCCTGCGCTGCTGTGCTGTGCTCTGAGACCGGCTGTGCTCTTCTGAGACCGGCTGGGGTCTGAGCCCGGCCGTGTTCTGAGACCGGGCCCTGCGCTGAGGGCGGCTGGAGTGCTGGGGTCAGCTCAGGTCTGGGTCAGCTCGGTGGCGTTGTCGCCGTGCTCATTGCGCCTGCCGCCCTGCGGCGGCATCGGTACGACGCGGCTCTCCTGCACCCGGATCTCCGCCCGGAGCCGGTGCGCCGCGGGGTGCCACATCTCCTCGAACGGACCCATGACCTCGCCACCGATGCCACGGCGACGTACCCGGGACGCAAGCCACCAGAGCGTGCTCAGGACCGCCGCCAGGCAGCCCACGAACACCGCGACTATCAGGACCTCATCCACAGGCCGAGCCTAGCCCCGGCCACCAGGCCCAGCCCCGAGCCACAAATCCAGGACGTCGACCCTCGCCCCTTGACCTGAGCTGACCTGAGCTGACCTGACCTGACCTGACCTGACCTGACCTGACCTGACCGGCAAGATCGTGCAACATCCTGGATGTAGTGGTGTCCACCCGCTGCGAGGCCACTACAACCAGGATCGAGCGTGACCTTGAACGGTCCCGCGGTCGCCGCGGTCGCAGCGGTCGCAGCGGTCAGGAAAAAAGGGGGGATACGCAAAGAAGCCCACCCCAATTGGGGTGGGCTTCTTTGGAAGATTGTCCGGCGGCGTCCTACTCTCCCACACCCTCACGAGTGCAGTACCATCGGCGCTGGAGGGCTTAGCTTCCGGGTTCGGAATGTAACC
>NZ_JBEYSY010000019.1:0-144599 GCF_040704315.1 Micromonospora sp. NPDC047644
GTCGAGGATGACCAGGGTGCGCCGGGTCATGGTGCGCCGTCGGTGCACCTGCGGGGCCATGCCCACCTGCGCGTAGGTGACGACCGCGCCGTGGGCCACTACTTCATGGATCGAGCACGATCATGCGGCGAGCGGACCGCCCCACGAGGACCGCCCCACGAAGACCAGGCCACGAGGGCGGGGCGGGGCCGGGCGGGTCGGGCAGGCAGGGCGGGGCGGGGCCGGGCGGGTCGGGCAGGCAGGGCGGGCGCGGCCGGGCGGGCGAGCGAGCGAGCGGTGGTTCCGTTACTCGGCGGCGGCGGCGGACGGGCCGATGTTGGTCCGTGAGCTGACCACGTCCAGCACGTGGGTCACCGCTTCGGCGACCGGCACCCCGTTGCGCTGGGAGCCGTCGCGGTAGCGGAAGGAGACCGTGCCGGCGGCCACGTCGTCGTCACCGGCGATCACCATGAACGGGATCTTCTGCTGCTGCGCCGTCCGGATCTTCTTCTGCATCCGGTCGTCACCGGCGTCCACCTGGGCCCGGATGCCCTCGGCACGCAGCGCCGCGACGAAGCCGTGCAGGTAGTCGGTGTGATCCTCGCGGATCGGGATGCCCACCACCTGCACCGGCGCGAGCCAGGCCGGGAAGGCGCCCGCGTAGTGCTCGGTGAGCACTCCGAAGAACCGCTCGATCGACCCGAACAGCGCACGGTGGATCATCACAGGACGTTGGCGGCTGCCGTCGGCGGCCTGGTACTCCAACGCGAACCGCTCCGGCTGGTTGAAGTCGACCTGGATGGTGGACATCTGCCAGGTCCGGCCGATGGCGTCGCGGGCCTGCACGGAGATCTTCGGCCCGTAGAACGCCGCGCCACCCGGGTCGGGAACCAGGTCCAGGCCGGAGGTCGCGGCGGCGGTGCGCAGCGCCTCGGTGGCCTCCTCCCAGTCCTCGTCCGCGCCGATGAACTTGGGTGAGTCGTCCCGGGTCGACAGCTCCAGGTAGAAGTCGTCCAGGCCGTAGTCGCGCAGCAGGTCGAGCACGAAGCTGAGCAGCGTGGACAGCTCGCCGGCCATCTGCTCACGGGTGCAGTAGATGTGCGAGTCGTCCTGGGTCAGGCCGCGGACCCGGGTGAGACCGTGCACGACACCGGACTTCTCGTACCGGTAGACGGTGCCGAACTCGAACATCCGCAGCGGCAGCTCCCGGTACGACCGCCCGCGCGACCTGAAGATCAGGTTGTGCATCGGGCAGTTCATCGCCTTGAGGTAGTAGTCCGCGCCCTCCAACTGCATGGGCGGGAACATGGTGTCCGCGTAGTACGGCAGGTGACCGGAGGTCTGGAACAGCTGCGCCTTGGTGATGTGCGGGGTGTTGACGAACTCGTACCCCGCCTCCTCGTGCCGCCGCCGCGAGTAGTGCTCCATCTCGCGACGGATGATGCCGCCCTTGGGGTGGAAGACCGCCAGGCCGGAGCCGATCTCGTCGGGGAAGCTGAACAGGTCGAGGTCCGCGCCGAGCTTGCGGTGGTCGCGCCGGGCGGCCTCCTCCAACAGCTTCAGGTACGCCTTGAGCTCGTCGCGGGTCGGCCACGCGGTGCCGTACACCCGCTGTAGTTGGGGGTTCTTCTCCGACCCCCGCCAGTACGCGGCGGCGGAGCGCATCAGCTTGAACGCGCCGATCACTCGGGTGGTCGGCAGGTGCGGGCCTCGGCACAGGTCCGACCAGCAGACCTTGTCCTCCTTGGCGTCGAGGTTGTCGTAGATGGTCAGCTCGCCGCCGCCCACCTCCATCACCTCGTCGGTGTCCAGGCCCTCGCCCTTGACCTCGATCAACTCCAGCTTGAACGGCTCGTCGGCCAGCTCGGAGCGCGCCTCGTCCAGGCTGCCGAAGCGGCGGCGACGGAACCGCTGCCCGGACTTGATGATCTCCTGCATCCGCTTCTCGAGCTTGCTGAGGTCATCGGGCTGGAACGGCTTCTCGACGTCGAAGTCGTAGTAGAAGCCGTTCTCGATGGGCGGGCCGATGCCCAGCTTGGCCTCGGGGAAGATGTCCTGCACGGCCTGGGCGAGGACGTGCGCGGTGGAGTGGCGCAGCACGTTGAGCCCGTCGGGCGAATCCAGGGTGACCGGCTCGACGACGGTCTCCTCGGCCGGCGTCCAGTCCAGGTCACGCAGTTGGCCCTGCGGGTCGCGAACCACGACGATGGCCTTGGGACCGTTCGCGGGCAGTCCGGCTGCGGCCACCGCGTCGGCCGCCGTGGTCCCGGCGGCGACGACGACGGGGTCGGCCACGGCGGGGGTACGGGGTGCGGACACGGTGACTCCTCCAAGCGGTACGAAACGGTGCCGATCCTCGGCTCCTGCCGATGCTATCGGTCCCCCCGCCCCCGACCGGGAACGGCACCTCCTTACCGCCGACGTTGAACCTTTCGCGCCTCGCAGCCGAACTAGAAGGTGTGGCCGGAAACCGGTACCGACCACGCCGACACGGATGGGGGCACGACATGGCGAGCACGTACGGCGGTGGCCGTCGGCGGAGGATCGCGGCGGCGACCGCGGTGACCGCCGCCGGGCTGCTGCTCTGGCCTGGCACGGCGTACGCGGCGGACGTGACGACCACCCCGAGCGAGGCCCGGCAGGGCGAGGCGGTGCGGCTGGAGTTCAGCGTCCCGGAGGAGCGGGCCGGCACGAAGACCAAGCAGATCGAGGTACGGCTGCCGGCCGACGCGCCGATCGCCGAGGTCTACCCCATGTCGGTGGACGGCTGGGCGCCCCGGCTCAGCTCCCGCACCCTGGACAAGCCGCTGCCCGGCATCCACTCCTCCGGGGTGAGCACTGTGACGACCGCGGTGACCTGGGTCCGGGTCGGTGCCAGCGACCCGGGGCCGGCCCGGTTGGCGCTCTCCATGGGGCCGATGCCGCAGGCCGACCGGCTCACCTTCGAGGTCGTCCAGACGTACGCCGACGGCACTGTGGTCCGGTGGGCGGACGCCACCGGTCCGCACCGGGCCCCAGCGCTGACCCTGCTGCCGGCGGCGCCCGGAGCGGCGGGTCCGGCCGCGCACGGCGGCGGCCACGGCGGCCCGGCGGCCGGTGTGCCCGATGCTGCCGGTGTGCCTGGGGCTCCGGACAACGGTGACGCGGCACCGCCGGCCCCATCGGACGATGCCGACGGAGGCAGTGCCGACGGATTGCTGGCCGCCGGCCTGCTCGCCGGCCTGGGCGGCGGCGCGGCGATCGGCTGGCTGCTCAGCCGGTGGCGCCGACGCGACCCGGCCGAGGCCACCGCGCTCGCCGAGGTGACCGGCGACCCGGACGAGGCCGCGACGCCCGCGACCCTGGCCGAGATAACCGGCCGCGCGGACAGGACCGCGAAGCCCTCCACGGCGGGTGGCCGCGCAAGCGACGCCACGACCCCCACGGAGACGTCCGGCCACGCGGACGGGACGGCGAAGACCGCCGACCGGACGCCGACCGACCCGACGCCCGCAGAACCGACGCCCGCCGACCCGCAGCCCGCCGACCCGACGCCGGCCGACCCGACGCCGGCTGTCTCGGCGGCATCGCGTTGATCCTTGATCCACTCGGGTTCCCGGAAACCGTGGCGTCCCCGCCGCCCGGACCGCCCGATTCAGCGGTGATCCACTCGACCTTCAGGAAATCGCGGCATCCCCGCCGCCCGGACCGCCCGACTTCCAGGAAGCCGAGTTGATCGCGGGCAGCCCAGGCTCCAGGGCAGGCCGCGCAGGGGCAGACCGCGCAGAGGCAGGCCGGGCAGGGGCAGGCCGGGCAGGGGCAGGACCCGGTCGTCCAGGGCAGGCCACAGGTGCTCAGGGCAGCCAGGTAGGTAGCGGTTCGCGGGCGGCCAGCCACTGCGCGGGCACCCCGCCGGGGGTGCCGACGCCGGTGTGGGCCGCCACCACCGCTCCGGCGATGGCCGCCGTGGTGTCCACGTCACCACCGGCCCGTACGCACGTCTCGATGGCCGCCGGATAGTCGTCGAGGTGGGTGGCGGCCACCCAGAGGGTGAACCCGACGGTGTCCTGGGCGGTGACCCGGGCGCCGTTGCCGAGCGCCGCCACCACCCGGGGCACCGGACGGCCGAGCAGCCCGACCGCCCGGTGTACGCCCCGATGCACCTCGGTGCCCGGGTCGAGCGCGGCGGCGATCCCGGCCAGCAGCCGCTCCGGGGCCGGCCGGTGTCCGTCGAGGCGGGCCCGAGCGGCCAGCGCGGCGGCGACGGCGACGGCGACCGCCCCGGCGATCCCCTCCGGGTGCGAGTGCGTCACCTCGGCGGACGCGCGCGCCTGTGCCGCGGCGCGCGCCGTCGAGTCGGCGAAGTACGCGCCCAGCGGGCCGACCCGCATCGCCGCGCCGTTGCCGCAGGAGCCCTGCCCGTCGAAGGCGGAGGCGGCGGCCAACGGCCACGGGGTGCCGGAGCGGATCAACCCCAGGATGAGCATCGCGCCCGCGCCGTAGCCCCGCCGCTCGGTGCATCGCTGCGAGAAGGAGAGGGCCAGCCGGTCCCGGTCGATGCCGGCGGAGTCGGCCAACTGGGCGTAGACCGAGCAGGCCATCTCGGTGTCGTCGGTCCATTCCCAGGGCGCCGGCGGCAGCGCGTCGGCGGTGAGATCCACCGGCGCCGGCACCGGCGGGAAGTACCGCGCGCCGAGCGCGTCGCCGGTGGAGAGACCGGCGAGGCTGTCCCGGGCTAGCGCCAGGCGGGCATCGGCGAACAGGGTGAACGACATCGTCGTACCAGCTTGCCCGGTCGCCAGGCACGCCGCAACGCGATCAACTTGCCAGGCCAAGTACGGTCTTGTCGTGGCCTCCGTGCTCCTGGTCGAAGACGATCACGTCGTACGCGGCGCGATGCTGCGGTCCCTCACCGACCGGGGGCATGCCGTGCACGCCGTGGGTACGGCGTTGGACGCTCTGCGTCGGGTGGCCGCGGAGACACCCGACCTGGTGGTGCTCGACCTCGGCCTACCGGACCTTGACGGCTCGGACGCGCTGCGGATGTTGCGCGGCATCACCGATGTTCCGATCATCATCGCCACCGCCCGCGACGACGAGCAGTCGGTGGTCAAGCTGCTGCGTGCCGGCGCCGACGACTACATGGTCAAGCCGTTCACCGGCGCGCACCTGGATGCCCGGATCACCACCGTGCTGCGCCGGGCCGGGCGGGCCAGTCGGTCCGTGCAGCCCGCGGTGCACAGCGTCGGCGGGCTGCGGGTGGACGTGGGCGAGCGCAGCGCCCAGCTCGACGGGGAGCCACTGGCGCTGACCCGTAAGGAATTCGACCTGTTGGCGTATCTCGCCGCACGACCTGGGCGGGTAGTGTCCCGCCGGGAACTCTTGGAGGAGGTATGGCGGCAGCCATCGGTCGGCGAGGATCAGACCATCGACGTTCACCTGTACTGGCTCCGCAGAAAGATGGGCGAGTCCGCGGCGAAGCCGCGCTACCTGCGCACCGTGCGGGGGGTCGGGTTCCGGCTGGTGGCACCGGACTGAGGACGGCGCTGGCCCTGCTCACGGCCGGCATGTGCAGTCTCGTCGCGCTCGCGTTCCTGATCCCGCTCGGGCTCAGCCTGCGCGAGCAGAGCCGCGACGAGGCGATCGCCGAAGCGGCCCGGCGCAGCGCGCTGGTGACCGGCGCGCTGGCGGTCAGCACCGATCCGGCGGTCGTCGAGCGTGCCGTGGTGGCCAGCGCCGAGGGCGCACCCACCCGGCCCGTGGTGCACGGGTTGGGGTTGGACGAATCCGCCGGTCGGGCCAGCGGCAGCGACCTGGACCGGGCCCGCGCCGAGCGCAAGTCGGTCGTCGTCGACCTCGACGGGGGTGTGGCCCGGCTCGACCCGGTCGTGCTCGGTGACCGGACGGCCGTGGTCGAGGTGTTCCTTCCGGAGTCGACGCTGGGCGAGGGCGCCGGCGGCACCTGGTTGCTGCTGTTCGCTGTCGGCGCGGCGATGGCCGGCGCGGCGGTGCTGGTGGTCGACCGGGTCGCTGCCCGCGCGGTGGACGCCACCCGCGGTCTGGTCAAGGCCGCGCTCTCCATCGGCGACGGCGACCTCGGCGTACGCGTCGAGCCGACCGGTCCGCGCGAGCTGGCCGAGGCCGGGTACGCCTTCAACCGGATGGCGGACCGCCTGGACGCCGCCCGCACCGACGAGCGGGAGTTGGTGGCCGACCTGTCGCATCGCCTGCGTACCCCGTTGACGGTGCTGCGCTTGGACGCGGAGGCGTTGGAGTCCGACGACACCAGCGTGGGTTCGTTCAGCCCGGCGGAGTTGGACCGGCTGCGCGGGATCCGGCGGATCCGGCAGGCGATCGTCACCCTGGAGGGTGAGATCGACGTGCTGATCAAGACCACCCGCAAGACGGTGGCGCTCGAGGCCGGTCCGGCGATGTGCGACGTCAGCGAGGTGGTCCGGGACCGGATGGTGTTCTGGGCGGCGTTGGCGGGCGACCAGAACCGGCCGCACCGGGTCACCGGCGCCCAGCTGCGCATCCCGGCGCCGGTGCCGCGGGCCGAACTGGCCGCCGCGCTGGACGCGGTCATCGGCAACGTCTTCCGATACACCCCGCAGGGCACCGCGTTCGAGGTGGCGGTGTCCCGGCGCGACGGTTACGTGGCGATCCGGATCGACGACGCCGGCCCCGGCATCGCCAACCCGGACCGCGCGCTGCGCCGGGGCGCCAGTGACCAGGGCTCGACCGGGCTCGGGCTGGACATCGCCAAGCGGGTCGCGTTGCAGGCCAACGGCTCGGTGAGCATCGACCGTGCCCGGCTGGGCGGAGCCAGTGTGGTGATGCTGCTGGCCGACCCGGAGGCGACGCCCCGGCAGGTCAGCCGCTTCGGTCTGGTCGGTCGGATGGCCCGCGACGCCCGGGACACGAAGGCCACGGGCCGCCGCTGGCCCCGCCAGCGCCCCACCGACGACTGACCCGGCCCGGACCGGGGCTGTGCGCCGGCGCAAGTCTTCCTTAGATCCCGGTTAACGACCGCGTCGGGTCGGCCGTGGGCTGACAGGATTCAGGG
Organism: Micromonospora sp. NPDC047644; assembly: GCF_040704315.1. Lineage (NCBI taxonomy): Bacteria > Bacillati > Actinomycetota > Actinomycetes > Micromonosporales > Micromonosporaceae > Micromonospora > Micromonospora sp. NPDC047644. The sequence goes on from NZ_JBEYSY010000019.1 coordinate 7,025, forward strand.
CACGAACCCACCAGTTCCACCGGCCGAGCGCACCACGCACCGACGGCCGGTGGAGCCGCGCGCGCGGCGGGAGTCACAGGTCCCCCCACACCAACGCTCCCGCCGCGCGCCCCGCTCGACCAACCAGCCCCGCTCGACCAACCGCCCGGCCGGCACCCGCGCGGCCGACCGGCTCAGCCGGCGCTGGCGAGGTACGCGTCGATCTCGGCGAGGATCCGTTGCTGGCCGGCGGCGTCCAGGAAGGACGCGGTCACCGCGTTGCGGGCCAGCCCGGCCAGTCCCTCGGCACCGACTCCGAGCAGGCGGGCGGCTACCGCGTACTCGTCGTTGAGGGTGGTGCCGAACATCGGCGGGTCGTCGGAGTTGATGGTGACCAGCAGCCCGGCGTCGACGAGCTGGTGCAGCGGGTGCTCGTCGAGGGTGGCGACCGCCCGGGTCCGCACGTTGGACGTGGGGCAGACCTCCATCGCGATCTGTCGTTCGGCCAGGTACGCGAGCAACCGCGGGTCCTGCGCGGCGGAGATGCCGTGCCCGATCCGCTCGGCACCCAACTCGTTCAGCGCGTCCCAGACGGTCTGCGGCCCGGTGGTCTCCCCTGCGTGCGGCACCGAGCGCAGCCCGGCGGCACGGGCCTGGTCGAAGTAGGGCCGGAACTGCGGTCGGGGTACGCCGATCTCCGGGCCGCCCAGTCCGAAACTGACCAGCCCGTCCGGGCGCTCGTCCAGTGCGATCCGCAGCGTCTCCTCGGCTGCCGGCAGGCCGGCCTCGCCGGGGATGTCGAAGCACCAGCGCAGCTCGATGCCGAAGTCGGTCAGGGCGCGCTTGCGGGCGTCCTCGATGGCCTCGCAGAACGCCGGCGCGGGGATGCCCCGTCGGACGTGCGAGTACGGGGTGATGGTCAGCTCCGCGTACCGGACCTGTTGGCGGGCCAGCTCGCGGGCCACCTCGTGGGTGAGGATCCAGACATCCTCCGGGTCGCGGATGAGATCCACGACGCTCAGGTAGACCTCGACGAAGTGCGCGAAGTCGCGGAACTCGAAGTAGCTGGCCAGCGCGTCCGGGTCGGCCGGCACGGGGGTGCGCCCCTCGTGGCGCGTCGCCAACTCGGCGACGGTCCGGGGCAGGGCGGAGCCGACGTGGTGCACGTGCAGCTCCACCTTGGGCAGGCCGGCGATGAAGGTGGACAGGTCGGTCACGGATTCTCCTGGGCATGGGCGGCGGTGCGGGCGACGACGAAGACGCGGCGGAACGGGAAGTACACCTGACCCTGCCGCGCCGGGTACGCCGCGGTGAGCCGTACTCCCAGCTCGGCCCGGAAGGCGGACCAGCCGGCGGCGTCCAGTGCGGCTCGGACCGGGCGCAGCGCGGTGCCCTCCATCCAGGTCAGCACCGGGTGCTCGGCGGTGGGTCGAGCCGGCAGCAGGTGCACGTAGGTAGTCTCCCAGGCGTCCACGGCGCAGCCGACGGCGGTCAGCAGCGCCGCGTAGTCGGCCGGGTCGTCGACCGGGTCCGCGCGCAGTAGCGGGGCGACCTCGGCCCGCCAGGTCGGCCGGTCGGCGACCTCCCGCAGGGCGCGGTGCGAGTCGGCGGCGAAGTTTCCGGGGACCTGCATGGCGAGCCACGCGCCGGCGGGCAGATCGGTGGCCCATCGGCGCAGCAGCTCCTGGTGACCGGGAACCCACTGCAGGGCGGCGTTGCTGACCACCACGTCGTCGTCGCCGGTCGGACGCCAGTCGCGCAGGTCGGCGACCGCGAAGTCGACCGGCGCGCCGAGGGACTCGGCCCGCTCGATCATCTCGGCTGAGGAGTCGAGGCCGCGTACCCGGCTGGCCGGCCACCTTTCGGCGAGAACGGCGGTGAGCTGGCCGGGGCCGCAGCCGAGGTCGACCACCGCCCGGGGGCGCTCGGCCGGGATCCGGGCGAGGAGGTCGTGAAACGGCCGCGATCGCTCGTCGCCGAAGCGCAGGTAGGTCGCCGGGTCCCACATGACCGCCCCCTTAACCGTACGTCCGTACTGCTGACGGTACGGCTCGCCTGGCAGGGTGGCAACCCGATCACTAGGCTCGGGGCATGGAACAGCGCAGCTTCAACCGGCTCGGCCGGACCGTTGGCGCGGTCGGCCTGGGCGCGTGGCAACTCGGCGCCGACTGGGGCACCGTCAGCGAGGACGACGCGATGGCGGTGCTCGCCGCCGCCGTGGACGCCGGGGTCACCTTCCTCGACACCGCCGACGTGTACGGCGACGGCCGCAGCGAACAGCTCATCGGCCGCTTCCTGCGCACCCGACCCGACGCCGGGCTGACCGTCGCCACCAAGATGGGCCGCCGCGTCGAGCAGCGGCCGGAGGCGTACACCCTGGCCAACTTCCGGCAGTGGACCGACCGTTCCCGGGCCAACCTGGGCATGGACACCCTGGACCTGGTCCAGTTGCACTGCCCGCCCACCGAGGTCTTCTCCTCCGACGAGGTCTTCGACGGTCTGGACACCCTCGTCGCCGAGAAGGCCATCGCCGGGTACGGAGTCAGCGTCGAGACCTGCGACCAGGCCCTCACCGCGATCGCCCGACCGGGGGTGGCGAGCGTCCAGATCATCCTCAACGCGGTCCGCCACAAGCCCCTGGAGCAGGTGCTGCCGGCCGCGGCGGCAGCCGGCGTCGGCATCATCGCCCGCGTGCCGCTCGCCAGTGGCCTGCTCTCCGGCCGCTACGACGAGCACACCGAGTTCCCCGCCGACGACCACCGCAACTACAACCGGCACGGCGCCGCCTTCGACGTCGGCGAGACGTTCTCCGGAGTCGACTTCGATCGAGGTCTGGCCGCCGTACGCCGGCTGGCCCCGCTCGTCGACGCGGACCGCACGATGGCGCAGTTCGCCCTGCGCTGGGTGTTGGACCAGGCGGGCGTCACAGTGGTCATCCCCGGCGCCCGCGACGCCGACCAGGCCCGACGCAACGCCGCCGCGGCGGACCTGTCCCCGCTCACCGACGAGCAGTTGGCAGCCGTCCGCGACACCTACGACGAGCTGATCCGCCCGCAGGTGCACGACCGGTGGTGACCCGCGTGCCCGGGGTGCTCGCGTCACGCCGTCCGGCCGGCGATGCTGGACGGCGGCGCGCCGCCCCGGGCGGCGGAGAGGGGACGCGATGAGAGGTTGGCTTCCGCTCACCCTCGGCCTGCTGGCCGTGGTGATCGGTGCGGTGTGGACGGTCCAGGGCCTCGGCTACGTCAGCGGCAGCGTGATGACCGACGAGAAGATCTGGGCGGTGATCGGCCCGATCGTGACGGTGGCCGGGCTGGTGGTGCTCTGGCTCGGTCTGCGCTCGCGTCGACGCTGACCGCCCGCCGCGGCGGCGAGCCCGATCAGGCGAAAGCCCCGCATCCCAACCGGGATGCGGGGCTTTACCGTGACCCGTGAGCCGGATCGTCCCACTGGCCGGCGGGGGCCGGCCGTCCTACTCAGATGGGACGAACCTGCTCAGCCTGCGGGCCCTTCTGACCCTGAGCAATCTCGAACTCCACCCGCTGGTTCTCCTCCAGCGAGCGGTAGCCGCTGGTCTGGATGGCCGAGAAGTGGACGAACACGTCAGCACCCCCACCATCGACGGTGATGAAGCCGAAGCCCTTGTCAGCGTTGAACCACTTCACGGTTCCCTGAGCCATGTGTATCTCCCTCGAAAAACTGGCGGCCGTGCACGCCGTCCGGCCGATTGGCCGTTTTTGAGCAGCGGTGCCTGAGGCGGCCCCACGAAGGAGACTTCTCTCAACCCACGCCATCTCGCAACAGCGGGGACCAGCAAATCACGGAGGTAAAAAGTCTGTCACGACCTCTCCGACGAATTTCTCCGACATGTGACCTGACGGATGCCTCAGGCGCGCTGGGCGGCGCGCGATGCCATGCGAAAGCCCCCTTCCCATCGATGCGGGAAGGGGGCTGAAGTCGCTGCTGGTCAGTCCGGCCAACTGCCGGTCATCCGGCGTACGCCGACCGCGCCGCCCCGGTCGACGGCGGCCCGAACGACCGCGAAGATGGCGCCCTGCAACGCCGCGGCGGCCAGGATCTCGCCCCAGCCGCGATCCTCGTCGGTCGCGTTGGGCGCCTCACCGTCGCCCGCGGTGACCTTCCAGACCTGCCGGAAGATCGCCCCGGCCACCGTGCCCGCGGCGATACCCAACAACACGCCGACCGGCCGGTACGCGACCCTGCCGATTTTCTTGCTCACCTACGCCTCCCCCGCACGATCATCAGCACCACCACGGTGGCCACCGCGCCGGCCGCGATGGCCGCCCACGGCACCGGGTTACGGCGCACCAACTCGCTCTTGTCGTACGCCTGTGCGCGTACCAACTCGCCCTTTTCGTATGCCTGCGCCCGCGCCATTCCGGCGCCACGCGCGGCCTGCCCGCGGACCCGGGCGACGGTCTGCGCCGCCTGTTCCCGCATCCGCTCCTTCGCCTGCTCGGCGGACTCCTTGAGACGTGCCTTCACGTCGGCCTTGGCGGCCAACGCCTCCATCGTCTCGCCCAACTCGACCCGGGTGCGACGGATCTCCTCGCGGAGGGCCTCCGTGTCACCGGTCCCGTTACCGGTCATTGCCGCCCCCTGTCCTTCACCGCGGCGGTGACGGTGTCCATGTCTGCCCGGAGGCTACGGACCGTGGCCGCCGGCACCGGCGGGACAGCACGGCTGACCTGCTTCTTGCCCACCAGGGCGAGGATGCCGGCCACCAGGAAACAGGCCACCGCCACGATCAGCGCCGCGGCCCAGGCGGGCAACACCAGGTCGAGCAACAGGATCGCCGTGGCGACCAGCGCACCAAGACCGAAGAACGCGAGCGCGCCACCGCCGCCGAACAGGCCGATCCCGATGCCCGCGTGCTTACCCTTCTGGGTCAACTCCGCTCGGGCCAGCGTCAGTTCGTCCCGTACGAGGCGGGAGATCTGCTCGGTGGCCCGCTGCACCAACTCGGCGGTGGAGGGCTCGCTCCCATTCTGGGATGTGCGGGCTTTCGCCACGTCAGCCATGCTGTCCTCCTTTCCTCATCACCGCGCTGTATGCCCGAAGTCGCCGCTCGTCAATCCTAAAGCGCGGCAGGCGGCTCACCGTCCCGGTTGTCCGGACGCCGCGCCGCTGATACGCGGCCAGCCGCCACGATCACGCCAGAGACGTCAGGCAGCACATCCCCCACCCAAGCCCAACCAAACCTCCGAAACCAACCCCCACCCCCGCACGCCCCTCTCCCGGCCCTCCTCCCCTCCGCCCCGCAGGCCCCCTCCCGCCCGCCCGCCGGTGATCATGAGGTTGACCGGGACGAACCAGACATACCGACCCGTCAAGTCCATGATCGTCGAGTTCACGGCGCAAGATCGTGCTCGATCCTGGTTGTAGTGGCCTGGACGGGGATCGAGGCCACTACAACCAGGAAATCGCACGATCTTGCGGGCGGGGCAGGGGGACGGGCGGGCAAGGCCGGACGCAGGACGCGGGCCGGGCGGGCGAGGCCGGGCGCGGGACGCGGGCCGGGCGGGCGAGGTCGGGCGCGGGACGCGGGCCGGGCGCAGGCGGGCCCGGCCCGGCAGGGCAGACCCGCCCGGGCGGGGCGGGGCGCCAGATGGGGGGGGGCGGGCGGGGTGTCAGGGGCGGGTTTCTTCGGGGCCTACGAAGGCTTCGCTTCGGGCGTCGCCGTCGTCGCTGCCGCCGAAGACACGGGCGTCGTCGGGCGCCTCGGTGTCGGACAGGCGGCGGGCCGGCCGCCTCGGCTGCACCCACTGCCAGGAGAGGTTGCTGGTGGAGTCGCCCAGCTCGGTGCGGAGCCGGGGCATCGCCGTCGGGCGGTTGTCCCGGATCCAGGCGACCAGGTGTTCCCGGACGAGACAACGCAGGTCCCACAGGCTGCCCGCGTCGGCGGCGCTGACCAGCGCGCGCAACCGGACCGTCCCGCCGGTGGCGTCGGTGACCTGCAGGACGCAGACCCGCCCGTCCCACAGTTCGGTGCCCTCGACGAGGCGGCGTAGCTCCTCGCGCATGGTCTGCACGGGGACCGCCCAGTCGACGTCGAACTCGGCGGTGCCGAGCACCGCCGCCTCCGTGCGGGTCCAGTTCTGGAACGGTTTGCTGGTGAAGTACGAGGTGGGCAGGATCAACCGACGGTCGTCCCAGATCTGCACCACGACGTAGCTGAGGGTCAGCTCCTCGATGCGGCCCCACTCCCCCTCGACAACGACGACGTCGTCGAGCCGGACGGCGTCGCTGAAGGCGAGCTGGAGGCCGGCGAAGACGTTGCCGAGCAGGCTCTGTGCGGCGAGCGCGGCCACCACACCGACCACACCGGCAGAGGTCAGCACGCCGGCGCCGATGCCGCGCACGCTGGGGAACGTCATCAGCATCACGCCGACGGCCAGGATGACGATCACCGCGATGGTCAGTCGGCGCAGCATCACCACCTGGGTCCGCACCCGTCGGGCGTGCCGGTTGTCCGGTACGTCGACCCGGAACCGGGCCAGCGCGGTGTCCTCCACGACGACCAGCAGGCAGGCGACCAGCCAGGCCAGGGTGGCGATGACGCCGAGGATGAGCAGGTGCAGCAGGACCCGCCGCCAGCTCTCGCCGACCGCGTAGCCGGTGCTGAAGCGGACGGCGAACTGCACGGCCAAAACCGTCGCGGCGACCTGGAACGGGCGGTGCGCGTGGTCGGTCAACTCGGTCAACAACAGTGACCGGCGGCCGAACCGCCGGGTCAACCGGTGGACGACCTCGACCAGGAACAGGGCGACCGCCGCCGCGGCGAGCGCGGCGACGGCCGTTTCGAGATAGTTCTGCACGGCTTCGGTGCTTCCCTTCGATCAAACGACGGGCACTCCGGGCAAAAGCCCAAGAGTGCCCGTCATCTTCAGAATCGACCAGCTCAGACCTTGCGGTACCGGGACTGGAGGAAGCAGTAGACGCCGAAGGCGGCGATGCCGAGGGCGACCAGGGTCAGCAGGAACATGCCGTACGACTGCTCACGCAGGGTGTGCAGCGCGGCGTCCAGACCGCGGGCCTTCTCCGGGTCGTAGTTCACCGCCGCCACGATCACCAGCAGACCGGCGATGCCGTAGGCGACGCCCTTGGCGATGTATCCGGCCATGCCCAGCCGGCGGGCGAGCTGGCGGGTCTTCGGGCTCATCTCGCCGGTCTTGAGGTGCTTCTCGAACTTCTTCCGGGCGCCGTAGATCGCCAGGCCGATGCCGATCGCGGCGACGACCAACCCGGCCAGGCCGACCAGCCAGCGGCCACCGCTGGAGGTCATCAGCTTGCCGGTCAACGCCTCCTGCTGGTCGGCGCTGTTGGACCCCGCGTCCTTGAAGACCTTGAAGGCGGTCCAGGCGAAGTAGAGGTAGACGATGGTCCGGCCGGTCGAGGCGACCCGTTCCATGACCCGCTCCTTGCCGCGCTCGGCGCGGTGCCCGACCGCCGCCTCCAGCGCCTGCCAGATCGCCATCGCGAGCAGGCCGACCGCGACGGCGATGACCAGGAACTTGCCGAGGGGCTGTGCGGAGAGGGTACGCAGCGCGCCGGACTGGTCGCCGTCGTCGGACGACGTACCGAACGCGATCTGCAACGCCAACCAGGCGAAGAGGAGGTGGACGATGCCGTAGCCGATGAAGCCGGCCCGGGCGAGGAGTTCCAGCCACCGGCTGTCCGCCGTACGGGAGGCGGTGGCTTCGGCGCTACGGGTGAGTGACATGGCGTCACAATCTCCGATTCTGAAGATTCCCAAACGTCGGCCACCGCCGCCCGCGAGATCAGCTGCCCGGGTTACGCGACACGCGAACCTTGACCTGCTGGTCGGTCACGCTGTCCAGGGTGACCGCGAAGCCCCCGGCCTCGGCTGCCTGCTGGCCGGCGGTGAGGGTGAGCTGCTCACCGGCGACCTCGACGGTCACCTGGTCACCCTCGGCGCCGACCAACTTGGCCTCGACGCCCAGGATGGTCGTCCTCGCGTCGACACCCCGCTCGAAGGTGACGGTGCAGGCGTCCAGCGCGCAGTCTGTGGAGGCGCCCTGGGAGCTGCACCCGGCGAGCACGGCGAGGCCGAGCGCCAGACCGGCGAAGAGACCGGCGGCGCGGCGGACGGGGGGAATGGGCAAGGTGGCGGGTCTGTTCGTCACCTCGCCAAGAGTACGAGACGCTCGCGACGCCAGGCGACAGCGAGCGCGGGGAGCGCCCCGGCTAGGGTCCGGGACATGCCGTTCGACATCGCCCGCACCCGGGCCGCTTACCCCGCCCTGACCGAGGGCTTCGTCCACCTCGACGGTGCCGGTGGCACCCAGACCGCGGCCGGTGTGATCGACGCGGTCACCGATGCCATGCGGTCGGCGATCGGCAACCGCAGCGCCGCCAACGTCGCGGGCCGCCGGTCGTTGGAGCTGGTGGCCGAGGCCCGCTCGGCGGTGGCCGATCTGCTCGGCGCGGATCCGGCCGGGGTGGTGCTCGGCCCGAGCGCGACCGCGCTGACGTACACCCTGGCCCGCACGCTCGGCGCGACCTGGCGGCCGGGCGACGAGGTGGTGGTGTCCCGGCTCGACCACGACGCGAACGTGCGGCCGTGGGTGCAGGCCGCCGAGGCGGCCGGCGCGACCGTGCGCTGGGCCGAGGTCGACCGGCACACCGGTGAGCTGCCCGCGGCCCAGTACGCGGACCTGGTGGGTGAGCGGACCCGGCTGGTCGCGGTGACCGCCGGCAGCAACGCCATCGGCACCATGCCGGACGTGGCGGCGATCGCCAAGACCGCGCACGCGGTCGGCGCGCTGGTCTGTGTCGACGGGGTGCACTCGGTGCCGCACGGCCCGACCGACCTGGCCTCGCTCGGCGCCGACGTGCTGGTCACCAGCGCGTACAAGTGGTCCGGACCGCACCTGGCGGCGATGGTGGCGGACCCGGCCCGGTGGGCGGCGTTGCGCCCGGCGAAGCTGGTGCCGTCCTCCGACGCGGTGCCGGACCGGTTCGAGTACGGCACGCCGAGCTTCCCGCTGCTGGCCGGCGTGGCCGCGGCGGTGGATCACCTGGCGGGGCTGGACCCGGCCGCGGTCGGGAACCGGCGCGACCGGCTGCGGGACGGGCTGGCCGCCGCCCAGGCGCACGAGGAGGCCCTCCTGGACCGGCTGCTCGCCGGGCTGGCGGAGCGGCCGGCGATCACCGTGTACGGCTCGCCGGCGCGGCGCTGCCCGACCGTCTCGTTCCGGGTCGCCGGAATGTCCCCGGCGGCCACCCAGGAGGCGCTGGGTGCCGCCGGGTTCTGCCTCTCCGTCGGCGACTACTACGCCTACGAGTACTTCCAGCTGATGGGTCTGCGCGACAGCGGCGGCGCGGTGCGGGCCAGCATCTACCACTACAACACCGCCGAGGAGGTGGACCGTTTGCTCGGCGAACTCGACGCGCTGGCCGAGCCGACGGGGAGAATGGCCGGATGAGCACCCTGGTCGAGGACAATCCGGCGAAGCACCGCTTCGAGATCCTTGTCGACGACGCGCTGGCCGGTTTCACCGCGTACCTGCCGCGCGGTGAGGTGCTGGTCTTCACCCACACCGAGGTGGATCGGGGCTTTCAGGGCAAGGGGGTGGGCGGCACGTTGATCCGCGGCACCCTGGACCAGCTCCGGGCACGCGGCACGAAGATCGTGCCGCAGTGCCCCTTCATGGCCGCGTTCATCGACAAGCACCCCGAGTACGCCGACCTGGTCGCCGACCTCCCGTAGCGCGGGCGGTCAGCGGGCGCCGGTGAGCACCTCGGCGGCGGCCTGTCCACTGGCCCGGGTGGCGCCGTGGGTGGCCAGGTGCACCGCCCCGGTGACCAGCTCGGGCACACCCAACTCGACCACGACGGCGTCCGGCCGGGCGGCCAACGCGCGGTGCACGGCGGCGCGCATCCAGTCGTGCCGGTGCTGGTCACGCACGACCAGGACCAGGGGGCGGCTGCCCGCCCCGGCGCCCGGGTCCGCCGGAACGTCGCGTTCGGCGTAACGGACGGTGCTGGTGCCGGGCAGCAGCTCGGTCAGTGGTCCACCGATGCCCCACGGGGTCTCGGCGCCGATGGCGATGTTGCGCAGCGGCTCGAACTCGACGACGTGTGCCGCGCGGGTCAGGGGCAGCGCGACCGTCGTACCCGGGGCGGCGGTGACCCGGACGGCCCGGCGGGCGGCGACCAGCCCGACGCCGGCGTCGGCGCGCGCCGCGGCCGAGCCGGAGCTGCGGGCGGCCACCGTCCAGGCGGCGAGTTGGCCCACGCGCTTGGCGGCCTCGGCGAGACGTTCCTCGGGCAGCTCACCGGAGACGACGGCGGCCACGATGGCGTCGCGCAGCTCGCGGGCGGCCTGCTCGTCGGCCCGTTCACCGCCGATGCAGATGGCGTCGGCCCCGGCGGCGAGGGCGCGGACGGTGGCCCCGGCGAAGCCGTACCGGTCGGCGACCGCGCGCATCTCCATCGCGTCGGTGACCACCACACCGGAGAAGCCCAGCTCGTCGCGGAGCACCCCGCCCAGGATGCGCTGACTCAGCGTCGCCGGCAGGTCCGGGTCGAGCGCGGGCACCAGCAGGTGACCGGTCATCACCGCCTGCACCCCGGCGGCCACGGCGGCGCGGAACGGGGCCAGTTCACAGCTGTCCAGCCGGTCCCGGTCGGCGGTGATCCGGGGCAGGTCGTGGTGTGAGTCGACCCGGGTGTCGCCGTGCCCGGGGAAGTGTTTGGCGCAGGCCGCGACACCGCCGGCCTGGAGCCCACGGACCCAGGCGGCGGTGTGCCGGGCGACGAGCACCGGGTCGTCACCGAAGGAACGGACGCCGATCACCGGGTTCCCCGGGTTGGAGTTGACGTCGGCGTCCGGCGCGTAGTTGAGGGTGATCCCGGCTGCGGCCAGCTCGGCGCCGAGGTCCCGGGCGACGGCCTCGGTCAGCTCCGGGTCGTCGACCGCGCCGAGGGCGAAGTTGCCGGGCCGGGAGCTGCCGTGCACCGACTCCAGCCGGGTGACGTCGCCGGCCTCCTCGTCGATCGCCACGATGACGTCGGGCCGTTCCGCGCGCAGCGTCGCGGTGAGGGCGGCCACCTGCTCGGTGTCGACGACGTTGCGGGCGAACAGCACCACCGAGCCGAGACCCTCGCCGAGCCAGCGGCACACCCAGGGTGGTGGGGTGGTGCCGACGAAGCCGGGTTGCAGGACGGCGGCGGCGAGCGCCGGGAGGTGCCCGTTGGTGGTGGTCACGCGACGCCCTCGCACTGATCGGTGTCGATCACCGGCGACGGTGCGCCCCCGTCGATCCGCTGGTTGCGCTCGCTCATGCGGCCCCCGTACCCCATCTCTCGCGCGCCCTCGGCGCACCGCCACCGGCAGGCGGTTCTGCCATGGTCACACTGAGCGATTCAATAGTCAATAAACCTTACAGTTGCCTGGCGGCCCGCTCCCCGGGGAGAGTGCGGGGATGGATCCCGTCCTGCTGGCCGACGCGACGAGCCCGGCCGACATCCCCGGCGTACGCCTGCTCGGCCTGGTCGTCGGGGCCCTGCTGCTCCTCGCCGCGATCCGGGCGATGTTCGGACGCCGCTGACCCACCCGCACCGATAACCGGTGTGACCTGGCACCGCCGGGGTACGGCTCTCCCCATCAGCAGGTCCGCGTGCCGAAGGGGTAAGCCATGAAGATCGGATATTTTCTGTCCAGTGAGGAGTTCACGCCAGCCGAGTTGCTGGAGCAGGCGCGCGGTGCCGAACGGGCCGGCTTCGAGGCGCTGTGGATCTCGGATCACTACCACCCGTGGGTGGACGCACAGGGCCAGAGCGCGTTCGTCTGGTCGATGATCGGCGCGCTCAGCCAGGTCTCGGCGCTGCCGGTGACCACGGCGGTGACCTGCCCGACCGTACGGATCCACCCGGCGGTGATCGCGCAGGCGGCGGCGACCAGCGCGGTGCTGCACGGTGGACGGTTCGTGCTCGGCGTCGGCACCGGCGAGGCCCTCAACGAGCACATCTACGGCGACGCGTGGCCGCAGGCGGACGTCCGGCTGGAGATGCTGGAGGAGGCCGTCGAGGTGCTACGCAAGCTGTGGAAGGGCGGTTTCGTCAACCACCACGGAAAGCACTACACGGTGGAGCATGCCCGGATCTACACGCTGCCCGACACTCCGCCGCCGATCTACGTCTCCGGCTTCGGACCGAAGGCCATCGACCTGGCCGCCCGGATCGGCGACGGCTACGTGAGCACCATGCCCGACGGCGAGATGGTCCGCCGCTTCCGCGAGAACGGCGGCGGAGACAAGCCGTGCCAGGCCGGCTTCAAGGCGGCGTACGCGGACAGCGAGGACGAGGGGTTGCGGATCGCGTACGAGCGCTGGCCCAACGCGGGGGTGCCGGGTGAGCTGTCCCAGGTACTCCCCTCGCCGCGGCACTTCGAGCAGGCCTCCGAGCTGGTCGAGCCGGAGATGCTCAAGGAGGCGTTCGTCTGCGGCAACAGCGCCGACGCGCACCTGGAGATGATCGACAAGTACGCCAAGGCGGGCTTCGACGAGGTCTACGTGGCCAACACCGGCCCGCACCACCAGGGTCTGTTCGACCTGTACCAGCGCGAGGTCCTGCCCCGGCTGCGCTGAGCCCCTGGCACCCGGGCCCATGATCTTCCGAATGCGTTTCGGTTGTCCTGGGCTCGGGTACCTCCGGCCCTCGATGAAACTGTCCACGCATTCGATGACGTTGCGCCGCGCCGCCCGCAGCCTGTTCGGTTGGAAGGCACTCCGGCCCAACCAGTTGGCCGCCATGCGCGCGGTCATGAAGCGACGCGACGCCCTGGTGGTGCTGCCCACCGGTGCCGGCAAGTCGGCGATCTACCAGATCCCGGCCAGTCTGATCCCCGGCCCCACCGTGGTGATCTCTCCGCTGCTCGCCCTCCAGCAGGACCAGATCGCCTCGCTCAACGAGCGGCAACGCCCGGAGCTGCGGGCGGTGCGGATCAGCTCGAACGAGTCCGCCACCCAGCAGGCCGAGGCGCTCGCCGACGTCCGCGAGGGCCGGGCGGAGTTCCTCTTCATCACCCCGGAACAACTCAGCAACCCCGAGCGGATGGCCGAGGTCGCGAGCCTGAAGCCGGCCCTGGTGGCGATCGACGAGGCGCACTGCATCTCGGCGTGGGGGCACGACTTCCGCCCCGACTACCTGGCGCTCGGGCACCTCATCGAGGGCATCGGTCGGCCGCCGGTGGTGGCGCTGACCGCCACCGCCTCCCCGCCGGTACGCGACGACATCATCGCCCGGCTGCGGCTGCGCGATCCGGACGTGGTGGTCTCCGGGCTGGACCGGCCCAACCTCTTCCTCGAGGTGGCCCACTGTCCGGACGAGGACTACCGCTGGCGACGCCTGATGACGCTGCTGCGCGACGAGGGGCGACCGGGGATCATCTACGTGCCGACCCGCCGTGCCGCCGAGGAGCTGGCCACCCGGTTGACCGACGCCGGCTACCCGGCGCAGTTCTACCACGGTGGGATGCCGATGGGCGCCCGCGCGGAGCTGCACGAGGCGTTCCTCGCCGACCAGGTCCCGATCATGGTGGCGACCTCGGCGTTCGGCATGGGCATCGACAAGCCGAACATCGCCTGGGTGGTGCACATGGCGCTGCCCGACTCGCCGGACAGCTACTTCCAGGAGATCGGCCGGGCCGGGCGCGACGGGCAACCGGCCCGGGTGCTGCTGCTGTGGCGGGCCGAGGACGTGAGCCTGCAGCGGTTCTTCAGCGGCGGCCTACCCGACGAGAACGAGCTGCGCGACCTGGCCGCTCTGCTGCGCAAGAAGGCAGCCACCAAGACCGAACTGCGCGAGACCACCGGCCTGGGGCCGCGCAAGCTGGGCCAGTACCTCTCCCTGCTGGAGCAGGTCGGCGCGGCCGAGCCACGCGCCCGGCAGCGCATCGGCGCCCCGCGCTACTCCCCCACCGCGGTGGACGCGGCCGCGGCGGCCCTCGCCGAGGCGGAACGCCAGCAGACGGTGACCCGGTCCCGTACCGACATGATGCGGGCCTTCGCCGAGACCAGGGCCTGCCGGGGGCAGACCCTGCTGGCCTACTTCGGCGAGCAGATGAGCGACGTCTGCGGGCACTGCGACAACTGCCACAGCGGCACCAGCGTGGCCGACCAGGGCGCGGTCGGGCCGTTCCCGGTGCACAGTCAGGTGCGTCACCCCGAGTGGGGGCAGGGCATGGTGCTCTCGTACGAGGACGACAAGATGACCGTCCTCTTCGAGGAGGTCGGGTACAAGACGTTGTCGGTGCGCGTGGTGTCCGAACAGGGCCTGCTGACCCTGGACTAGCCTGACCCGGGCGCGGTTGCGGGCCCGGTGGATCGACAGAGCAGAACACCGATTGACCACGAAGAGCAGGGCGGAAGGGGCGTTGTCGTGATCGAGCAGCCGGCGTACACCGGGTTCGGTTTCTCCGACGAGGAGTGGGGGCTGCTGGTCGGCCTGCCACAGTCGGTGTTGACCGCGGCGAGCGCCGCCGAGTCCGACGGCACCCGCCGGACCATGGCGGAGAACGCGGCCGGACTGGAGACCATCGCCGCCGGCCGGGAGTCGGCCAGCCCGCTGGTGGTCGCCGTGGCCGGCGAGATCGTCACCCGGGTCGGTGACCCGGAGACCGGCGAGGAGCTGCCGGTCATCGCGCCCGCCGACCCCGGGGCGTACATCGACGACGTGCTGCTTCGGGCCGGCGAGGCCAACGCCCTGCTGGCCGCGCGGGTCGACGAGGGTGAGGCCGGCGCGTACAAGCACTGGCTCGTGAAGATCGCCGAGCAGGTGGTGGGCGCCGCGTCCAGCGGCGGGCTGCTGGGCATCGGCGGCGAGTCGGTCAGCGACTCCGAGCGGCGTTTCCGCGACCGGCTCGCGCACGTGCTCGTCGACTGACCGACGACAACGACGTGTCGGCCGGACCGGTCGGCTCGGCGGCCAGCGCCGCGGGGTCGGCCGGCCGGACGCCGCGCAGCGTGACGAGCGCGGTGAGCGCGCCCAGCAGCATCACCGCCATGGCGGCGTACGCGGCCAGGTGCAGCCCGTCGGTGAACGCCACACCGGCGGCGTGGCGCACCGCGTCGGCCAGCTCCGCCGGCAATCCCTGGGCGACCGCGAGCGCACCGCCCAGGGTCTCCTGGGCCGCCGCCCCGGCGTCGGCGGGCAGCCCGGCCGGAAGGCCGTCGACGATCTCGCGGCGGTAGACCGCCGCACCCACGCTGCCCAGGATCGCCATCCCCAGCGCACCGCCCAGCTCGCTGCTGGACTCGGTCAGCGCCGAGGCGACACCTGCCTGCTCGGGTGGCGCCGCGCCGATGACCAGCTCGGTGACGAGAGACATCACCATCACCAGGCCGGCGGCGTAGACACTGGCGCCGCCGAGCAGCAGCCACAGCGGCGTCTCCGGGGTGACCCGGGTCAACACCACGAACCCGACCACGGCGATCCCGAACCCCGTGGCGATCAGGTACGCCCGTTCGACCCGCTGGGCGAGAGCGGCGGCGGCCGGTGCGACTCCGCCCACGGCGAGGGACGGCACGAGGCTCCACAGTGCCGCCCGCAGCGGGCTCAGGCCGAGCACCAGTTGAAGGTGCTGGGTGGTGAAGATGGCGAAACCGACGATGGCGAACATCGCCAGCAGGTTGACAGCGAGTGATCCGGCGAAGCCGCGACGGCGGAACAGGCCGAGGTCGACCATCGGGTACGCCCGGGTCCGCTGCCGGTGCAGGAAGAGCGTCGCCACCAGCAGACCGCCGACGATGGCGAGGATCCGCGCCGGGCTGAGGCCGTCCCGGGCCATCTCCTTGATGCCGTAGATCACCGGCAGCAGCGCCCCGAGCGACAGTGCCGCGCTGACCAGGTCGAACCGCCCGGCCGCCGGGTTGCGGAACTCGGGCACCAGGAACGGGACGAGCAGGAGCAGGAGCAGCATCGCCGGGATGTTGATCAGGAAGATCGAGCCCCACCAGAAGTGCTCCAGCAGGATGCCGCTGAGCACCGGCCCGATCGCGATGCCGCCGGTGAGGGTGGCGGTCCAGACGGCGATGGCGGTGCCGCGCTGCGTGGCGTCGTGGAACATGTTGCGCACCAGGGCCAGCGTCGAGGGCATCAGGGTGGCCCCACCGACGCCGAGCACGGCACGCGCGGCGATGAGCGTCGCGGTGCTGTCGGCGTACGCGGCCAGCAGCGACGCGCCGCCGAACGCGACGGCGCCGATCAACAGGAGTCGGCGTCGGCCGATCCGGTCCCCCAGAGCGCCCATGGTGATGAGCAGCCCGGCCAGCACGAAGCCGTAGATGTCGAAGATCCAGAGCTGCTCGGTGGCGGTGGGGCGCAACTCCGCGCTGATGAACGGGACGGCGAAATAGAGCACCGACACGTCCATCGAGACCAGGAGCAGCGGCAGCATCAGCACGGTGAGCCCGATCCACTCCCGCCGGCCCGCCCGCGGTGCCGGTGTGGTGGTGATCGTCATGATCAGTTCTCCTTCTGCGTATGACGTACGCTGTAATGCGTAGACCATACGCAGAACTAGGATGGCGGGGCAAGGAGGAAATGTGGCGGCGAAGACAGACGACGACGGCGGACCCGTACTCCCGCCGGCCATCGAGAGCGCGTGGGGCCTCCGGGAGCGGCCACCCAAGGGCCCCCGGCCGGGATTGAGCGTGCCCACCATCGTGGACGCCGCCGTACGCGTGGCCGACGCCGACGGCCTGACGGCCGTCTCGATGAGCCGGGTGGCCAAGGAGTTGGGCGCGGCGACCATGGCCCTCTACCGGTACGTCGGCTCGAAGGACGAGCTGCTCATGCTCATGGTGGACACCGGGTACGGCCCGTCCCCCGGCCCAGCCGAGCCGGAGGACCACTGGCGCGCCGGCCTCACCCGGTGGGCCTGGGCCGAGCACGAGGTGCTGCGGCGACGGTCCTGGCTGCTGCAGGTGCCGATCAGCGGCCCACCGGTCACCCCGCTGCAGCTCGGCTGGCTGGAGGACGGGCTGCGCTGCCTCGACGGCACCACGCTCGGCGAGGGCGAGAAGATGTCGGTGCTCCTGCTGATCACCGGGTACGTCCGCAACGAGGCCACCCTCGCCTCGCAGATCGCCGAGGGCAGCCGGGCGGCCGGCGTCGAGCCCAGCGAGATGATGCCGGCGTACGGTCGGCTGGTGGCCCGACTCATCGACCCGGCCCGTTTCCCCGCGCTGCACCGGGTGCTGAGCGCCGGTGTGCTCTACCAGGACGACGACCCCGACGACGAGTTCGCCTTCGGCCTGGACCGGATCCTCGACGGCGTCGAGGCCCTGATCCAGCGCCGAGCGGGCTGAGGGGCCCGGATGCTGCCGAGAGAAACCCTCGACACGACCGTCCTGCCACCCGGTGATCGGTTCGGGATGTGGCTGGAACTCGTCGCACGCACCTCGACGCCGATGCAGGTCCGGTCCGCCCACAGCGACGACTTCGCCGCCCACGCCAGCTTCATCGACCTCGGACCGATCCAGCTGGCGCAGTACGAGTACCCCTCCCTGCACGCCGCCCGGACCCGGAAAATGGTCCGTCAGTCCGACCCGGAGCTGTACATCCTCGCCCTCACCACCGGCGGCGTCGGCACCTCCAGCCAGGACGGTCGCCGCAGCGAGATCCTGGCCGGTGAGTTCACCTTCTACAACGCGTCCCTGCCGCACGACCTCGGTCACCACGCGACGGAGCCGGAGCGGGAGCGGGCCACCTCGATCACCACGATGATCCCGCACGCCGCGCTGCCCCTACCGCCGCAGCGGATGGCAGCGCTCTACGGCGGCCGGATGTCCGGCAGCGAGGGAATCGGGGCGTTGCTGGCGCAGTTCCTGATCCAGATCACCGGGCGTCCCGAGCAGTACCATGCCGCCGACGCCAGCCGGCTCGGCGCGGTGGGGCTCGACCTGGCCACCACCATGCTCGGCCGGCACCTCGTCGCCGAGGACGCCGTGCCGACCGAGGTCCGCCGCCGGGCGCTGCTCACCCAGGTGCAGTCGTACATCCACCGCCACCTCGGCGACGCGGCCCTCGGTCCGCAGGTGGTCGCCGACGCCCACCACATCTCGGTGCGGTCCCTGCACCGGTTGTTCGAGGCCGAGGACACCACAGTGGCGTCGTACATCCGGGATCTGCGGCTGGCCCGGTGCTGGCGCGACCTGATCGACCCGGCGCTGCGCAACCAGCCGGTGCAGACCGTCGCGGCGAGGTGGGGCTTCTCCGACAAGGCCCACTTCAGCCGAGCTTTCCGGGGCGCGTACGGCACCACCCCGCAGGAACACCGCGACAGCGGCTCGGATTTGGCGCGGATCGTCAACCGCCGGGCGTCCACGGTCAACTCGCTGCCGGCAGACTGACACCAACGCGGCCGGCCATCACCTGGTGGGCCGCCAACGGGGGCCGTGGCGAGGCGCCCGCCGCGCGAGCGGCGGGCGGCCGCCCGGTGGCATCCCGCGCAGGCCCGAGGCTCCGGCTCCGTCGCGCTTCCCCCCAGAATCGCCGGCGGAGCCGGTCAGGCCCCCTCCAGCAGCTTCAGGACCACCTGCTCCGCCTCCTCACGCGGCGCCCGCGGATCCACCGACGCCACCACTCCGTCGTGGTAGAGGTCGACCACCCGTGGGTCCACGTAGGACGCGCGAGCCACCGTCGGCGTGTTACCCAGCAGCTCCGCCACCGCACGCATCACGGCCACTACCGCCTTGCGCCGGGCGGTCACCGAACGGGCCGGGCCGGCGGTGGCCAACTCGGTGGCCGCGAGCACCGTGGCGTGCCAGGTGCGGAAGTCCTTCGCCGTCATCTCCCCACCGCTGGCGTCGCGCAGGTAGCCGTTGACCTCGTCGCTGCGCACATCGCGCCACTCCCTGCCGTCCCAGTAACCGAACAGCCGCTCCGCCCGTCGCCGACGACGGCGCAGGTTGGCCAACACCTGGCACAGCTCCGGGTCGTCGATCCGGCGTACCTGCTCGATGCCCCCCTTCGCGGGAAACACGAGCACCACGCAGTCACCGCGGGACCGGGCATGCTCGGGGCGCAGGGTGGCGACCCCGTAGGTCGGGTCGTCGCCGGCGGCGTACTGGTCGCTGCCGACCCGGAACATCCCCATGTCCAGCAGCCGGACCACGGTGGCCAGCACCCGGTCCCGCCCCAGTCCACGCCCGTCCAGGTCGCGCCCCACCCGCTCACGCAGCGTCGGCAGCCGCCGGGCCACCTCCAGCACGCGGTCGAACTTCGCCTCGTCCTGCTTCTCCCGCCACTGCGGGTGGTAGACGTACTGCTTGCGTCCGGCCGCGTCGATCCCGATCGCCTGGATGTGCCCGTTCGGGTGCGGCGCGATCCACACGTCCCGCCAGGCCGGTGGGATGACCAACTCCCGCAGCCGGGCCAGGACGTCCGGATCCCGCACCGGCGCCCCGGACGGGTCGACGAAGAGCCAGCCCCGACCGCGCCGACGCCGTCCGTACCCCGGTCGACCCGGGTCGCTACGCCGCAACCGCACCGGAGACCCGCACCACCCTCTCCACCTCGGCCACGGCGGCCAGCACCTCGTCGAGGCGCAGAGCCGCCATCGTCGGGTGGCTTCCTACCCCATCCCACCTGGGCCAATCCCGCTCGCCGGCCCAGAGCACCCGATGCCGTGGCCGATCCGGTGGAGGCCCCCACCGCGCCGGTGGCACCGGCCCGAAGAGGACGACCGACGGGGTGCCGTACCCGGTGGCCAGGTGGGCGACGCCGGTGTCCCCGCTGACCACCAACCGGGCGTCGGCCACCAGCGCGGCGAGCACGCCGAGGTCGGTCCGGCCGGCCAGCACGGCGTCCGGGCCCAGGCCCGCCGCCTCGGCCACCCGGGCCGCCAGCGCCCGTTCGTCGGCCGAGCCGGTGAGCAGCACCCGGTGCCCCTGCTCGGTCAGCGCCCGGGCCAGGCCGGCGAACCGCTCGGCGGGCCACCGCTTGGCCGGGATCTTGCTGCCCGGGTGCAGCACCGTGACACCACCGGGCAGCCCCGCCGCGGCGGGCCGACGCAGGGTCAGGTCGGCGCGGTCGGCCGGAATGTCGTACCAGGACAGCAGCCGGCACCACCGGTCCACCTCGTGCTCGTCGACATCCCAGCGCGGGCCGTCGGCGCAGCCGGCGTCCGGGCTGGCGAAGGCGAGAAGCCGACCGGGCCGGGTGGCCGCGAGCAGCCGGTGCGACTGCGGGCCGCGCCCGTGCAGGTTGACAGCCATCCACGGGGCCGACCCCACCCGGAGAGGGCGATCCAGCCCCGCGGTGTCCACCAGCCGGTCCACGCCACCGACCAGGTCGACCAGCGGGGCCAGCCAGCCGGGCGCGGCGAGCACCAGCTCCCGCGACGGGTACGCGGCCCGCAGCGCCCGCAGCGCGGGCGCCGCGGTCACCAGATCGCCGACGCCGAGGGCGCGCAGCACGAGGATCACGGGTACGACGTCTCCTGCTCGGCGCAGACCACCATCTCGCGCACCGCGCAGCCGGGCGGCTGATTGAGCGCGAACATGATCGCGGCGGCGGTGTCGGCGGGCTCGTTGAGGTTCGCGTCCGGGCCCGGCTTGTACTGCGGGTCCCGTTCGTCGAAGAACGCGGTGCGCATCCCACCCGGGATGAGCAGGGTGACGCCGACCTGACCGGCCAGCTCGGCGGCGAGGGCTCGGGTGAACCCCACCACGCCGAACTTCGCCGCGCAGTACGCGGTGGCGTCGCTGACCGCCTTGACGCCCAGGGTCGAGGCGACGGTGACGATGCGGCCGCGGGAGGTGAGCAGGAACGGCAGCGCGGCCCGGATCACCGCCGCGGTGGCCAGCAGGTCGACGGCGACGATCCGGTCCCAGGTCTCCCCCGGCAGGTCGGCGAGTCGACCCGGCACGTCCGTGCCGGCGGCGGTCACCACGGCGTCCAGGCCACCGGCCTGCTCGGCGAGGTGCCGGGTGGCCACCTCGGCGGCTCGCGTGTCGGCCAGGTCGCACTCGGTCCAGGACACCCCGTCGGCCGGCGGCTGCCGGTCCAGCACGACCGGACGGCCACCGGAGGCGGCCACCGCGGCGACCACCGCGGCGCCGAGGCCGCTGGCACCCCCGGTGACCAGGACGGTGGGCCCGGCACCGGGCCGTGTGGCGGTCATCGGGTCCGCTCCGCGAGCGTGCGGACGATCAGGTCGGTGGTGGAACGACCGTCCAGGTAGGGCACCACCACCGTGTTCCCACCCCAACGGCGGAGGACCTCCGCCTCCGGCAGTGCGGCGCCGGCGTCCCCACCACCGGTGGCGTAGTCGCCGCCCTTGACCCAGACGTCGGGGCGTACCCAGGACAGCGCCGTCTGCGGGGTCGGCTCGTCGAAGACGAGAACCGCGTCGACACAGCTCAGCGCGGCCAGCAGTCGGCTGCGGTCACCTTCGGACTGCACCGGACGGTCCGGCCCCTTCAACCCGGCCACGCTGGCGTCGGAGTTCAGGCAGACGATCAGGCAGTCGCCGAGCTGCCGGGCCGCCTCCAGGGTGGCCACGTGCCCGGCGTGCAGCAGGTCGAAGCAACCGCCGGTCGCCACCACCGTGCCACCCGCGGCGCGTACCTCACCCAGGAGTGTGGCGACAGCGGCCACTCCCACCCGGTCGGCCACCGCACCACCCTGTGGTCCCGGCTGGAGGGCTCGCGGCCCCGGCGCGCTCCGGGTCGGCACCGCTGGCGCCGACGGAGGCAGCGCCGTGGCCACTCCCCCACCGGCCACGTACGCGGACGCCTCGGCGACCGCCACCTGCACCGCCTCGCTGACCAGCGCGCCCTGGGCCAGTGCGACGCTGGCCGCCGCCGCGAAACGGTCGCCGGCACCGCAGGTGTCCCCCTCCGCGCTACCCGGCGTCGGCACCACCAGCGGCGTCGAACCGGCGTGGCAGAGCAACGCGCCGTCGCCGCCCAGCGTCACCGCGACCGCGCCCGCCCGCCAACGCCGCCGTAGTCCCTGGGCACCCCGCGACGCGGTGGCCAGTCGGGAGGCACCGGGTAGCGCGGGGACCAGGTCACGCACCTCGGACTCGTTCGGGGTGGCCAGGTGTACGCCGGGCACGGCCGCCGGGCCGCGCGGATGCGGGTCCCACACCACCGGGGCACGGGTGGCGGCCAACGCGGCACGCAGCGCGGGCTCCCGCGCCACTCCCCGGCCGTAATCGCTGACCAGCACCGCGGACGCCTCGGCGATCACCCGGAGCACCTCGTCGGAGGGCTGACCCGGCTCCCCGGACACGCCGCCCCGGTCGTGGCGCAGCAGCACCCGCCCCCGGGCCCGCAGCCGGATCTTCTCCGGCGTCGCGCCGGAGAGGGCCAGTGGGTACACCTGCACGCCGGCGGCGGCCAGCAGCGCACTCAGTCGGGCCCCACCGGCGTCGTCGGCGAGCGCCGTCACGAGCACCACCTCGGCACCCTGCGCGGCGGCGAACACCGCCGCCAGGCCGGCACCCCCCGGCCGGTCGGTGGCCACCGTCTCGTCGAGCACCGGCACCGGGGAGTCCGGGCAGAGCCGGTTCACCACACCTTCCACGTCCCGGTCGAGCAGGGTGTCCCCGAGCACCACCACCGGTCCCCTCACGCTTGCCTCCTCATCCTCACGCGTCGACCCGCTGTCCGACTCACGCGTCGACCTGCCGTCCGGGCCCGCCGTCGAGCACCACCTCGACGACGGTGCGTACCGGCGCGGCAGGCAGCCGACCGGCCGGGGCGGACTCCCCGGCCACGGGGTGGACGACCCCCGGACCGGCGGCTGCCGCCAGCGCGGCGGGCAACTCCTGTTCGAGGTACTCGCAGAGCAGATGACTGGTCACCAGGTGCAGCTCCTGGACGACCTGGGTGTCCGGGGACGCGACGGCCAACACGTCGTCGCAGGCCTCGGCGAGCGGATTGGGGGCGACTCCGGTGAGCGCCCAGGTGCTCACCCCGACCTCGCGGGCCGCCCGCGCGGCGGCGACCAGGTTGGGGCTGGTTCCGCTGGTGCTCAGCAATAGCAGGATGTCCCCCGGGCGGCCGTGGGCGCGCACCTGGCGGGCGTACACCTCGGTGTAGCCGTAGTCGTTGGCGATGGCGGTGAGCGCACTCGTCTCGGCGTGCAGCGCGATCGCGGACAGCGGCTGACGGTCGTCGTGCAGCTTGCCGACCAACTCGGCGGTGAGGTGCTGGGCCTCGGCGGCACTGCCGCCGTTGCCGGCCACCAGCAGGCGACCTCCGGCGACCAGCCGGTGGGCCAGGTCCGCGCCCCAGCGCGCCAACTGTCGCTCACACCGTCGGTACGGCACCAGTGCCGCGGCGAGGTTCGTCAGATGCGTGTCGAGCAGGCTGCCCGTCGGCATCAGGCCACCACCCGGGTCGGCCGGCGCACGGCGGCCACCTCGCTGTAGACCTCGACCAGCCGCTCGGCGGTGGCCGCCCACGAGTACCGCTCCCGGGCCCGCTCCCGCGCCGCCGTCGCGTACGCGAAGCGCCGGATCCGGTCGTCGAGCAACCCCTTCATCGCGGTGGCCAGCGCGTGCGGGTCCCGGGCCGGCACGAGGTCACCGGTCGTCCCGTCGACCACGGTGTCCCGGATGCCGCCCACGGCTGTGCCGACGACCGGCACCCCACAGGCCATCGCCTCCAGCGGGGTCAACCCGAACGGCTCGTACCAGGGTGCCGCGACCAGCAGGTCGGCCGAGCGGTACCAGCGGCCCATCTCCTCCCGGGGCACCGCGCCGACCAGGTGCACCCGATCGGCCACCCCGCACGACTCCGCGAGTGCCCGCAACCGGCGGGCGTACGGGTCGGTCTCCAACAGCCCCTCGGGTGGGCCGCCGACGACCACGCACTCGGCGTCCGGCACCAACTCCATCGCGCGGATCACGGTCTGGAAGCCCTTGCGCTCGACCAGCCGCCCCACGGTGAGGATGCGGGCCCGTCCCGGTTCCCGGTCGGCGGCCGGCCCGAGCGGGGCGAAGGTGGCGAGGTTGACCCCGGAGGGCACCACCGTCATCCGGGAGCGGGGCACGCCCATGCGGACCAGCTCGCCCACCTCGTCACGGCACTGCGCGACGACCCGGTCCACCGAGCGGCCCAGCTCCCGCTCGTAGGAGATCCGGCGGGCCGGGCTGGTGTCCTGCACTCCCTGGTAGCGGCGCTTCACAGTGCCCAACGCGTGGTACGTCTGCACCACCGGCACCCCGCTCTGCCGACCGGCGGTCAGCGCCGCCAGGCCACTCATCCAGAAGTGCGCGTGGATCACCTCGGGCACCCAGTCGCCGCCGCGCCAACGCTCGATCAGCCAGCGGCTGAACTCCCGCATGTGCGGCAGCAAGGCGTCCTTGGCCACCGGCTCGGCCGGGCCAGCCGGCACGTGCACCACGTCGTACCCGTCCGGGCTGTGGACGGTCACCGGCAGGTCGGGCGCGTCGCGGCGGGTGTAGACCCGCACCTCGTGCCCGGCGGCGGCGAGCGCGGCGGACAGCTCCGCGACGTGCGTGTTCTGACCGCCGGCATCCTCCCCTCCGAGGACGGCGAGCGGGCTGGCGTGCTCCGAGATCATCGCGATCCGCATACTTCCTCCTCCAGCAGCCGGTCCCAGTCAGCGAGGAATCGGTCGAGGCCGTACCGGTCGCGCGCGGCGGTTCGCGCCGCCGATCCGGCCTGCCGCGCGGTGTCCGGTTCGGCGATGAACCGGCGGGCGGCGTCGAGCAGGGTGTCGGTCCGGGTGGCGAGCGCCCCCGCCTCCGGGGGCACCGCCATCACCGCCTCGGTGGTGGCGAGCGCGACGACCGGCATGCCGATCGACATCGCCTCGATGAGGCTCAGCCCGAGGGAGGTCCACCGGCACAGGTGCAGGTACGCCCGCCGCCGGGCCAACTCGGTGTGCATCCGCTCCTGGGGCACGTCGTCGTGGCTGGTCAGCCGGTCAGCGGGCAGCCCGAGGTGGTCGGCCAGGCCGGCGACGCCCATGCCGAACACGTCCAGCGGCGCGATCTCGGCGAACTGGGGCAGCAGATCGGTGCCGGTGACCCGACCTCGCCGCACCGGTTCGTTGATCACCACGGCGAGCCGGTCCAGCTCCCCCGTGTAGGACGCGGAGGGGGCGACGATGCCGTGGTCGACCACCGTGGTGCGGGTGGCGCCGGTGTCCCAGAAGATCTGGTTGAACCCGGTGACGTGGGCGATGAGCAGGTCGTCACGGTCGGCCATCGGGTGACGGGTGTTCGGCACGTCGCCCTTGGGGGTGTTGTGCTCGACGTAGATCGCGGGAAGGTCGCGGCCGGGGCGGCGACGCAGCCACTGCTCGGCCCGGTCGATCTCCTCGGGCCGTTGCAGGATGACCAGGTCGACGTCCGCGCTCGGCAACTCCTCCGGGCTGACCTCGACCGCGCTGTCCGGCCACGGGTAGGTGCGGGCCCGGCCGAGGCCGTACGGGCCACGGTCGGGTGTGGTGGGAATCAGGTAGCGGTGGCTGCCGTGCACGAACGACGTGGTCCAGGAGCCGTGCACGTGCCAGAGCAGGATGTTCATCGGCCGCCACCACCGCCGGCGGTGAGGGTCCGGACCGCGGCGACCACGTCGATCGGGTCGACGCCGCTGAGGCAGGGATGCCCGGGGACCGGGCAACTGGCCGCCCGGGTGTCCCGGCAGGGCGCGGCGGCGTCGCCGAGCCGGACGGTGGGCACCCGGTAGGGCCCCCACTGGCCGAACGGGACGGTCGGCGCGAAGAGACTCACCACCGGTACACCGGCGGCTGCCGCCAGGTGCGCGGGCCCGGTGTTACCGACCACCACCGCGCTGGCGTCCGCGACGATCGCGGCCAGCCCGGCCAGGTCGGTGCGGCCGCCCAGGTCGGTCCCGCCGGCCGCGGCGACCTGGGCGGTGACGGCCCGCTCGTCCGGGCCGCCGGTGACCAGCACCCGGTGCCCGGCGTCGGCCAGCGCCCCGGCGATCCGGGTGGCCACGTCGGGCGGGCAGGCCCGGCTCGACGCCGCCGACCCGGGGTGCAACACCACGTACCCCGGATCGCCCAGGTCGGCCGGGCGGGCTGGCACGGCGTCCCGACGCAGCCGCAGGACCGGTTCGTCGCCGTCGGGCAGCCGATGGCCGGCGGCGGCGGCCAGGGAGAGGGCACGTTCGGGTTCGGGAACGCCCACCGGCACGCGGTGCCGGATGTCCAGCAGCGAGCCCGGATAGTCGTCGCTGATCGCCGCGATCCGGTCGACCCCCGCCATCCGCAAGAGCAGCGCCAGTGGCAGGGCGGACTGGTGGAACGAGGTGAACACCACCGCCTGGTCGGCGCCGACCGCGCCCAACCGCGCGGTCAGGCTCCGCACGGCCGCCGGGTCGACCTGCCCCGGCGTGGGATCGATCCACGGCAGCGGATGTTCGATGATCTCGTCGACGCCGGGCAACAGGTTGGCGGCGGCCCGACCGCGCGGACCGCACAGCAGCACCACCCGCTGCGCCCCGGCCGCGACGGCGCGGATCGCCGGGCCGGTGACCAGCACGTCACCGGCCGAGTCCGAGCGGACCACCAGCGCCGTCCGTACCGGTTCGGTGGGCGGGGTCGCGGGCTGCACGGCCTGTTGGCGGCGCAGGATCTCCGCCACCGCGGCCGGTAGGTCGTTGGCCACCCACCCGGCGGCGGCGACCTCCTCCGGCCGGGTCACCGGGGTCGGCACCAGCACACCCGCGGCCCCGGCGGCCAGGGCGGCGGCGACGTCCCGGCCGATGTCGCCCACGAGTACGCAGCGGGACGGCGTCGTGCCCAGCTCGCGGGCGGCGGCATACACCAGGCCCGGCGCCGGCTTGCGGCAGTCACAGCCGTCGGCGTCATCATGTGGGCAGACCAGCCACGCGTCGAACCGGCCCAGCAGCTCCTCGACGCGGGCGTGCACCGCCCACATCTGCTCAGCGGTGAAGTACCCCCGGGCCAGGCCCGACTGGTTGGTGACGACCGCCAGCCGCAGCCCGGACGCGCGCAGCCGGTCCAGCGCCGCCCGCGCGCCGGGCACCGGCCGTACCTTCTCCGGGTCGCCGTTGTACGGCACGTCCTCGATCAGGGTGCCGTCGCGGTCCAGCAGCACCGCGTCGTAGAGCACCGCTCGGGGGCTTGCGACAGATCCGGAGCCGGCGCGGTCAGCAGCGGCGTACACCGGGGCTGACCTGCGCTGATACGGATCCTCCTGGTCCTGTCGCACAGCCGGCGGGTTCCCTGCGCCCCGAGGAGTAAACGTCGCCGTCGAAGGGGTGGGCCAGCGCCGAAAGCGTTGCCCCGCGCAGGCCTTACCCGCCGCCCCGGAGAAGCTAACCCCGCCGGTCGTTAGCCGGTGCGTGGCGTGGGTATGAAAGCCCAGTGGCAATTGTGGAGAAAGTGATCGACGCGCCCCCGCAGCAGGTGTTCGACGTGCTCTCCGACGGCTGGACGTACAGCGACTGGGTGGTGGGCACCGCACACATGCGGGACGTGGACGAGGCCTGGCCCCGGGTGGGCAGCCAACTGCATCACCGGGCCGGCCCATGGCCGATCTCGTTGCAGGACGCCTCGACGGTGCTGGTCTGCGAACCGCCGCACCGGCTCGTGCTCAAGGCCGGTCTCTGGCCGGCGGGCGAGGCGATCGTGGCCTTCACCCTCGAACCGGTCGGCGACGGCGCCACCCGGGTGCGTCTCGGGGAGGATTTCGCGGCCGGACCGCTCCGCTGGGTCCACAACAAGATCAACGATCTCGTCCTGCACCGGCGTAACCGGGAGACGCTGGCCCGGCTCTCCGACATCGCCACCCGGCAGAAGGGGTGACAGTGACACGGACCGTGGTGGTGACCGGGGCGAGCGCCGGCGTCGGCCGGGCCGTGGCCCACGCGTACGCGGCTCGCGGCGCCCGGCTGGCGCTGCTGGCACGGGGCGAGGCCGGTCTGGTCGCCGCCGAGCGGGAGTGCCGACTGCGCGGCGCGACGGACGTACGCGTGTACCGGGTCGACGTGGCCGACGCGGGCGCGGTGCAGCAGGCCGCCGACGACGTGGTGCACCACTGGGGCGGCATCGACGTGTGGATCAACAACGCGATGGCCTCGGTGTTCGCGCCGGCCTGGGAGATCCCGGCGCGCGAGTTCCGTCGGGTCACCGAGGTCACCTACCTGGGCACCGTGCACGGCACCCTCGCCGCGCTGCGGCACATGCGGGCGCACGGGCGGGGCACGATCGTCCAGGTGGGATCGGCGTTGGCCTACCGGGGGATCCCGCTGCAGTCCGCGTACTGCGCCAGCAAACACGCCGTCCAGGGGTTCAACGACTCGCTGCGCGCCGAGCTGCTGCACGACTGCCCGGGGGTGAAGTTGTCGATGGTGCAGCTACCCGCGGTCAACACGCCGCAGTTCTCCTGGGTCCGCACCCGGCTGCCCCGGCATCCGCAGCCGGTGCCGCCGATCTTCACTCCGGAGCTGGCCGCCCGCGCCGTCGTCTGGGCCGCCGACCGCGGCACCAGGGAGCTGAACGTGGGTGGCCCGACCTGGCAGGCGCGGGTGGGTGACGCCCTGTTCCCCGGCCTGCTGGACCGCAAGCTGGCCCGCGACGGCTACGACAGCCAGCAGACCGGCGAGAAGATCGATCCGGCGACCTGGCGCGACAATCTGGATCACCCGGGCGATGCGGACACGGACCGGGGCACGGCGGGCGTGTTCCGTGAACAGGCGCGGGACCGTTCGGCGGCGCTCTGGGTCGGCACGCACAAACCGGCGCTCTCGGGTGTGGCGCTCGCCGTCGCGGCGCTCGCACTCAGCGCGGTCGCTCGCCGTCGGCGCTGACCCCTACAAAGCTCTGACCAGGGGTTCGACGCCCGCGCGCGGTGGGCGGCGAGGGCCCGCGACACCCGGGAGGGGTGCCTCCCTCCGACCGAATGCGGGAACTAGATACCCTTTCCATGACCCTTGTCCGCAAACCGAGGATGACCGACATGATCAAGCCGGTGCAGTTGCCGTCGCCGTGGCGGGACGCACGCCTGACCGTCGTCGTGCCCACCTACAACGAGGCGGGCAACCTTCCGACGCTGGTCGAGCGACTGCTCGCGCTGCCGCTGCCAGGGCTGCGCATCCTCGTCGCCGACGACAACTCCCCCGACGGCACCGGGGAGGTGGCCGACAAGTTGGCCATCGAGAACCCCGACCGGATCGAGGTCGTGCACCGCGCCGGCAAGGAGGGTCTCGGCCGGGCGTACGTGGACGGGATGACCCGGGCGATCGAGGGCGGCGCCGAGTACGTCGCGCAGATGGACGCCGACCTCTCGCACCCACCCGAGGCGCTGCCAGGGATGCTCGGCGCGCTGCTCTCCACCCAGGCCAGTGTGGTGATCGGTTCCCGCTACGTGCCCGGCGGCGAGCTGGACGAGAACTGGCCGCTCTACCGCAGGGCGCTCAGCGGCTGGGCCAACCTCTACGTGCACACCCTGCTGAGGGTCCGCATCCGGGACCTCACCGCCGGGTTCAAGATCTGGCGGGCCGAAGCCCTGCGCGACATCGACCTGGAGCGGGTGCAGTCCAACGGCTACAGCTTCCAGGTGGAGATGCACTACCTCGCCACCAAGCTGGGGCACACGATCCTGGAGGTGCCGATCCGCTTCGAGGAGCGGCGCGACGGCGTCTCCAAGATGACCACCGCGACCAAGGTGGAGAGCGCCCTGATGCCCTTCCGCCTCCGCAGCAAACACCGCAACATAACCCGCTGAACCACCACACACCCAAGCGCCCGCCCCGCCCCGCCCCGCCCCGCCCCGCCCGCCCCGGCCCCACCCGGCCCGGTTGATCATGGAGTTGTGGTGCCGGTTCAGCACCCGGTTGAGCACTTTGTCACCCACCACAACTCCTTGATCGACGGCGCGGGGCGGCGCGGCCCGGGGCGCGGCGGGGTGCGGGGTGTTACACGGGGTAGATGGCTTTGTGGGCGGTGGCGATGGCTGCGGCGTACGCGCGGCCGGTGAGCGCTCGGTCGCGGGCCAGGGCCGCCCGGGCGGCGTTCGCGCCGGGCGCGCCGTGCACACCGCCGCCGGGGTGCGCCGAAGCGCTGGCCAGGAAGAGCCGGTCCACCGGGGTGTCCGCCCGACCCAGGCCCGGGATCGGGCGCAGGAAGAGCTGCTGGTACGCGGCGGCCGTCCCGCCGCCGAGCGTCCCACCGACCAGGCTCGGGTTGCCCTTCTCCAGATCGGCCGGCCCGGCCACGTGTCGGCCCACGATCAGGCTGCGGAAACCCG
Source organism: Micromonospora sp. NPDC047644 (assembly GCF_040704315.1). Classification (NCBI taxonomy): domain Bacteria; kingdom Bacillati; phylum Actinomycetota; class Actinomycetes; order Micromonosporales; family Micromonosporaceae; genus Micromonospora; species Micromonospora sp. NPDC047644. The sequence continues at coordinate 37,278 of NZ_JBEYSY010000019.1, forward strand.
GGGCCGCGGCCTCCAGCACGTCCTCCATCCGCTGCACGTGCCCGGCGACCTCCTCGGCCCGCCAGTCCCGCCGGAACGGCAGATGGGTGTACGACCACAGCGACTCGGTGCCCGGCGGTGAGTGACTCGGGTCCGCCACCGACATCTGCCCGACCAGCAGGAACGGGTCGCGGGGCAGCTGGCCACGGGCCAGTTCGCTGGCGTAGTGGGTGAGCCCGTTCAGGTCGGCCCCGAGGTGGACGGTGCCGGCACCGGCCAACTGCCGGTTCGTCCAGGGCATCGGCGCGGAGAGCGCCCAGTCCACCTTCAGCGTGGAGCCGTCCCACCGGAAGTGCGCCAGGTCCTCCACCAGCCGGGACGGCAGTGCCGCGGCACCGACCAGGTCGAGGTAGAGCGCCGGTGCCGGCACGTCGGCGAGCACCGCCCGGCGGGCTCTCCAGAGCGCGCCGCCGACGGTCCGGACCCCCATCGCCCGGCCTCGGGCGGTGAGCACCCGGTCGACCGGAGCGCCGTAGAGGATCGCGCCGCCGCGCGCCTGGAGCCGATCCACCAGCGCGTTGGTGATCTGCTGCGCGCCGCCGTCGGGCACCGGCCAGCCAATCTGCTGGCCGAGCATGGCCAGCAGCCAGCCGTACACCCCAGAGCCGGCCTCCTCCGGGGACAGGTCGGTGTGCAGGGCACAACCGGCCAGCAGGGCCGGCCCGCCGGGACCGTCGAAGAGTTCGCTGCCAAGTTTGCGGACCGGTACGACGAGTCGGCGCGCGAGTCGCAGCGCGCCGGCGACGCGCAACCGACGCAGCAGGCCCACCCCGCCGCGGACCGGCGGGAACGGCGAGGTGATCGCCTCCAGCATCGGCTCGGCCACGTCGAGCCAGTCGGTGTACGCGTTGAGCCAGCGCTTACCGTCCCCGGGAGCGAACTGCTCCAGCGACGCGGCGGTGACGTCCGGATCCCGATTGATCACCGCGGCTCGACCGTCGGGCAGCAGGTGCGCCAGCACGTCCGGCGAGTGCCGCCAGGACAGCCCGTGCCGGCCCAGGTCCAGGTCGCCCAGCACGGGCGAGGCGTACCCGAGGGGGTAGAACGAGCTGTAGAGGTCGCTCAGGTAACCGGGCGCGGTGACCTCGGCGGAGCGGACCGCGCCGCCGGGCACCGCGGTCGCCTCCAGCACCACCACGTCCCAGCCGGCGTCGGCCAGCAGGTTGGCCGCCACCAGGCCGTTGTGCCCGGCCCCGACGATGACGGCGTCCGCGCTCGGCGCGGTGGTGGTTGTCATCGGATCCGCCTACCCGGCACGCAACCGGGCGAAACGCGTTTGCCTCGTCGAGGCCGGGGCATCCAGCGCCGCATGTACACGGTTGCGCAGCTGGTGGGCGGGGTGTGGGGTGCGGGCGGCGACGGCGGCGAACTGGTGGTGCGTGATCCGGCGGACGACACGCCGGTGAGCACGGTGCCGGTGGCCACCGCCGACGAGGTGGGCAAGGCGACCCAGGCGGCCCGCAACGTGGCGGCCCAGTGGGCGGCGACCGCCCCGGCGGAACGGGCGGCGGCGCTGCACCGGGCCGCGGACGCGGTCGAGGCGGTCGTCGAGGAGTTGGCGGCGGCGGTCACCGCGGAGATGGGCAAGCCGTTGGCGGACGCCCGCGGCGGCGTCGAGGCGGGAATCGGCACCCTGCGACAGTATGCGGAACTGGCGCCGCTGCGCGGCGGGCGCACGCTCAACGGCGAGAACGCCGCGCTGGACTTCCTGACCCCGCAGCCACGCGGGGTGGTCGCGGCGATCACCCCGTGGAACGACCCGGTGGCGGTCTCCTGTGGACTGCTCGCAGCGGCCCTGGTGAGCGGGAACGTGGTGCTCTACAAGCCGAGCGAACGCACACCGGCGACGGGTTGGATGCTGGCCCGAGCACTGGACGAGGCACTGCCGGCCGGGGTGTTGTCGTTGCTCACCGGCGGCCCGGAGGTGGGTGCGGCGCTGGCGGCGCAGGACGTCGACGTGGTGGCCCACGTGGGTTCCACGGCGACCGGGCGGGCGATCGCCGCTGCGGCGGCCCGTACCGGGGCGAAGGTGCTCCTGGAGAACGGCGGCAGTGACCCGTTGATCGTGGACGCTGGCGTCGACCCGGAGTGGGCGGCGGAGCAGGCCGCGCTCGGCGCGTTCGCCAACGCCGGGCAGATCTGCGTGGCGGTGGAGCGGCTCTACGTGCACCGGGAGGTGGCCGACGATTTCGTGGCCGCGCTGGTCCGACGCGCCGCGGCGCTGCGGGTCGGGCCGGGCCGGGACCCGGGCACCGAGCTGGGTCCGCTGGTCGACCGGCGGCACCGGGACCACGTGCACGGTCAGGTGGCCGCCGCGCTGGCGGACGGCGCACGGGTGCGGGTGGGCGGCGAGGTGCCGGACGGACCGGGGGCGTTCTACCCGGCCACCGTCGTCACCGACTGTCGCCACGACATGCCGTTGGTCCGGGAGGAGACCTTCGGGCCGGTCGCCCCAGTGGTGGTCGTCGACTCGTTCGGCGAGGCGTTGCGCTGCGCCGCGGACTCCCCGTACGGGCTGGCCGCTACGGTGTTGACCCCGTCGATGAGTCACGCGCAGCGGGCGTGGCGGGAGCTGCCGGTGGGCACGGTCAAGGTCAACGCGGTGTTCGGGGGTGCGCCGGGGGGTGCCGCGCATCCGCGCCGGGCCAGCGGGCAGGGTTTCGGGTACGGCCCGGAGCTGCTGGACGAGTTCACCGCGACGAAGGCGGTGCACATTGAGGCGCCGGGGGGCGGGCACTGGTGAGAACAGCACGGGCGGACGCAGGGGTGGAGCGTCCGCCCGTACCGCGTCGGTTGTGTTCCGGTGCGGCGGCGATCAGTCGCCGCGGGCCTTGCGGGTGGCGCGGTCGTTGGCCTTCTCGATGGCCGTGACCAGCTCCGGTTTGGTCATGCTGGACCGCCCGGGCACGTCGAGTTTGCGGGCCACCGACATCAGGTGGTCCTTGGTGGCGTTGGCGTCCACGCCACCGGCGGTGGGGGCCCGTCGTTCCGGACCGCCGCCGGCGGCCTGCTGGTCGCTGGGTCCCTTGCGGCCCTTCGGCTCCCAGTGGTCGCCCACCTTTTCGAACTGGTGCTTCACCGCGGCGAAGGCGGTGCGGTGCGACCGCTCCCCCTCGCCGTAGGTCTCCACCGCCGAGTCGTGCGTCTTCTCCCAGGTGCGCTGCGCCTTCTCCGGGGAGCGTCGCAGCGTGCTGGGCAGGTCTTCGCGCCCGGGCATCTCGTCCTCCTCCGTGTCGACAGGGTGACTGTGAGAGTTCCCCTGGTACGCGGCGGCAAACCCTGGCGGCACCACCGGGCCTGGTGGGGGTTTGTCGATTTCGCCGTCCGGGTACCGCCGCGTCCAGGCCAGAACCGGGACGACCGGTCATCCGGCGGCCGGGGCGCAGGGAGCGGGCATGACGACCACGGAGCCGGGTACGACGCTCGATGGCACTCCGCACGCCCGGGTGCCCCGACGGATGCGGCAGCTGAGCTGGCGGACCTGGCGCGGGGTGCTGGTCCGCAGCGTGCAGAACTTCGTCAACGACAACTGCTCCGACTGGGCCGCCGCGCTGACCTACTACGGGGTCCTGGCGCTCTTTCCGTCCGCCATCGTGGTGGTGGCGCTGGTCGGCCTGGTCTCCGACGGGGAGCGGACCCTGGACACCGTGGTCGACCTGGCCAACCAGGTCGGCGCCGGGTCGGTGCTGACGACGGAGAACGGCGGCGTGGTCGGGGTCATCAAGACAGTGGTGCTCGACCAGAGCAACCCGAAGCTCCTGCTGAGCTTCGGTCTGCTCGGCGCGCTCTGGTCCGCGTCGGGCTTCATCGGCGCGTTCACCCGGGCGTCGAACGCGGTCTACGGGGTGACCGAGGGCCGCCCGGTCTGGAAGCTCCGGCCGCTGCAGATCGGCCTGGCGGCGATCACGCTCGTGCTGCTCGCGGTGGTCGCCCTCGGCCTGATCGTCAGCGGGCCGGTCACCGACGCGGTCGGCGACCTCATCAACGCCGGCGGCCTGGCCCGCACGACGTGGAGCGTGGCGAAGTGGCCGGTCCTCGCCATGATCATGATGGTGCTGCTGTCCCTGCTGTTCTGGATCGCGCCGAACGTGCGACAGCCCCGGTTCCGCTGGCTCACCCCGGGCGGCGCGGTGGCCCTGGTCTCCTGGGCGGCGGCCTCCTTCGGCTTCGGCCTCTACGTGGCCAACTTCAGCTCGTACAACACGACCTACGGCAGCCTCGGGGCGGCCATCGCGTTCCTGGTCTGGCTCTACCTGTCCAACTCGGCACTGATGCTCGGTGTGCAGATCAACGCGGAGGTCCAGCGCGGGCGGCGGTTGCAGGCCGGCGAACCGGACCCGGAGGACCCGGTGCTGCCGCCGCGCAAGCCCGCCGACGACTGAGCCTGGCGTTTCCGGCCCGGATGTCCGGCCCCCGGCCGGACCGAGGGCCGGTGCCGGTTTATCGGCCCGGGTGCCGGGTAGCGCAGAAGGCATGGAGCGTGGCAACAGCAAGCACGGACCGAGGATCGACGAGCAGATGAGCCAGGAGGTCAGCGGCCTCGTACAGGGGCCGGGGACCGGTGGCTCTCGGGTCGACGAGTCGCGGGTGCCGGAGCCGGCCGGCGAGGACCAGCCGGAGACGACCACCGCCCCGGCCGGCGACCTGCGCACCGGCACCCCGCAGGGCATGAGCTCTACGGACGTCGAGCAGCGCAGCCGGCTCGGCCGGTTCATCTCGATGAGCGCGCTGCCGGGCGACCGTCTGGTGCTCCTTGCCAGCGCCCGCGAGAACGAGGCGCCGGACGACATCGTGGCGGCGCTGGAACGGCTGCCCGAGGGCACCGTCTACCAGACGGTCTCCGAGGTGTGGGCGGCGCTGGGCAACAAGAACGAGACAACTCGCTGGTGACCAGGATCGCCCCCGATCCGACAACCCACCGGCGACTGAAGGAGGTTCCCCGATGAGTGGCGTTACCGAACATGTGGACGTGTCCGTACCCGTGCGCACCGCGTACGACCAGTGGACGCAGTTCGAGGAGTTCCCCCAGTTCATGGAGGGTGTGCAGGAGGTTCGGCAGCTCTCCGACACGATGACCCACTGGACCGTGGACATCGCCGGGGTGAAGCGCGAGTTCGACGCGGAGATCACCGAACAGCTCCCCGACGAGCGGGTCGCCTGGCGCTCGACCGACGGCACGCAGCAGGCCGGCGTGGTGACCTTCCACCGATTGGACCAGGACAAGACCAGGGTCACCCTGCAGCTCGAGTTCGAGCCGCACGGCGTGGTCGAGCAGGCCGGCGACAAGCTCGGCATCGTCGACCGACGGGCCAAGGGCGACCTGGAGCGGTTCAAGACCTTCATCGAGCGGCGTGGTCAGGAGACCGGCGCCTGGCGCGGGCAGGTGGACCGTCCCCAGCCGTGACCCTGGGCAGCATGACCTGAGATGGCCGCCGGGCTACCGGCGGCCATCGTCGTGTCCGAGCCTGCTCGGCGGGTACCGTTTGCGATCATCGTGCCCGGGTACGGCTGAAGGTATGACCGACGACAACATCAGGGTGTGGCGGGACGAGGAGCGGCTGCCGTTGGAGGAGTTGGAGCGCGCCGTCTCGGGCTCCAGCCTCGACGGGCAGGCCGACGACGTGACGGGGAACGACGCCGGCGAGGAGGCCGCGTTCGGGCACGGGCCGGCCGCGTCGGACCGCGACGGGCAGGCCCAGGGCACCAGCCGGGAGGCCACCGACCCGCAGCGCGCCTACCGCCCGTCCACCACCGGCCGGACCGGGCCCGACGTCTGAGTCTCGCCTCCGGGCTGGGCGGGCACCGCCGGCACGGGACGTCCCGCGGCCGGTCGGCGCGCGCCCCACTCGTAGAGCACGATCAGCGCCAACGCGAGCACCAGCAGGGCCGATCCCAGCACCTCCACCGAGGTGTTGCCGATCAGCACGCCCAGCCCGGCCGGGACGAGCGCCGCGCCGACGCCGGACGCGCCGATCTGCAGGCCGATGGCGCGGTCCGCGTGCGCCGCGCCGACCCGGTCGGCGGTGGTGAGGGTGAGCAGCGGAAACACCGGGGCCGCGGCGAATCCGACGACGACCAGCCCGAGCACCGCAAGGACGGCCGGCCCGGGAACGGCGATCAGCGCCGCGCCGACCGCCATCCCGGCCAGGCTGGCGCGCAACACCAACCCCGACCCCAGGCGCTCGGCCACCAGACCCTGCACGACCCGGCCCACGAAGAGACTGCCCCAGTACGCGGAGACGCAGCCGCCGGCCAACGCCGCGCTGAGCCCACGCCCCTCGGTCAGCAGCAGGAATGCCCACAGCCCCGCGGAAACCTCGATCGCCACGTACAGCGCGAAGGCGAGCGTCCCCGACCAGACCGCCGGCAGCCGCAGCGTGTCCCTCACCGGGACCTGGACGGTCGGCGCCGGACCGGAGTCCGCAGCGGCGGGCCCGGCGGCCGGGGCGTCACGCCGCCAGGCCCGCACGGTGAGCACGAACGCGGCGGCCAGGACGAGTTGGGCGGCGGCCACGATGCCGTACCCCCAGCGCCAGGCGAGCCCGGCGCTCAGCACCGCGGTCATGATCAGTGGACCGATGGCCACGCCGAGACCGAAGAAGGCGTGCAACCAGTTCATGTGGCGAGGCCCGAAAGCCCCGGCGGCGTACGCGTTGAGCCCGGAGTCGACAGCGCCGGAGCCGAGCCCCAGCAGCAGCGCACAGCCCACCAGCACCACCAGCACGGGGCTCACCGAGAAGCCGGTCAACGCCAGGCTGGCCAGCAGGGTGCTACCGGCGAGCAGCGCGCCCACGCCGACCCGGGCCAGGGTGAAACCGGCCAGCACACTGGAGGTGAGATAGCCGACGGTGCCGGCGGTGAGCACCCACCCGACGGCCTCGGTCGGTACGTCGAAGTCGCCTCGGATCGAGGGCCAGGCGACGCCGAGCAGGCCGTCGGGCAGGCCGAGACTGACGAACGCGAGGTAGGACAGCAGGAGTAGCGCGGCGCGGGGACGCGGGGGCGTGGTGGACACGAGACACCATCCTGCCGCAGGGCACCCTAGCGCCGTCGACCGCCGATCGCCCGCTGCGCGAAGAAGTCGTGTCCGTACGGTCGAGAAAACGGACAGCTCATCCAGAATCGACCGATCGGAGGACGGCAAGCCGGCCGGTTCGCGTAAGAATTTCGGGATGCATCAAGGCTCCGGAATCCTCTCCACGCGTCAGCGCAAACTCGCCTGGCTCGGCTTCCTGCTGGCCGCGCTCCAGGCACCCGTGTCCGCCTGGCTCGTCGCCGACGAGTCGTGGCTGTTCAGCCTGTGCGTCGCGCTGATGGTGGCCACCGTGATCATCGCCGACGACGCGGCACGGCGTCGCCCGGCCAACGCGACAACCGACTAGGTTCCGCCGTCCGGCCGGGCCTCGTGGCCCGGCCGGCCCCGGCTACGGCGGCGTTCCTTCATCTCCGCCTCGTAGAGATGGCGCCGCCCACCCACCAACTCGTCGCGGGCCTGCTGGTCCACCTCCCGGAACAACGCGTGGTAGCCGTCGTCGAAGTCCTCGACGATCTGGAACGTCCACCGCCCCGCGATGACGTTGCGGCCGCGCAGCTCGGTGGCGATCCGATCGGCGAGGCCCGGATGCCCGGCGGCGTGAAACTGCTCCACCGCGTCGTCGAGCATCAGGTCGGCATGACCGATCAACTGGTGCATCGAGTAGAGATGCCCTCGGGCCCGCTCCACACACTCCAGCGCCTCGCTGAGCTTGCCGAGCGCGGCGACAGTCACGTCGCTGACCCCGTCCGGCCGCCGGTGCCGCTCATCGGGTCCGTCCGCCTGCTGTCCCATCCGTGCCTCCGTGCCGGGTGCCGTCACTGCTGGGTGTTCTCCTGCTGCCCCGTCTGTGCCGGATCAATCCCCCAGGTCAGCGGCGAGCATCCCAGTGGCGCAGCCGACATCCGCCGAGCGGACGAGGTCGACGCGGTCACCGGTCGGTTAGCCTCGGTCACCATGCGTGTGCCGTTCCACCGGGTCGCCTCCCGTACCGCCGTCGACTCGGCGCGGTCCACCCTGGCCGCCCTCACCGTCTCCGTGGGCACTGTCGGGCTCGCCGCCGCCGCCGCGCGCCCAGGGCTGCTGGCCCTCGTCGACCAGCACGCGGCGGCCGTCCGGGACAGCCTCGACGGCGACCGCACGCCGCTGACCTCCGCGGCGCTCGCCGGCTACGCCGAGGGTGTGCGCGCCGCCGCGCTGGAGCACGGGTGGACGCTGCCCAGCGGGGCGGTGGACTGGAGCCAGCCGGAGTGGCTGCTCACCCGACTGGTCGCGGTCTGCGCGTTGGCTCGCGCACTCGACCAGCACTGACACGAGAGGAGGGCACCCCGCGTCGTACGCGGAGCACCCTCCCACCCGTCGTGCCGTTCCGCCCGCTACGAGCGGTACTGCTGGGCTTCGTCCACCCGAGGCATGGCCTGGGTGCGGTCACCCCCGCGGTCGGCCATCTGCCGCTCCACGTCGCTACGCCCGGCCGACGTGGCCTGACGTTGCTGCTGCACCGCCCGGGCCTCCTCGGCCGCCCGGCGCAACCAGCCGTCCCAGCGGTTCTGCATCGGCTTCACGAGACCACCACCGACACCGACGATCAGGATGCCGGCCACCGTGGCGAGCACCGCGATCAGCACCGGAGTGGTCACCGTCGTGGCGATACCCACCTGGTTCAGGGCCGCGATCACACCCAGCGCGATGATGAAGATCGCCGTCAGGTCGGCCAGCACCTTGCCGTACGAGAGTCCTCCCAACGCCCCGGTGACCAGATCCCGGACAGCGTTGGCGATCGCGGCCGCCACCACCACGATGACGATCGCGATGAACGCGCGCGGCAGCCAGGCCACCACGCCGCTGATCAGGTCACTGATCGCGTTGGGCCCCCAGACTCCGAAGGCGAACTGCAGGGTGAACAGCAGTACGGCGTAGTACGCCAGTCTGGCCAGAATGTCGCTGGCGTCGTACTTCGTTCTCTCCAGGGCCCGTTTGATGCCGCCGCGTTCGACCGCCTGGTCGAAGCGCACCCGTTCCAGCACCGTATCCACGATTTTGAGGACGGCTCTGGCGATGAGCCAGCCGACCACGAGGATGACGATGAAGGCCACTGCCTTCGGGATGAAGAGCAGCACCGACCTCCAGGTGTCGGCGATGGCATCGCCGATGTCGGCCTGCCGGACCGCGAGGGTTTTCAGCATGATGTCCCTCCTGTCGCATGGACTGCGCCGGGCGCATACCCGGCAACCGCTCCGGCACTCCGCGCAGCGCGCGGCGTTTTTCCCGACAGACCTCCGGACAGGGGTCCTGAACTGCCCGAACGGCCACCGCGACGGACTCGGCGACGGCCCGCCGCCGTGGTCGGATGCCTTTTCCGGTCGGCCGACTAGGCTGCGAACATGCCAGGAACGGTCGGGCGGGTCCCCACGCCAGCAACTCCGGGCTCGGGCGCACCCACCGGGTCCGGCCCGGCCGTCGGTGTGCTCGCCCACGACTGGGCCAACACCCCGTTGGGCCCGGCCGACGACTGGGACGTCGCCCTCCAGGCGGTGGTGGAGCTGGTCCTCGCCTCGCCGATGCCGATGGCCCTGGCGTACGGCGACGACCTCGTCCTGCTCTACAACGCCGGCTACGCCGAGCTGCTGGGCACCAAACACCCGAGCGCCCTCGGTCGTCCGGCCGCCGAGGTGTTCGCGGAGATCTGGGCGCTGCCCGGCGTCGGGGCGGTGATCGAGCGCTGCTACCGGCAGGGCGAACCCTTCCTGGAGAAGGAGTCCACCCTGCCGCTGGTCCGTGGGCACTCCGCGACGGTGGAGCAGGCGGTCTTCACCCGGGGTTACTCACCGGTGCGCGACAGCGCCGGCCAGATCGTCGGCGTGCTGACGGTCGCGGCCGAGACCACTCACGTCACCGAGCAGTTGCAGAGCCTCAGCGAGGTGGCCGCGGCGCTCGCCGGCACCCTCACCCTCGACGACGTGGCCCGGGTGGCGCTGCGGTACGCGATCACCACGTTCGACCCCGACCAGGCCTCGTTCGCCGTCGACGAGGGCGGCGGCGGCTGGCGCATGGTGCGTCGGGTCCGTGGCGAGTTGTTGGACGAGGCCGACGAGCGGCTGCCCCCGCTCTGGCGGCGCGCCCCGGCGGACTGGCCGGCCCCGGTGGTGCAGGCGGCCCGCTCCGGCGCCCCGTCGTTCACCCGGGACGGGCAGCCGCTGCGGGACACCGCCGTGGACCGCCACGACCAGAAGGTCCGTGCGATGGCGGCCCTGCCGCTGGGCACCTCGGTGGTCCGCGGCGGGCTGTCGGTCGGCTACCAGGTTCCGCACACCTGGTCCCCCGCCGAACGGGCGCTGCTGGCCGCCTCCGCCGAGCTGATCGGCCAGGCCGCCGAGCGGGCCCGCCGTTTCGAGACCCAGCACGGCACGGCCCAACTGTTGCAGCGCAGCATGTTGCCGGAGCATCTGCCGGATCTTCCCCGGTTGCGGATCGCGGCCCGCTACGACCCGGGTGTGGACGGCAACGCGGCCGGCGGCGACTTCTACGACGCGTTCCCGCTGCCCAACGGCTCGCTCGGCGTGGTGCTGGGCGACGTCGCCGGGCACGACGTGCAGGCCGCCGCGCGGATGGGCCAGGTCCGGGCCGCGCTGCGCGCTCTGGCCCTGGCCGACCCGACGCCCGACGCGGTCCTGGCCGGCCTGGATCGGCTGGTGACCAGCCTCGGCGCGGAGGCCGGCACCCACGAGCTGTTCGTCACCGTGGCGTTCGGGGTGATCGACGCGGATCGGCGGGAGCTGACCCTGGCCAGCGCCGGTCATCCCGCGCCGTTGATCCGCCGCGGCGACCCGGATGGTCGGTTCCACGCCGAGTACGTCGACGTTCCGGCCGGGCCGCCGCTGGGGTTGGGCGGTCGGCCGGGCACCACGACCGTCCCGTTCCGTCCCGGTGACACCCTGCTGCTGTTCAGCGACGGGGTGGTGGAGCGTCGCCGGCAGAGCCTGAGCGCCGGGCTGGCCACCCTGAGCGACGCCATTGCCAAGGCCGGCAGCGGCGACCCCCGCGCGCTCTGCGCGGTGGCCACCGCGGCGGTCCCGGGCGGCACGGAGGACGACGTGGCCGTGCTGGCGGTCGAGCACGCGCTCAAACCGAGTCGTTCGGCCAGCATGGAGGTGCCCGCCGAGCCGACCGCGCCCAGCCGGGTCCGGCACTGGCTGACCGGCCAGCTCACCGAGTGGCAGGTGCCCGAGTCGGTGATCGGAGCGGCGGTGCTCTGCACCAGCGAGCTGACCACCAACGCGTTGCTGCACGCCGGCACGGCCGCCCGGGTGGACATCGACCTCAGCGCCGAGCGGCTGCTCGTCTCGGTGGCGGATTCCGGCACCCGGGGGACCGTGACCCGGGCCCGTACCGACACGTTGAGCAGTCGCGGGCGCGGCCTCGGCCTGATCGAGGAACTCAGCGACGCCTGGGGCACCGACCCGTCGGTCCGGGGCTCCACGGTCTGGTTCGAGATCCTCACCCCGCCGGCCGCGCACCCCTGAGCCGCCCGATGGCAGGAGGACGCCAGTGGCTACCAACCGGCCCGCCGGGGTCCTCTTCGATGTCGACGGCACCCTGGTCGACACCACCTACCTGCACACGGTGACCTGGTGGGAGGCGCTACGCCAGACCGATCAGCCGGTGCCGATGGCGGTGGTGCACCGCTCGATCGGGATGGGATCGGACAAACTCCTGGACCATCTCCTCGGGCCGGAGCGGGACCGCGACGCCGACTCCAAGCTGCGCGACGCGCACGACACCCTCTACGCCGAGTACTGGGAACGACTCACGCCGCTCCCCCGGGCGGCCGACCTGTTGCGCGCCTGCGCCGAGCGGGGTCTACGTGTCGTGCTGGCCACCTCCGCCTCGGAACCGGAGGTCGGCGCGCTTCGTCGGGCGCTGGGCGCCGACGACGTGATCGACACGATCACCTCCTCCGCGGACGCCGAGCAGAGCAAGCCGGCACCAGACATCCTGGTCGCCGCGTTGAAGCAGTCCGGGTTGACCGCCGAGCGGGTGGTCTTCGTCGGCGACTCGGTGTGGGACGTCGTCGCGGCCGGGCAGTTGAACGTTGCGTGTGTGGGTCTGACCTGCGGTGGCACCAGCCGCGGCGAGCTCGCCGGCGCGGGTGCCGTGGCGGTGTACGACGACCCGGCCGCGCTGTTGTCCGAGTTGGCGGACTCGCCGCTCACCCGACCCCGGTGAGGATCATTCGGGTCCACCGGCACTGGCGCGCATAGCCGGAGCCCTTGCGGGGCAAGGACTGTCACCACCTGCCCGCGCCTCGCGGGTGCGGGCGGAAGGGTGGTGCCGTGGAGCCGGTAGATGTGGCGTTCGCACTGGTGGGCGTGGGCGCCCTGCTCGCGGGCATCCTGCCGCGGGTGCTGGAGCGGCGCCCGCTGTCCATGCCGATCGCCTTCCTCGCCCTCGGCATGCTGGTGTTCCTGCTGCCGGTCGGGCTGCCGTCACCGGACCCCCTGGCCCACCCGGAGCTGGCCACCCACCTCACCGAGATCGGGGTGATCGTCGCGCTGATGGGCGCCGGGCTGAAGATCGACCGGCCGTTGAGTTGGCGGCGGTGGTCGTCCACCTGGCGGCTGCTGGCGATCGCGATGCCCCTGTGCATCGCGGCGGTGGCCCTGCTCGGCTGGTGGTGGGCGGGGCTGGTACCGGCCGCCGCGCTGCTGTTGGGCGCCGCGCTGGCGCCCACCGACCCGGTGCTCGCCGCCGACGTGCAGGTCGGCGAGCCGACCGACGTGGAGGATTCCGAGGACGAGGTCCGCTTCGCGTTGACCTCCGAAGCGGGCCTGAACGACGGGCTGGCGTTCCCGTTCGTCTACGCGGCCATCGCCATCGCCTCGACCAGCCTCGCCCCGAGCGACTGGTTGGCCGAGTGGTTCACGGTGGACGTGCTCTGGAAGATCAGCATCGGCGTCGGCGGTGGCCTGCTCATCGGCTGGTTGCTCGGCAAGCTGTTCTTCCGCGCCCCCAGCGAGTTGCGGCTGGCCCGGCACGCCGAGGGCTTCCTGGCGCTGGCCGCCACCTTCCTGGCGTACGGGCTGGTGGAGGTGGTCGGCGGGTACGGCTTCCTGGCGGTGTTCGTGGCCGCCCGGGCCATTCGGGCCGCCGAACGGACCCACGAGTTCCACTCGGTGCTGCACGACTTCGCCGAGCAGGTCGAACGGCTGCTCACCCTGGTGCTGTTGCTGCTGCTCGGCGGCGCGATCGTGGGTGGTCTGCTGGGCCCGCTGACCTGGCCGGCAGCCGCCGTCGGGCTGGTGCTGGTGTTCGTGGTCCGACCGCTGATCGGCTGGTTGTCGTTGCGCGGCGCTCCCGGACGCCCGGCCGAGCACTGGGTCATCTCGTTGTTCGGCATCCGCGGCGTCGGCTCGTTCTACTACCTCGCGTACGCCACCACCAAGGCCGACTTTCCGCAGGCCGAACTGCTCTGGGCGACCGTCGGGCTGGTGGTGCTCGTCTCCGTCGTGGTGCACGGCATCACGGCGACCCCGGTCATGCAACTGCTCGACCGGGAGGGAGAACGGACCTCCGACCCGGCCGAGCGAGACGCCGACGCTCGCCCCGTCGCGGCAGCCGGGCACGCCTGAGAGCGGCGGCCCGCTCAGGCCAGGCGGGCGGCCAGCGCACGGCCCAGGTCCCGGCCGGAGCGCCAGGCGCTCTGCACCCGGGGCTTGCCGAACGCGTCGCCGGCCAGGCCGATCCCGTCCGCGTCCAGGTGGTGGGTGGCACCGCCCGCGTCGCTGGTCGGCTTCGCGTACGTCCAACGGTGCACGTGCACGTCGACGGCCTGCTCGGGCAGCCCGAGCAGGTCCCGGACGGCCTGTTCGATCGCCGGGCCGGCCCCGGTGGGTTGAGCGAGGTGCCCGGCCGCGAACTCCGGCACGGTGTGCGCGACCAGCACCGGCGCGCCGTCACCGCGCCGGTCGCCGTCGTCGCAGACGAGGTTGAGCACCGGGTGCTCGTTGACGAACGCGCCCCGGAAGTCCGGCCAGCGCCGGGTCGGGAAGCGCAGCACCGCGGCCAGCGACGGCGACCAGCGCTGCTCCTGCACGACCCGGGTGGCGTCGGTCAGGGCCGGGTCGAGCAGCAGGGCGGCCTGCGGACCCGGCATGGCCAGGGCGACCGCCGCGCACGACTGCCCGTCGACGACCGGGCCGGGTTCCACTGTGAGCACCAGCCGGTCGACGGTCAGCGGTACCGCGCCGGCCAGGTGCTCGACCAACGAGCGCAGGCCGCGGGGAGCGGCGTAACGCATCGGCCCGGACACCTCGTGGTTTCCACTGCGGTCGTACGCCTGGAACGTGTCGGTCCACTCGTGGACCAGCCCGGCGGCGCGCCACTGTTCGACCAGTGCGGCGAAGTCCGGGTCGGTGGCGGTGAAGTAGGCGGCCCCGATGTCCGCGGGCCGGCCCTGGAAGCGTTTGCTGGCCATCCGGCCACCGCAGACGTGCCCCCGCTCCCGGACCTGCACCGGCACCCCGGCCCGGGTCAACTCGATCGCACAGGCCACCCCGGCTATGCCCGCCCCGACCACCACCACGCTCGACCGGTCCTTCGTCATCCGATGATCGTAGGCGGCGGCGTTCGGGCATGAACCACCGACGATCGGGGTACTGGCACACCTGTTCGAACGAAAGGGTGATGATGATGACGGACCGCCGCACCGAGCAGGCCGACCAGCAGGCCGACCAGAACGCCGCGATCAAGGACCCGGACGAGTGGGTCACCGGGGACGAGCCGCCGACCGCCGCCCAGGAGTCCTACCTGAGCACGCTGGCCCGGGAAGCCCACGCCGATCTCCCGGACGACCTGACCAAGGCTGAGGCGTCCAAGCGCATCGACGAACTCCAGGCCAAAACAGGCCGAGGCCAGTAGCCCGACCCCGCACCCCGCACCCCGCACCCCGCAGCCTCGGGCCTGTAACCCCCGGGCCACGTGTGTCGAGCGAGGCCCCCCGCGCGCCGATCTTGCGCTTTCTGTTGTCGACCTGGGCGGACATGCCCCGAGTGTCGGGACAGAAAGCGCAAGATCGCGGGAGCAGGGGCGACGGGGCGGCGGGACGATGGGCGGGAGGGCTGGGCGGTTAGGGGCGGGGTAGGGGGTGCAGCTTCACCTTGGTCAGGCTGCCCTCGTGGACCTCGGCGGTGAGGTAGGTGGCGTGGGGTTGGGAGCGGCGGTCGGTGGGTGAGCCGGGGTTGAGCAGGCGTAGCCCACCGGGCGCCTCGGTGTCCCAGGGGATGTGCGAATGCCCGAACACCAGCAGGTCGACATCGGGAAAGGTGGCCGCGCACCGCTTCTCCCGGCCGGTTCGGGGACCGGTCTCGTGCACCACGGCGACCCGCAGACCGTCGAGTTCGACCCGGGCCACCTCCGGCAGCCGGGCGCGCAGCGCCGGTCCGTCGTTGTTGCCGTAGACCCCGATCAGTCGGCGTGATCGCGCCGTCATGGCGTCGAGTAGGGCCTCGTCCACCCAGTCGCCGGCGTGCACCACCACGTCGGCGGCCTCGATGGCCGCCCAGAGGGGCCCGGGTAGGTCCCGGGCGCGCTTGGGTAGGTGGGTGTCCGCCGTGAGCACCAGCCGCATACCCGGCATTGTCCCCCGAGTCCCGGCCGCCCACCCGGGGGACGTGGGTGGACGGCCGGGCTCCGCCTCCGCCGCCCGGCCCCGTGCGTCATCGACGCTCGGGTACGGGTGCCGAGCCGGTCAGGGGGCGGTCAGGGCAGGGTCCAGCGTTGCGCTCCGGTGCCGTTGCAGGTCCAGATCCGCAGTTGCCGACCGTCGGTGAGATCCGAGTTGGGGATGTCCAGGCAACGCCCGGACTGGGGGTTGCGCAGGCTGCCGTCCGACTGGGCGGCCCACTGCTGGGCCCCGGTGCCGTTGCAGTCGTAGAGCTGCACGAGGGTGCCGTCGGTGGTGCCGCTCGCCTTCACGTCCAGGCACTTGGCGAGCCCCCGCACCGTGCCGTCGCCGGGCAGGGTCCAGCGCTGGGCGGCGGTGCCGTTGCAGGTCCAGGTCTGCACCTTGGTGCCGTTCGCGGTCTGGCTGGCGGCGATGTCCGCGCACTTGCCGAGGGCCTTGACCTCACCGGTACGCGCCCCGCCGGTGCCGACGCCCGGCCCGGTGAAGGTGTAGCTGTCCACGTCCAGCAGCGCCCCGCTGCCGCCGGTCATCACGAGGTACAGGTCGTGGGTGCCGTCGTCTGGTTTGGTCACCGTGGCGCTCAGCTCGGTGTAGTTGTCCCAGCCGCCGGTGTTCGGCACCGCGATCCGGGCGACCTCGGTGCCGGTCGGTGAGTCGTACCGGAAGGAGAGGGTGCCGCCGGGGCCACCGGAGGAGACTCGGGCCCGGACGCCGGTGATTCCCTTGAGGCTGACCGCGTGGTGTCGGACGCTCTCGCCGCTCTGGATGTCACCCAGCCGCTTGCCACCCTCGGCCGCCGCCTGGTCGATCACCTTGGGGCCGTTGAGCTGGACGAAGTGCTCGGCCTGCCACTGTTTCGGGTAGAGGCTGATCTCCTGTTCACCGGTGAGCGCGACCGAACCGGTCGCGCCGCGGTCGGTGTAGCTGCCCCGCAGGACGAAGAACAGCACCGAGTCGGGGCCGGCGTGCACCGGGCCGGTGTTGAAGGTCGCGCCGCAGCCGGTCCCCTCCCCCTCCTCGTGGGCGTGCTCCTGGTGGCCCAGCGCTGCCCGGACGACCACCGCCGAGCAGGCCGGCGTGCCGTCCTGCGCGTCACTGGCGGTGGCGCCCACCGTCAGGTCCTGCTCCCAGTCGAAGAGCCCACCCGCGGGCAGTCCGGTCAGCGTGACGGTCGGCCGGTTGTTGCCGACCACCACCGACACCACAGTGGTGGCGCTGCGGCCGGTGCCGTCGTTGACGGTGAGCCGGGCGCTGTAGTTGCCGTTCGCGGCGTACGTGAAGGACGGGTTCGCGGCGGTCGAGTCGGTGCTGCCGTCGTTCGTGAAGTCCCACGCGTACGTCAGCGGGTCGCCGTCCGGGTCGGAGCTGCCGGCGCTGGAGAAGGTCACCGCGAGGGGTGCCAGGCCGTTGTCCCGGTTGACGGTGGCCTTGGCCGCCGGCGACCGGCCACCCTGGACGTAGTTGATTTTGTAGAGGCCGGCGTCGACCGCGCCGGAGAAGTAGCCGCTGCCGTACTCCAGCAGGTAGAGCGAGCCGTCCGGCCCGAACTGCCAGTCGATCGGGTGGACGAGTTTCATGCCGGCGAGCACCGGTTCGATGACCGTCGGCGCGCCGGTGGACGGGTTGCCGTTGTCGAACTGGACCTCCTTGATCCAGTTGCGGCAGTACTCGGAGATCAGCCACTTGTTGTCGTAGTAGGCCGGCCACTTCACGTCCGAGACGAGGTTCGGGTCGTAGTGGTAGACCTCGACGTGGTTGGGCGACCCGCACCCACCCGGGTTGTCCAGCGCCGGCCAGTCCTCGCTGCCGCCGTGCTGCTCCCAGACGAGTGCCGGTCTGGTCGGCGGGAGCTGCTGGATGCCGGTGTTGCGGGGTGAGTTGTTCACCGGGCCGGTCGAGCCGCCGCAGGGGAACCAACCACGCGGTGTGGCGGTGGCGAAGTCCCAGTCGTTGTAGGCGACGTTGGGGCCGCCGCAGTACGGCCAGCCGTAGTTGCCGGGCCCGTTGGCCCGGTTGAACTCGTCGTAGGCCGCCGGGCCGCGGTTGGCGAGGTCGGTGCCGGCGTCGGGGCCGACCTCACCCCAGTAGAGGGTGTTGTTCGCCTTGCGGTCCACCCAGATCCGGTACGGGTTGCGCACGCCCATCACGTAGATCTCCGGGCGCGTTCGCGCGGTGCCGGCGGCGAACAGGTTGCCGGCGGGGATGGTGTAGCTGCCGTCGTTCTCCGGGTGGATCCGGTTGATCTTGCCGCGCAGGTCGTTCGTGTTGCCGGAGGTGCGCTGGGCGTCGTACTGGGCGTTGCGGTTCGTCCGCTCGTCGATCGGGGCCATTCCGGCGGAGTCGCCGCCGGAGTTGGTGTTGTCGCCGACGGCGAAGTACAGGTTGCCGGCGGTGTCCCAGCTCATCGATCCGGCGGAGTGGCAGCACAGGTCGCGTTCGGTGGGCCACTCGATCAGCATGTCCTCGCTGCCCGGGTCGAGCAGCAGCGTGGACGGGTTGAAGGTGAACCGACTGATCCGGTTGACCAGTGGGGTGACCTTCGGCGAGTAGAAGAGGTAGACCCAGCGGTTGCTGGCGAAGCTCGGGTGCAGGGTGATGCCGATCAGGCCGTCCTCGAAGCGGGCGTCCAGCGCCAGGGTGAGGGCGACGGTGGTGGACCTGGTCGCCGGGTTGTAGAGGCGGACCTGACCACCGGCGCTGCTGGTGCCCCGGTTGATGTAGAAGACCTTGCCGTCGGGGGCCACGGCCAGTTCAATCGGCTCGCCCATCGAGAGGCCGCCGTCCAGGGCGACCTTCTCGAAACCGGTGGTGGCGGGCGGAGCGAGGGCGGCGGCCTGGGCGGGGGACGCGGCGGCCGGCAGAACGCTTGCCTGCGGGACGACGCAGAGGGTGACCAGGACGGTGAGCAGGGTGGTGGCGCTGACGAAACGTCGGCGCGGTGTGCGGGACACGAGACCTCCAGCTGTCCGGGGGATCTCGGTGCCGCTCCCGCCGACTGGAGGAGCACCGCAGGGTGTCCCGGACATTAACGTCTTTCACTGGGAAGCGATAGAACTTCGCGTCTCCAGATAGAAAGTTGTCACGATCTCCGCGAAAGTCCGGCTCAGTGGTCCACCGGAGAGAAGTACGCCGGGGGCATCCCGCGCTGACGCAGCGTCGGGTCCCGCTCGACGTCGGTCAGCACACCGGCCGCGTTGATCAGGCCGATGTGGGAGAACGCCTGCGGGAAGTTGCCCAGCTGCTCCCCGGTCAGCGGATCGATCTGCTCGGCGAACAGGCCGAGGTCGTTGACCCGCTCCGCCAACCCCCGGAACAACTCGTGCGCCCGGTCCCGCTCACCGGCCAACGCCAGGCAGCACACCAGCCAGAACGAGCAGATGAGGAAACCCGCCGGGTCACCGTCCCAGCGCCGCAGCAGGCCGTCGTGGGAGAGCCGCTGCTCCACCGCGCGGATCGTCGAGCGCATCCGCGGGTCGTCGGCCCGCAGGAACCCGACCAGCGGCATCACCAGCACCGAGGCGTCCAGGTCGTCGGAATCGAAACTTCCGGTGTACGACTGGAGCCGCTCGTTCCAGCCCCGCTCGAACACCTCCGCGCGCACCGCGTCGCGGGCGGCCGCCCAGCGGGCCACGTCCGGCGGTTCGCCGAGCCGGTCAGCGAAGCGGACCGCCCGATCCAGGGCGACCCAGCACTGCACCTTCGAGGACACGTGATGGTGCTGGACGCCCCGTTCCTCCCACATGCCCGCGTCGGGAAGCGACCAGTCCCGCTCGGCCTGGTCGGCGAGCACCCGGAGTACGTGGCGTACCTCGGGGTCCATCGGTTCCAGCTTGTCGCGCATCAACCAGGCGGCGTCCATCGCCTCGCCGAAGATGTCGGTCTGCCGCTGCTGCCACGCGTCGTTACCGATCACCACCGGGGGGCTGTCGCGGTAGCCGCCGAGCTGGTCCAGCCGGTGCTCGGTGAGGTCCCGCTCCCCCAGCACCCCGTACATGATGGGCACCGGCCGGTCGTCGACGCGGCCCATCGCCCGGCCCAACCAGGCGAACTGGCGCTGCACCTCGTCCATGCACGTCGTCCGCCACAGCGCCCGCAGGGTCAGGCTGAAGTCGCGCACCCACACGTAGCGGTAGTCGTAGTTGCGGTCGCCGCCGAGCTTCTCCGGCAGCGAGGTGGTCACCGAGGCCACCACCGCCCCGCTGGGCCGGTAGGTCATGCCCTGCACCACCAGCCGGCTGCGTCGCACGTGCTCGGGGTAGAGCCCGTCGTAGGGGTGTTCGGTCGACCAGGAACGCCAGCCGGCGATGGTGTCGGCGATGGTCTGATCGGCGTCCGGCACCTCGGGCAGCGGGGCGTCGTAGGTCGGGGCGTACCCGAGGGTGAAGGTGTGTCTCGTGCCGGGACGGACGGTGAACGTCCCGGTGGCCTCACCGTCCCCGGCGGTCAACCGCTCGCTGCCCCGCAGGGTGAGTCGGGCGGCCCCGGCGATGGCCTCCAGCATGTCCTCCCGCTCGATCAGGTACGCGATGGTGCGGCCGTACTCGAAGCGCGGCCGGTAGTGCACCCGCATCGGCACCGAACCGGACAGCCCCTGCACCGAACGGACCAGCACCTGCGGCGAGTGCAGACCGATGTCGTGGCCGCGTGAGCCGGGCTCGAAGGCGAGCGCGTCGGTCAGCGCGACCTCTCCCTGCGCGGTGTGGAAGACCGTCCGCAGCACCAGGGTGTCCTCCAGGTAGGAGCGCTCGACCTGGTAGTCGCCCTCGGGCTGGATGGACCAGTGCCCGGCGTTGTCGTCGAGCAGCCGCCCGAACACCGACGGGGCGTCGAAGCGGCCCGGGCACCACCAGTTGACCGAGCCCGAGGCGTCCACCAGCGCCGCGCTGCGGCCGTCGGCGAGGAAACCGTAGTCGCTGATCTGTCCGCTCTCCACCTGACTGGCTACCCGGGCAGTCGCCGCCCATTCCCCTCCTGGTCGGCGACGGACGCCGCGTTACCGTTCGGCCTGGCCGGGAACCCGGGGAGCTGACGAGGGAGGATGCTCATGACGTCAGCTTCGGGGCCGACCGGCAACTGGCGGCCCGGCACACAGGGTGGCGACCTGCTTCCATCCGGACCGGCCGGCCGGCTGTCGACACCGAGCGGCAACGGCCACGGGCCGGAGGGCGGGCCGCCGACCGTGACGATCGGCGCGTACCCGGACTATCCGACCGCCCAGCGGGTCGTCGACTACCTGGCCGACAACCGCTTCCCGGTGGAGCACAGCGCCATCGTCGGCACCAACCTCACCCTGGTGGAGACGGTGCTCGGGCGGATGACCACCGGTCGAGCCGGCCTGCTCGGCGCCGGTACCGGCGCCTGGTTCGGGCTCTTCATCGGCCTGTTGTTCGGCATCTTCACGGTCGGCAACTGGCTGGCGGTGATCCTGGTCGGGCTGGTCATCGGCGCGATCTGGGGTGCCGTCTTCGGCGCGGTGGCGCACGCCATGACGGGCGGGCAGCGCGACTTCACCTCGGCCAGCTCACTGCGCGCCGGGCAGTACGCCGTGACCGTCGACGCGCAGCTCGCCGACCAGGCGCGACAGCTCCTCGGTCGGATGCAGATGCCCAACTCCGCGACGAACGCCCGTTGAGCGACGGTCGATCGGCCGTCCCGGC
Organism: Micromonospora sp. NPDC047644; assembly: GCF_040704315.1. Taxonomy (NCBI): domain Bacteria; kingdom Bacillati; phylum Actinomycetota; class Actinomycetes; order Micromonosporales; family Micromonosporaceae; genus Micromonospora; species Micromonospora sp. NPDC047644. Next base: position 58,690 of record NZ_JBEYSY010000019.1, read on the forward strand.
ACACACCGGGACGGCCGTCTCGTCGTTCAGTCGTGGTACGCCAGCTCGCCGGCGCGCAGCGGCACGTCGACCCGGTTCTCCGGCGGCGCCAGCGGGCAGGCCCAGCGGTCGTCGTAGGCACAGCTCGGGTTGTAGAGGTAGTTGGCGTCCAGCCGGACCCGGTTACCGGGCAGCACCTCGACGCCCCGGCCGAAGGTGCCCTTCACCGTGTCGGTGAGGTACCGCCCTCCCCCGTAGCTGTCCCGCCCGCAGGTGCTGTCACGCAGCGGAACGAACAGCCCGCCCCCGTACGCCTCGATCCACCACAGGGTCAGCGGTCCCCACGGCGTATCGGCCACCGCGACCCGCCGGTACGCGACCACCCCGTCCGGGCCACCGGTGTCGATGCGCAACTCACCGCTGGCCGGGCGCAGGGGTGCCTCGACGACCGCCTCGGGGTTGGGCGGGAAGTAGCGCACCCCGGCGAAGTCGGGTCGTTCCGCCACCGGGATCGGGCTCTGCGGGTGGTTGGCGAAGAGCTCGTCGCGGCCGGCGCGGAAGCCGGCCAGGTCGACGTCGGACAGGTACAGCCGGGCCACCCGCTCCCGCCAGTCGGCCAACTCCAGATCATCCACGCCACCGAGCCTATGCCGTGGGCTGAGGCACCTCAGCGCGACGGCCAGTTGGTGAGGACGGCGTCGAGGGCGTCCAGGGTGCGCGACCAGGAGTCGTCGGTGGGGCGCGGGGTGTGCCGGAAGCCGCCGGTCTTCTCCAGGCTGACGAACCCGTGGAACGTGCTGTGCATCATCCGCACCGCGTCGGTCTGGTCCGGCTCGGCGAGCTGGTAGCCGCGCAGGATCGCCCGGGTCATCTCGGCGTGCCGGACGCCCGCGCTCGCGGCGGCCGTCTCCGGGTCGAGGTCGATCTGCATGGCCGCGTACCGGCCCGGGTGCTCTCGCGCGTAGTCGCGGTACGCGTTGCCGAACGCGACGAGCGCGTCCTTGCCGGCCCGGCCGGCGAGCGCGGCGGCGACCCGGTCGGCCAGCTCCGCCAGCGCCAGCAGGGCCATTCTGATCCGTAGCTCGTGCGCGTTCTTGAGGTGGAAGTACAGGCTCGCGTCCTTGACCCCGAAATGGCGGGCGAGGGCGGCGACTGTGACGTTCTCCAGGCCCACCTGGTCGGCCAGCTCGGCCGCGGCCAGCGTCAGACGCTCGGCGGTCACCCCGGCACGTGCCATGCAGCACACCCCCAACCTATCCCTAATAATCGCTTGCCTAGGAGAGCTAGGCTACTACCTATGTTGGCCCTGACCGAATCCGCCATCCGCGCGTCCTTCGTCAATTGCAGTCGAGGCGAGGCGAAGCGGCTGACCGTACCCAACGATCTTGAATTGCGTCCGTGGGACGACCTCGACTTCCTCGGCTGGCGGGACCCGTCCGCACCGCAGCGGGCCTACCTGGTCGCCGAGACCGACGGCAAGCTGGCCGGGGTGGTGCTGCGGGCCGCGACGCACCAGACGGGGCGCGTGCGGCACAGCATGTGCTCGTTCTGCCTGACCACGCACCTGGGCGGCGGCGTCTCGTTGATGACCGCCCCCAAGGCCGGCCCGAGCGGGCGGCAGGGCGATTCCGTGGGCACCTACCTGTGCTCCGACCTGGCCTGCTCGCTCTACCTGCGGGGCAAGAAGCACGCCGGGCCTCCCGCGCCCGAGCCGCTGCCCCTGCCGGAGAGGATCGACCGCGTCCGGAGCGCCCTCGCGACGTTCCTCCGCAAGGTCACCGACTGACGGGTCGAGGCGAACGGCGCGGCCGGGGCCGAAGCGTGTTCGGACCCCGGCCCTCCCGCGGTCAGCGGTCGGTGGCCAGGCGGGCGTGCAGGTGCTCGTCGTAGCGGCGGCCGTCGCCGTAGCGGTACGACTCGCGCAGCGTGCCCTCGGCCGGGTAGCCGGCCCGCTCGGCGACCCGGCAGGACGCCGGGTTGGCCACCGCGTGACACAACTCCACCCGATGCAGCCCGAGGTCCGCGAACGCCCAGTCGGTGAGCCGGACGACGGCGCGGACCGCCACCTGACGCCCTCGTGCCGCGGGCACCGTCCAGTAGCCGATGGACGCGTCGCCGTCGTGGATGCGGTGCAGTGACACCGAGCCGAGCAGGTCGCCGTCGGCCGCCGTGGTGACCGCGAACGAGGCGTGACCGCCGGTGGACCAGTCGGCCCGGCGACGCACCCACAGCAGCGCGACCTCGTCGTCGATCGGGCCGCCGCCCTGCGGGTTCCACTGGGCGATCGCCGGGTCCCGGAGGGCGTCGCGCACCGCCGGGGCGTCCTCGTCCCGCCAGGGGCGCAGCAACAGGTCGGCGGCGCAGAGCTCCACGTGTTCCACGAGGCCGGAGTCTGGCACATCCTGGGGCCTGCGCGCCGCTCGTTTCGCGCAGGTTTATTTCAAAGCTGCACGAACCGACGATCAGGCACGGGGAAGTGACCTATATAACGCTCAAACGACGTTATTTAAATTTTGAAAGAGTGCTACCGTCGTGGACATGACCGAGAGCCTGGACAGCACCCGAGAGGCCGCCTGGCGCGCCTACATCGAGGCCAGCCAGCGTCTCTACACCCAGTTGGAAGAAGAACTGCGGGTCGCCAGCGACCTCAGCTTCGCCGACTACCACGTGCTGGTCCTGCTCTCCGAGGCACCCGGGCAGCGGCTACGGATGGGCGAGCTGGCCAGTCGGTTGATCTTCTCGCCCAGCCGCCTCACCTACCAGGTCTCCTCCATGCAGCGTCGTGGCCTGGTCAGCAAGGAACCCTGCCCGGACGACCGGCGCGGCAGCGAGGCGGTCCTCACCGCCGCCGGGCTGCTCGCCCTGCGGGAAGCCGCACCACACCATCTGGCGTCGGTGCGTACCCATCTCATGGACGACCTCGACGATGCCGAGGTCGCCTGCCTCACCCGGGTCTTCGACCGGCTCGGCGAGCGCCTTCGGGCATCGCGGGCCAGCTCGACCACCCCCGCCTCACGCTAGGAGTCTCGACATGCCCGCGATCACCGTCGACAACGTCCTCGTCCTTCCCCGCCTGCCCCAGCTCGACGAGGCCACCACGATCCGCCCGGTCCGCACGGTGACCACGGCGCCCAGCGGCTTCGAGGGTGAGGGCTTCCCGGTCCGTCGCGCCTTCGCCGGGGTGTCGACCACCGACCTGGACCCGTTCATCCACCTCGACCAGATGGGCGAGGTCGACTACGCGCCGGGTGAGCCCAAGGGCACCCCGTGGCACCCGCACCGCGGCTTCGAGACCGTCACGTACATCATCGACGGCGTCTTCGACCACCAGGACTCCAACGGCGGTGGCGGCACCATCACCGACGGCGACACCCAGTGGATGACGGCGGGCAGCGGTCTGCTGCACATCGAGGCGCCGCCGGAGCACCTGGTGGTGAGCGGCGGGCTCTTCCACGGCACCCAGCTGTGGGTCAACCTGCCCCGCTCGGCGAAGATGAACCCGCCCCGCTACCAGGACATCCGGGGTCGGGAGTCGGCGCTGCTCACCACGCCCGACGGTGGCGCGCTGATCCGGGTCATCGCCGGCGAGGTCGCCGGGCACCGCGGCCCGGGTTCGACCTTCACCCCGATCACCATCACCCACGTCACCGTGCAGCCGGGCGCGCAGGTCGACCTGCCCTGGCGGCCCGACTTCAACGCCCTGGTGTACGTGCTGGGCGGTCGCGGCACCGTCGGCGCCGACCGGCGGCCGGTGCGGACCGGCCAGCTCGCGGTGCACGGTGCGGGTGACGCGCTGCGGTTCAGCGCCGACACCTCGCAGGACAGCAACACGCCGGCACTGGACCTCTACATCATGGGTGGTCAGCCCATCCGGGAGCCGGTGGCACAGTACGGCCCGTTCGTGATGAACACCCGGGACGAACTGCTCAAGGCGTTCGAGGACTTCCAGGCCGGCCGCCTCGGCGTGATCCCCACCGAGCGGATCCCGCACACCGGCGGCCAGGGCACCCGACCCTGACCACCGTCGAGCGCTGAGGACGGCGCCGACGCCTCCGGTTCAGCCCGGGGGCGTCGGCGCCACCTCAGGAGACCGCGAATATCCCGGCAACACCCAGAATCACCATCACCAACACCGCTACCAGCGCACCCCGTTCGCTCTCCACCGCCGGCTCGCGGTTCTCGGTCACGGGATTCGTCGTGTCGCGGGGCATGGTGTGGCCTCCTCGGCTGTCGTCGCGTCGCTGTCGATGGCGTTGGCCAGGTCACCGGTCCGGGGGCCTGACGTGCGGACCCGCGTCGGGGGTCCTACGGTGAGGACGTTGCCGACCTCCAGGGGGGCTGGACGGTGCCGTTGCAGGACTGGTTTCTCACTGCTGAGGAACGCGCCAACCCGGTCTCTGGCATACCCGTCTGGACCACGGGAAACCTCGCCGAGCCGTTGATTCACGGTGCGGCGTACTTCGACCGACTGGTCGACGAGGTCGAGGCCCTGGGCGCGGGCGACCACCTGTTCTTCACCGACTGGCGGGGTGACCCGGACCAGCGGCTGCGACCGGACGGCCCGACAGTCGCCCAGCTCTTCGCGCAGGCCGCGCAGCGCGGTGTGGTGGTCAAGGGGTTGATCTGGCGCTCACACCTCGACGTGCTGGCGTACAGCGAGGCGGAGAACCGCGACCTCAGCGAGACGATCTCGGCCGCCGGCGGCGAGGTGCTGCTGGACCAACGCGTCCGGCGCGGCGGCTCGCACCACCAGAAGCTCGTGGTGCTGCGGCACCTGGAGGCACCCGAGCGGGACGTCGCCTTCGCCGGCGGGATCGACCTGTGCCACAGCCGCCGCGACGACGCCGCGCACCACGGCGATCCGCAACCGGTGCAGATGTCCCCCCGGTACGGCCCCAACCCGCCCTGGCACGACGTACAGCTCGCGGTGCGCGGTCCGGTGGTCGGCGCGTTGGACACCCTGTTCCGGGAACGCTGGACCGACCCGATGCCGTTGGACTCGGAGAACCCGATGGCCTACCTGCGGGACCGGCTGCGCGGCTCGGACCTGCGCCCCGACCCGCTGCCCGAGCAACCGGCCGATCCGCCGCCCTGCGGTCCGCACCAGATCCAGGTGCTGCGCACCTATCCCGCCGTCCGTCCGCGCTACTCGTTCGCGCCCGACGGCGAGCGGACCGTGGCCCGGGGTTACACCAAGGCGGTGCGCCGGGCCCGCCGGCTGATCTACCTGGAGGACCAGTACCTCTGGTCGGCCGAGGTCGCGGACCTGTTCGCGCACGCGCTGCGGGACAACCCGGAGCTGCACCTGGTCGCCGTCGTCCCCCGCCACCCGGACGTGGACGGCAGGCTGGCGTTGCCGCCGAACATGGTGGGGCGCGAGCAGGCGCTGTCACTGTGTGAGCGGGCCGCACCGGACCGGGTGCACGTGTTCGACGTGGAGAACCACGCCGGTGACCCGGTCTACGTGCACGCGAAGGTCTGTGTGGTCGACGACGTCTGGGCCAGCGTGGGCAGTGACAACTTCAACCGGCGGTCCTGGACGCACGACAGCGAGTTGTCCTGCGCGGTGCTCGACGAGACACCGGACCAGCGCGAGCCCACCGACCCGGCCGGGCGGGGTGACGGCGCGCGCGGCTTCGCCCGGGACCTGCGTCTGCGGTTGTGGCGCGAGCACCTGGACCGTGACCCGGACGGCGCGGACGACGCCGACCTGCTGGATCCGGCGGACGCCGTCGCGGCCGTCACGGCCGCCGCCGACGCGCTGCAACGGTGGTACGACGGCGGCCAGGTCGGGGAACGCCCACCGGGGCGGCTGCGCCCGCACCGCCCCGAGCGGCTGCCGTGGTACACGCGAGCCTGGGCGCTGCCGGTGTACCGGCTGGTCTACGACCCGGACGGCAGGCCGCTACGGGCGAGGCTGGCCGGCACCTGGTGAAGCGGTCGGGCCGGCTCCGGCGCGGCCACCGCGTGCACGTTCAGCCCGCCCGGGTAGGCGAACGACGAGCGTGGTGAGTAGTAGCCGAAGCCGATGGTCAGTGGGTTGTCCGGGCGCAGCGCGTACATCGGGTGGCCGGGCTGGAGGAACTCCACCGACTCGATCTCGAACGGGGCGACCGGCTCGGCGACGAACGGGTAGGCCGAGCTGACCAGCTGGCCGTCGCGCCGGGTGAAGTAGCGGTGGTGCCCGCTGCTGATCGCGTGCCCGGTCTCCCCCACCCGACACCGGGCCCGGATCAGCGGCGTTCCGTCGATCTCCGTCTCGGAGAGCAGGTCCTCGCCGTTCACGTCGATGTGGGTGCGCCCGGCGAGCACCGGGGCACCGCGCGCGACGGCGTACTCACGGACCCGCCGGCTGGAGGCCACGTAGTGGGTCCACCAGCCGCCGGCGTTGAGGCCCCCGGGCGCGTCGACGCCCAACAGCGAGACGCCGAGATAGGTCAGCGAGTATGCGCCGAAGCCGGAGGTCTGCGTCTCGTCGTCGACGACGTACTGGTTGAGGAAGACCTGCCGGTCGGGCCGGGGGGAGAGCCCCGGAGGGACCAGCGCGGCGACCGCGTCAGGATCGGCCGGCAGCCAGCTGAAGTAGAGGGTGCGACTGTTCACGACAAGCTGGGGAGCGGCTGGATCGAGCACGGTGCCTCCGAACCGGGTGTGTACCCGCGACGCTACGGCCGGTCCCGCCGACGGAACAACGACGGATAGTCGACACTCCTGGTGACTTGTCGGATTTCGTGTTGACCAGTCGTCGAGGCCCATGAGCCGATCGGCCGGACCGGTCGCCCGACCGGTCAGCGGTCGACAGCCGGATCAGCGGGTAAGGATGCTCACAAGCACCCCGACTTCCGCACCATTTGCCCGTTTTGTCATTAGACACACCTTAAGTACATCAACCTTTCGGCTAGATTTCCGGGAGACGATCAGGTTAAGGTGACTCCCGAACGGCCTATTGGAAGCTAAACCAAAGCGTCACACCTTTTTGTCCGCGGACGAGGTGCAGGGAGGACCACCCATGACCGCGCCAACGATCACCGAGCAGCCGAGCGCCCCCGTCAAGGCCACCACCAAGCTCGACCCGCGCGCTCTCACCGACAGCGCTGCCGACCTGCTCAACGCGATGGCGGCGCTGCCCGCCAACCACCCGTCGCGCGCCGCGCTGCGGGACCGGGCGATCGAGGCCTGGCTGCCGCTCGCCAACCACCTGGCCCACCGCTACAGCGGGCGCGGCGAGCCCAACGACGACCTGGCGCAGACCGCCGCGATCGGTCTGATCAAGGCCATCGACAAGTTCGACCCCGAGCGCGGTGTCGACTTCGCCGGTTACGCGATCCCCACCATCATCGGTGAGCTCAAGCGGCACTTCCGGGACCGCACCTGGGACATCCGGGTGCCCCGCCGGCTCCAGGAGCTGCGGCTGGCCATCTCCGACGCCAACAGCTCGCTCCTGCAGACCCTCGGCCGCTCGCCGACGGTCGCCGACATCGCCGCTCACCTCAAGCTCACCGAGGAAGAGGTGCTGGAGGGCCTGGAGGGCGCTCGCGCGTACAACGCGGTGTCGCTGTCCACCCCGACCGGCGACGGCGAGCGCGCCACCGAGCTGGGCGACATGCTCGGCGGCGAGGACAACGAGTTCGAGCTGGCGGAGCTGCGGGTCGCCCTCGGCCCGGCGTTGGCCACCCTCGACGAGCGCGAGCAGAAGATCCTCACGCTGCGCTTCTACGGCAACCTGACCCAGTCGCAGATCGCCGACCAGATCGGTGTCTCGCAGATGCACGTCTCGCGGCTGCTGACCCGGGCGCTGACCAAGCTGCGCGGCCAGCTCGACGGCACCTACTGACCGGTTGACGAGTCGAGGGCCGGGTCCTTGAGACCCGGCCCTCGACTGTGTCCCGCACTGTCACGCGAGCGTGACGGTGTGACCACCGGACGTGCGGCTCGTGTCGCCCGACCCGCTCAGTCCCCGACCGGCTCCCGCCACATCGGCCAGAACGGCGTGCCGTCGGGCACCCGGAACGGTTCGCCGGCCAGATAGCCGTGCTTCGCGTACAGGTCCCGGCTGCGCGGGCTGCTCGCCTCCAGGTACGCCGGCATCCCGTTGGCGTCCAGCCAGGCGTGGTGGTGGCGCATCAGCGCGCTGCCCAACCCCTGACCCTGCCGATCGGGCCGGGTCGCCAGAAAGGCGAGGTGGTGGTGGTCCGGGTGCGGATGGTTCGCCGCGAACAGCTCGTCGAGGTGCTGGAACCGGTCGGTCCACTCGCCGCAGGCGGCGGCCAGTCGGGCGTCGTACTCCGCGGGCGGCGGCGCCGGCTCACCGACCGACGGAAACCAGACCGCCACCGAGGCCCGGTCCTCGGTGGCGTGGACCATGCCGTGCCGCATCGCGTGCTCGACCAGGATCTCGAAGTCCCCGGCCAGCACGGCCTCCCGCTTGCTCGCGTCGGGGACCAGCCAGTACGTCACCTCCAGGACGGTGAACGCCTCGGCGATCCGGGCCGCCACGAGTGAGGACTCCTGCGGCCCGAGCCGCTCGATGACCACGCTCATCGGTTCACCTCCACGGCGACCGGCGCCTCCGGCCTGGTGACGGCCGCGGCGCTCGCCGCGCCCAGGCCGATCCGGGCGTACGTGTCCGGGCGGCTGCTGCGCAGCAGCAGGGCCCAACCGATGCCCAGCAGGGCAGCCACCGGGTACGCGGCGGGCAGCGCCCACCGCAGCGGGGAGTCCGGCTCGACGCCGAGCAGGTTGGCGAAGTTCGACACGGCCAACCAGATGATCACGAAGAGCGCGATGGTGGCCAGGCCGGGCGCGATGGCCCGTCGCCAGAGGTTCTCGCCGCTGGCGGAGCGGGCGAAGTAGGCGATCACCGCCACCGAGGTGGTGGCGATCAGCAGCAGGACGCCGAAGCCGCCCGTGGTGCCGACCCAGAAGAACAGCTGCACCACCGGCTCCCAGCCGTTGACCGCGTACAGCGCGATGACGAGCAGCCCGAGGACGCTCTGCGCCACCGACGCGGCCCGCGGCGCTCCGGTGCGGGCCGAGGTCTTTCCGAACACCGCCGGCAGCACCCGCTCCCGACCGAGCGCGAACGTGTACCGGGCCGTGGTGTTGTGGAACGAGATCATCGCGGCCAGCACCGAGGTCAGGAAGAGCACCTGCCCGATGGTGACCATCGTGTCGCCGAGCTGCGCGCCGGCCAGGTTGAAGATCAGCTCGACGCCCTGCGTGCCGGCCTCGGCGACGATCTGGTCCTGACCGACGGCGACCGTCATGCTCCAGGACGACAGCGCGTACAGCCCGGCGATGATCGCCACCGAGAGGTAGGTGGCCAGTGGCACCGTCCGCTTCGGGTCCTTGCTCTCCTCGCTGAAGACCACCGCCGACTCGAAGCCGACGAAGCCGAGGACGGCCAGCACCAGCACCGCGCCGACGCCCGACACGAAGAGGTTGTCCGGCGAGAACGAGGCGAAGCTGACCTGACCGTCGGCCGGGTTGCCCAGCTGCCCCAGGTCGAAGACGAGAACCACCACGACCTCGGCGACCAGCAACGCGGCCAGAACCATGCCGTTGAGGTCGACCCGGAGCAGGCCGAGCAGGCCGACCAACGCCCACGCCACCAGGGCCACGACGGCCCAGTGGGGGTGCCCGCCGAACAGCCGGTCGAGCACCGGCTGGGCCGCCGCGCCGATGGTGCCGTACAGCCCGACCTGGAGCGCGTTGTACGCGATCAGCGCGACCCAGGCCGCGCCCACGCCCGCCGGTCGGCCGAGCCCCCGGGAGATGTAGGCGTAGAAGGCGCCAGCGTTCTCCACCCGGCGCGACATCGCCACGTAGCCCACCGAGAAGAGGGCGAGGACCGCCGCGATCAGCAGGAAGGCCAGCGGGATTCCGGTCACCCCGATGACGCCGTAGCCGGTGGTGACGACGCCTGCCACCACGGTCAACGGCGCGGCGGCGGAGAGCACGAAGAAGATGACCGACGGGATGCCGAGGCGACCTCGGGCCAGGGCTTCGGAGACGTTGCTGGGTCGTTCGACTGTCGATGTCGGGGGCATACGACTACTCCGATCGTCGAGGGGGGAGGGTTGGGGGTTACCGGAGAGGGATCAGGGGATGCCGCGCAGCACGGCGGCGCCGACGGCGGCCTCGGTGTGCCCGACGAGTTCCTTGAGCGGGGCCGGCAGCGCGGGGATGAGGACGTTCAGCCGGTGGTGCGCCCGAGGGCCGGCGCTCCACAGCACCTCGCGGGTCAGCCCGGCGGCCACGACCAGGCCGAGCAGCAGGGCGTCCGGCACGCCGGGTGGATCCGGCCGGTCCAGCAGGGCCCGGAGGCGGGTGGCCGGCCAGGCCACCGCGTTGAGGTCGATCGGCAGGTAGCTGACCGTGGTACGCAGCAGTCGGCGGCTCTCCTGGCGGCGCAGCACCCCGGCGCGGGCCAGCCGTTCCCCCACCGACGCCGTCGCGCTCTGCGCCAGGAAACTCAGCCAGGTGCGCAGCTCCCGGTGTTGGGACTCGCCGATCAACTGGTCCAGCACCGTGTGCGCCAGGGCGTCGGCTGGCGGACGCCGGTCGATGACGGTGACCTGGCCGGCCATGACCGTTATGTGTCCGTAGAGGATCAGTTCGCCGAGGAGCCCGCCGGCCAGCCCGAGCCCGGTCGCCGCCGGGTGCAGTTTCGCCTTACCGCGACTGTCGTTGTGGGCGATCAGGAAGAACTCGTCGGCGATGAGCAACGGTCCTCCCGACAGGTGTGTCCACAGTGTTCGCAACCGGGAAAGGATGCACCGACAGCTACTGCAACGCAACTCCCAGATTTGAAAGTTGCACTCCGTGCATCTGCGACCTGCGGATCTTGTCGTGGCAGACTCGGACGGTGACCGCCACCCCCACCGTCCGACCCGCCGCCAGCCCGACCGTGCGGCGTCGCCGCATCGCCCGGGAGCTCCGCCAGCTACGGGAACGCGCGGGCATGACCCTCGATGTGGCCGCCCGTCAGCTCGACATGTCGAAGAGCAACCTGTCCCGGATCGAGACCGCGCAGATCGGCATCAAACCGCGCGACGTCCGGGCCGCTCTCGCGCTGTACCAGGTGACCGGTTCGGATGCCGAGGCGCTGATCGAGATCGCCCGGGGGGCACAGCAGCGCGGCTGGTGGCAGAACTACAGCGACGTCCTCCCCGAGTGGTTCGAGTTCTACGTCGGGCTGGAGGCCGAGGCGGCGGCGCTGCGCACGTACGAGGCCGAGTCGGTGCCCGGACTGCTGCAGACCGAGGCGTACGCCCGGGAGATCTTCCGGCGCACCGCCGGCGAGGACGGGCTGGAGCGCAAGATCGCCGCCCGGCTGCGCCGGCAGGAGGTGCTGCGCCGCGAGGACCCGGTCGTGCTGTCGGTGATCCTCAACGAGGCGGTGCTCCTGCGCCCGGTCGGCGGCACCGCGGTGATGGCCGAACAACTGGTCCACATGAGCCAGGTCGCGCAGCTACCCAACGTAACAATCCAGGTACTGCCCTTCACCGCTGGCGGGCATCCCGCGATGAGTACCCCGTACGTGATCCTCAACTTCGCCGAGGCCGCCGACGCGTCAGTGGTTTACCTGGATAACCTCACGATGGGGCTGGCTCTGGAAGAAGCCGATCATGTGCTCGGGTATAGCCTTCTGCACGAGGAGCTGTGCCGGATGGCGCTCGATCCGGCGGCGTCGTTGACCCGTCTTGAGCATGCTTCTCGTAACTTTGCGTGACCGCTTCTGCGGCACGCCGACGCAGACGAGAGGTACCGCGGATGACGGCGTACGACCTGACCCGAGCGGACTGGCGCACCAGCACGCGCAGCAGTGGCAACGGCAACTGCGTGGAGGTCGCGACAGTCGACGGTCAGATCGCCGTTCGGGACAGCAAGGACCGCTCCGGCCCGGTGCTCGCCTTCGGTACGACGGCCTGGCGGGCCTTCGTGCTCGGCGTCGACGAGGTCCGTCGCGCCTGACGCACCCGTCCCGGTGCGAGACTGGGCCGTGCTCTCCGACGTGACCCTTGACCTGCCGGTCCGCCCGGTGCTGCCGGCGCTGGTCGCGGCACTCGACGCGGCCGGCGCCGGTGTGCTGGTGGCGCCACCGGGCACCGGTAAGACCACCCTCGCGCCGCTGGCCGTGGCCGACCGGGTGACCGGCCGGGTGGTGATCGCCCAACCCCGCCGGGTGGCGGCCCGTGCCGCTGCCCGGCGCATGGCCGAGCTGCTCGGCGAGCGGGTCGGTGAGCGGGTCGGCTACGCGGTACGCGGCGAGCGCCGGGTCGGCCCGACCACCCGGATCGAGGTGGTCACCACCGGTCTGCTGGTCCGTCGGCTGCACCACGACCCGGAGTTGCCCGGCACGGGTGCCGTGCTGCTCGACGAGTGCCACGAACGCCAACTCGACGCCGACCTCGCGCTGGCCTTCACAGTGGAGGCGCGCGCCACCCTGCGGCCGGACCTGTGGCTGCTGGCGATGTCGGCGACCCCGGACACCGACCGGTTCGCCGCGCTGCTGGGCGGACCCACCCCGGCACCTGTGGTGCGGGCCGACTCGGCGTTGCACCCGGTCGAACGGATCTGGGTCCCCCCGGCGCGCCCGATCGCCCCACCCGGGGCCGGGCCGGTGGACCGGGCCCTGCTCGACCACGTGGCCGCCACCGTCCGGCGGGCGCTGCGCGAGCACGACGGCGACGTGCTCGTCTTCCTGCCCGGGGCCGGTGAGATCGCGGCGGTCACCGGCCGGCTGGCCGACCTGCGGGACGCTGTCGCGCTGCTGCCCCTGCACGGCCGTCAACGCGGTGCCGAACAGGACGCCGCGCTGCGTCGCGGGGAGCGACGGCGAGTCGTGCTGGCCACCGCGCTGGCCGAGACCAGTCTGACCGTTCCGGGCGTGCGGATCGTGGTGGACGCCGGGCTGTCCCGGGTGCCCCGGATCGACCTGGCCCGCGGGCTGGGCGCGCTGGTCACCGTGCCGGTCTCCCGCGCCGCCGCCACCCAGCGGGCCGGCCGGGCCGGTCGGGAGGCCCCGGGTCACGTCTACCGCTGCTGGTCGGCGGCGACCCACGAGCGGCTGCCCGCCCGCGCCGAGCCGGAGATCGCCACCGCCGACCTGACCGGCTTCGCGTTGGAGCTGGCGGCCTGGGGTCGACCGGACGGTGTCGGGCTCGCGTTGCCCGACGCGCCGCCGGCCGCCGCGATGTCGGTGGCCCGGGACACCCTGGAAACCCTGGGCGCTGTCGACGTCGACGGTCGGATCACGACGCGGGGGCGGTCGATCGCCGCCGCCGGAGCGCACCCGCGGCTGGCCCGGGCGCTGCTCGACGGCGCCGGCCGGGTCGGCGCCGACCGGGCCGCCGAGGTGGTCGCCCTGCTGGCCGAGGAGAGCGCGGCCGGCCCCGGTGACGATCTGGTCGCCGGTTGGCGTCGGCTGCGCACCGGCGTGGACGCCGGCGCGACCGCCCGTTGGCGCACCGAGGTACGCCGGCTGCGGGCCGCGCTGCCCGTCGACGCCCCGCCGAAGGGCCGCACCGACGCCACCGGCCCAGGTGGACTGAGCGACGACCTCGCCGCCGGGCTGCTCGTCGGTCTGGCGTACCCGGAACGGTTGGCCCGGGTGCGGCGGCCGGGCGGCTCGGCGTACCTGATGACCGGCGGGACCGCCGCAGAGCTGGCCGCCGGCTCGGGGCTGGCCGGTTCCGACTGGCTGGCGGTGGCGGTCGCGGACCGCACGCCCGGCGCGCCGTCGGCCCGCATCCGCCGGGCCTCCCCGGTGGACGAGGCGACGGCCCGGGAGGCGGCCGGTCCGTTGCTGCGCACCGGCCGCGAGGTCGGCTGGTCGGACGGGGACGTGGTGGCCCGGGAGGTGACCCGGCTGGGCGCGATCGAGCTGGTCCAGCGGCGGTTGGACCGGCCGGACCGGGCGGAGGTGGCCGCCGCGCTGCTGACCGGCCTGCGCCAGGACGGGCTGGGGCTGTTGCCCTGGACGCCGGCGGCGCGGGCGCTGCGCGAGCGACTCGCGTTCCTCCGGCACCACCTGGGCGAGCCGTGGCCGGAGGTGGGCGACGACTCGTTGCTCGACGCCGCACCGACCTGGCTGGGCCCGGAGCTGGCCGCCGCGCGACGCCGGACCGACCTGGCGCGGGTGGACGTACCGTCGGCGCTGCGTCGGTTGCTGCCCTGGGCGCAGGCCGCCCGCCTCGACGAGCTGGCCCCGGAGCGGATCGAGGTGCCGAGTGGTTCTCGAATCCGGCTGGACTACGGCGACCCCGCCGCGCCGGTGCTCGCCGTGAAGCTCCAGGAGACGTTCGGCTGGCCGGCGGCCCCCCGCATCGCCGACGGTCGGGTGCCGGTGCTGTTGCACCTGCTCTCCCCCGCCGGTCGGCCGGTGGCGGTCACCGCCGATCTGGCGTCGTTCTGGCGGACCGGTTACCCGCAGGTCCGCTCCGAGCTGCGCGGACGCTATCCCCGGCACCCGTGGCCGGAGGATCCGGGAACGGCGAAACCCACCCGGCACGCCACGCCCCGTCGGCGCTGAGCGGCGGTCTACTCCTCGACGACGTCGGCCACCACGACTGTGACGTTGTCCGGCGCGCCGGCGTGCAGGGCCAGGTCGATCAGCTTGGCGGCGCAGGCGTCCCGGTCCGGATAGCCGCTGAGCACCTCGGTGAGGGTGTCCGGGCGAACCACGTTGGAGAGGCCGTCGCTGCACAGCAGCCAGCGGTCGCCGGCCCGGGGCACCATCGTCGCGTACGACGGGGAGACCTCGTCACCCTGCAACGCCTGGGTGACCACGGCCCGGCGCGGGTGGCTGCTGGCCTGGTCCGCGGTGATCACGCCCTGATCCACAAGCATCTGGACGAACGTGTCGTCCCGGGTGACCTGCTTGAGCACGCCCTCGCGGAAGAGGTAGGCCCGGGAGTCGCCGACGTGCGCGAGCGCCAGGCAGCTGCCGGTACGGGCGAAGAGCAGGGCGGTCAGCGTGGTGCCCATGCCCTGGCGCTCGGGATCCTCGGCGACCGCCTGCCGGATCCGCGAGGTGGCCAACGCGATGCCGCCCTCGAGCGCGGCCACCAGGGCGTCCTCGGGTGTCTCCACGTCCAGCGGGGCGACCGCGTCGATGGTGAGGGCGCTGGCCAGGTCGCCGGCGGCCATCCCGCCCATGCCGTCGGCGACGGCGACGAGCCAGGTGCCGGCGTGCAAAGCGTCCTGGTTTCCGCTGCGGATCAGCCCACGGTCGCTCGTTCCCACGGAACGCAGCTTCAGGGTCATGGGTGGCAGCCTGCCAGGCGAAGGGCGCAGTTGTCTCTAGGAGATCAGGACGACGGCGCGTGGCGCGGCCAATCTCACGTCCGGGTGGCGGCGCTCGGAGGGTGCCGCTCGGGCTGGCCGCCCTCGTCGGACGCCGAAACCCATCCAACCAGATCAATTGACAGGGCGTGCCGGCACTGGAAACATCGAGCAGACACCTGGGAGCGCTCCCAGGATTTTTGCAGCTCGTGCCACCACCACTGTCCCGCTTCCCGTCCCGGAAGGACTCCCGTGACGCCATCCCGACGCCGCCTCCTGCTGGCTGCGGCGACCACTCTGGCCCTCACCGGCGCGGGCGCCGGCGCGGCCCACGCCGACCCACCACCGGACGCCCCCGAGCAGATCGACAACGGCGACTTCAGCGAGGGGGTGAGCCCCTGGTTCTCCTTCGGCACCGGCGCGCTGGCGGTCACCGACGGCCAGCTCTGCACGACTGTCGCGGGCGGGCTGGCCAATCCATGGGACGCCGGCATCGGCCAGGACGGCGTGCCGCTGATCGCCGGTGCCGAATACACCCTCGGCTTCGACGTCTCCGCCACTCCCGGCGCCGCGGTCAAGGCCGTGTTGCAGCTCGGCAGCGCCCCGTACACCACGTACGCGGCCGTGGACGCCACCGCCACCGCCACCCTCCAGCGGGTCGAGCAGACCTTCACCGTTCCGGACGACAACCCCAACGCTCAGCTGATCTTCCAGGTCGGCGGGGCCGCCCAGGCGCAGACCATCTGCCTGGACGACGTCTCGCTGCGCGGCGGCGAACCGCCCGAGCCGTACGTGCCGGACACCGGGCCACGGGTGCGCGTCAACCAGGTCGGCTACCTGCCCGGTGGCCCGAAGAACGCGACTGTCGTCACCGAGGCCACCACGGCGCTGCCCTGGCAGCTGCGCAACGGCACCGGAACCGTCGTGGCCAGTGGCACCACCACCGCCCGCGGCGTCGACGCCGCCTCCGGGCAGAACGTGCAGACTGTCGACTTCTCCAGCTACCGCACCCCCGGCACCGGGCTCACGCTCACCGTCGACGGTGAGACCAGCCACCCGTTCGACATCTCCGGCGCCCTCTACGACCAGCTGCGCTCCGACTCGTTGCAGTTCTTCTACGCCCAGCGCAGCGGCATCGCCATCGACGGTGACCTGATCGGCGACGAGTACGCCCGGCCCGCCGGTCACCTCGGCGTGGCACCCAACCAGGGCGACACCAACGTGCCCTGCCAGCCGGGTGTCTGCGACTACTCCCTCGACGTGCGCGGCGGCTGGTACGACGCCGGCGACCACGGCAAGTACGTGGTCAACGGCGGCATCGCCACCTACCAGTTGTTGAACACCTTCGAGCGGACCAAGACGGCGGCCACCGCCAACGGCGGCGCCGAACTCGGCGACAGCACGCTGCGGGTGCCTGAGCGCGGCAACGCCGTGCCGGACATCCTCGACGAGGCCCGCTGGGAGCTGGAGTTCCTGCTGCGCATGCAGGTGCCCGCCGGCAAGCCGCTCGCCGGCATGGTCCACCACAAGATCCACGACCAGAACTGGACCGGACTGCCGCTGTCCCCGCAGGACGACCCGCAGCCTCGCGAGCTGCACCCACCGTCGACCGCGGCCACCCTCAACATGGCCGCCACCGCGGCCCAGTGCGCCCGACTCTTCGCCCCCTACGACGCGGCGTTCGCGACCCGCTGCGGCACTGCCGCGAAGACCGCCTACGCCGCGGCCAAGGCCCACCCGGCGGTGTACGCCAGCCCGACCGACGGCACCGGCGGCGGCGCGTACGACGACAGCTTCGTCACCGACGAGTTCTACTGGGCGGCGGCCGAGCTGTACCTGACCACCGGGGCGCAGAACTACCTGGCCGACCTGACCGCGTCACCGCACCACACCGGGAACGTGTTCGACGCCCGGGGCTTCGGCTGGCAGAGCGTGGCCGCGTTGGGCCGCCTCGACCTGGCCACCGTGCCGAACGGTCTGCCCGCCGCCGACCTGGCCCGGGTTCGCGCCTCGGTCACCACGGCCGCCGACACGTACCTCGCCGAGCTGCGCCGGCAGGCGTACGGGCTGCCGATGCCCGGAGACGCCAACAGCTACTTCTGGGGCGGCAACAGCAACGTCATCAACAACGCGGTGGTGCTGGCCACCGCCTTCGACCTGACCCGCAACGTCGCCTACCGTGACGGGGCCGTGCAGGCGATGGACTACATCCTCGGCCGTAACGCGCTCAACATCTCCTACGTCACCGGGTGGGGAGAGCACGCCGCGGAGAACCAGCACAGCCGGATCTTCGGACACCAGCTCAACCCGAGCCTTCCCCGACCGCCCGCCGGCTCCCTCGCCGGTGGCCCGAACGCGGCCCTGCAGGACCCGTTCGTGGCGAAGCTGCTGGCCGGCTGCGAGCCGATGTTCTGCTACGTCGACGACATCAACTCGTACTCGACGAACGAGGTGGCGATCAACTGGAACTCGGCGCTGACCTGGATCGCCTCGTTCCTGGCCGACCAGGGTGACGCCGGCGCGGTGCCGGCCACCACCTGCACGGCGCGCTACACCAACTACGGCGCCTGGCAGGGCGGCACCGGGTTCACCGGGCAGCTGACCATCCAGAACACGGGCACCACCGCCGTCAACGGCTGGAGCGTGCGCTTCGCGTTCACCGGTGACCAGCGGGTGCGCGAGGCGTGGCTGGCGAAGGTCACCCAGTCCGGTGCGACGGTGACCGCGCGCAACGAGTCGCACAACGCCAAGATCGCACCCGGCGGCAGTGTGATGTTCGGCTTCAACGCGACGACGGCCGGCGGCGCCAACCCGAGCCCCGGCCTGGTCACCGTCAACGGGGCAGCCTGCTCGCTGACCTGACCGACGTCCTGGTGGCCGCCCGGGGAAGGGCGGCCACCAGGACAGCACGTTCCGCGCGGCCGGCGGGTCAACCGCCGGCCGCGTTGTGCTCGGCCACCAGGCCCGGGAGTTCGTCGAGCGAGTCGATCCGGAACAGGCACCGTTCGGCCACCGTGGAGGCGTCGAGGATGTGTCCCCACGGGCCGCGTCGGATCAGGCACGTCCTCAGGCCCGCCTCCAGGGCCGGGCGCACGTCGTTGTCGGGCCGGTCGCCGACGTACAGGATCGACGACGCGACACCACCGCCCGCGGCGACGACCCGCTCGAAGAACACCGGCGACGGCTTCGCCACACCCCACCCGTGCGACGTGCCGATCACGTCCACCGGAAGGTCGAGATCGCGCAGGGTCGCCGCCGCGTGAGCCGGCTGGTTACCGGCCAGCCCCACGAACAGGCCCTGGTCCTTCAAGGACTTCAGGCATGCCCGCGCGTCCGGGTAGAGATCCTCCGCGTCGAACGACTCCGGCTGGCCGGCCGCCGCCCGGCGCTCCAGCTCGACGGCAAGGTCGAAGTCGGGCCGGAAGACCCGGAACGTCTCCTGATAGTCCAGACCCCGGGCGATCACCGCACCGAAGACCGCCGAGAAGGTGTGCCGGGGCACGCCGAGCCAGTCGGCCCAGGCAGCGAACTCGTGGGACTCGTCGAGGATCGTCCCACCAACATCGAAGATGACAGTCTTAATCACGTCCGTCCCCCGTCGACGCTCACACCGTCGGTGCAGCTTAGACGGGCTACGCGCAGCCGGCCGGCTTCGATGATCACTTGGTGGGTGGCCCCGGAACAGCGGCGTCGGTGTGGCCTCGCACAGGCCGGTTCGGGGCGCGCCAGCGGATGTCTACGGCTGGCGCTGTCGAGCTGATGACGTGAACGAATCACCGGCGAGCGGCAAAACCGTTGGAACGGACGCGCCGAGTGAGCCATGGTGACGCCATGGACGGCAGCGGGCTGGTTGACGATGATCTGGCGGGCGGTGGACCGACCGGTGGTGAACGGACTGGCGGCGATCTGACTGGCGCGGAGGGTCGGGTGTGGGCGGCGATGCCGGCCGGGTCCCGCACCGCACTGTCCGGGCTTTCCGGCGCGGACCTGCGCAGTCTGCTGTTGAGCGTGGCTCGCGACCGAGCGGCGACAATGCGTCCGTGCGACGTGGTACGGCGGTGGCGCGAGGACCGCTTCGTCCGCCCGGCCCGCGCCGACCCGCGTGTGCTCGCGCGGGTGGAGGCCCGGATGTGGCAACTGCTGCCCGCCGACGTCGCCGGGGTGGAGCTGTCACCGGTCGTACCGGTCGGCGCCTGCTCCGCTGTCGCCCCGGTCAGCCAGAACAGGATCGTCACCACGATGCGCGCCAGCGAGGTGCTGAGCGATCCCACGAACGCCCTCGCCATCGAGGCGGCGGTACGTCGCCGCCGACAGAGCGAGGTGCACCTGGCCGCCGCCCATCGGGTGCTGCGGGCACAGGACTTCGGCGGCGGCGCGTCGGCGCACTTCCGGCTCTTCGCCCTGGTGTCCAGCGCCCGGGACACCGGCTCGGGCGACACACAGGCCCGGCTGCTGGTCCGGCACCTCACCTACTGGCAGACCGTCCTCGCCGATCTGGCACCGGCCGCCGCGCCGCAGTTGCACGTCACCACGTTCGACGACGAGACCGTCCGGGAGCGGCTCGCCGACACCGTCCGGCCGGCGCTGGACGCAGGCGTGGTGCCGCTGGTGGACGAACCGGAACGGTCTCGCGGTCGCGGCTACTACACGGGTTGCGCCCTGCGGATCACCGTGCTGAACGGCAGCCTGGAGATCGGCGACGGCGGCCTCACCGACTGGACCGCCCGGCTGGGCGGCGACGCGAAGGAACGCTGCCTCGTCTCCTGCCTCGCCACCGAACGTCTCGTCGACGCCACAAGCCGCTGAGCCAGGTGGCGCACGATCTGCAGGCCGGCTGTGACGGATGCCCCACCCGGTGGGGCATCGACATGCGCCCGTCGCCTCTACGGTCGAGAGGTGGGCACCACGGCGCGGGTCGACGGCCGCTGGCGGTGGCTCTCGCCGCTGCCGCCGCCCGGTCGGCTGCGCACTCTGTCGCTGGCCACCCTCGCCAACACGGTCGGCACCGGGCTGTGGGTGACGGGCGCGGCGCTCTTCCTCACCCGCACGGTGGGGCTGACCCCGACCGAGGTGGGGCTCGGGCTCACTGTCGCCGGCCTGGTCGGGCTCACTGCCAGCGTGCCGCTCGGCGGGCTGGCGGACCGGCGTGACCCCCGGGGCCTGCGCGCCGTCCTGCAACTGGCGCAGGCGGTTGTCGCCGCCGCGTACCTGCTGGTCGGCGCTTTCCCGGTCTTCCTGCTGGTGGCCACACTGGATGCTCTGCTGATCTCCGGCAACCTCGCCGTCCGCGCCGCGCTGGTCGCGGCGGTGGGCGGCCCCGAGGGCCGGGTGCACGCCTTCGCCACCCTGCGCGCGGTGGCCAACCTGGGCGTGGCGCTCGGTTCGGGGCTGGCCGCGTTCGCGCTGGTGGCGGACACCGGGTGGGCGTACCGGCTGCTGGTGGTCGGCAACGTCGCCACCTATCTGGTGTCGGCGGCGCTGATCATGCGACTCCCGGCGTACCCGCCGGCCCGGCGACCCCTGCGCCAGAGAGCCGGCCGGGCGTTGCGCGACGGGCCGTTCCTCGCGGTCTCGGGAGCCTCGGCGGTGCTCTCCGTGCATCAGGTGGTGTTGACGCTGGTACTGCCACTGTGGGTGGTGGCGCACACCGGTGCGCCTCTGGTGACGGTCTCCGCCCTGCTGCTGGTCAACACGCTGCTCACCGTGCTGCTCGCCGTCCGGCTCAGCGGGAGCGCGCGGCACGCGGTGCCGGCGGCGGCGACGATGCGCCGGGCCGGGCTGGTGCTGGCGGCCGGGATGCTGCTCTGGGCCGCTACCGCTGTCGTGCCCACCGCGGTGGCGGTCGGCCTGCTGCTGGGGGCGACGGTGATCTACACGATGGGCGACCTGTGGCACGCCGGGGCCGGGGCGGCGCTGGCCTACGACCTCGCCGCCCCGGACGCCCTCGGCGCCTACCAAGGGGTCGACGGACTGCTCGCCGGGCTGGTCCGCGCGGCCGGCCCGGCCCTGCTGACCTGGTTGATCATCGACGGCGGCCCGGTCGGCTGGCTGGCGCTGGCGGGGTTGCTCGCGCTCACCGGCCTCGCCGTGCCGCCGCTCACCAGACGGGCCCTGGCCCACCACGCCGCACGCGCTGACCGCAGCGAGCCCGCCGACCGGTCACCACACCCGGGCTGATCGTCAGCCGATCTCCTCGTCGACGAAGCACCAGCGCCAGGCCTCACCCGGCTGCGCCGAGCGGATCACCGGGTGGCCGGTGGACGCGAAGTGCTTGCTGGCGTGCTGGTTCGGCGACGAGTCACAGCAGCCGACCTGCCCGCAGCTCAGGCAGGTGCGCAGGTGCACCCAGTAGGTGTCGCCGATGGCGACGCAGTCCGCGCACTCGTCGGGGGTACGCGGCTCGGCGGCACCGGCCTCGGTCAGGTGCTGACAGCTCACTTCTCAACCTCTCGCAGCAATGACTCTTCCAGGTCCAGGTCACGGTAGGCCTGCACCAACACTTCCTCAGGAATCCGACCGGAGTCCCGGGCCGCCCGGAACACGTCCCGCTCGGCGTCGATCATCTCCTGCCGCAGCCGACCGTACGCCTGTGACGGGGTCTCCCGCTCGTCGCCGCCGAGTCGTTCCCACGCCATGTTGGTGCGGTCCTCCACCGCTCGGCGCAGCCGGTCCACCACCGCATCCGGTGCGCCGTCGGCCAACTCGTCGAGGCGGTCCTGGGCGGCCTTGCTGGCCTGCTGCTGCACGGCGGCCGCGGAGAGCGCGTCCTGCACCGGGTCGTCCGCTGGCAGCTTCAACCGGCGGGCGACCATCGGCAGGGTGGCGCCCTGGCCGACCAGGGTGAAGACGATCACGGCGAAGGCCAGCCAGATCAACAACGCCCTGGGGTACGACTCGCCGCCGGCCAGGGTCAGCGGCAGGGCCAGCGCGGCGGCCAGGGTGACCACGCCCCGCATCCCGGCCCAGCCGATGATGATGGGGAACTTCGGTGACGGTCGGGCGTCACGGCGGCGCACCCGGGGGACCAGCCGGGCCAGGTAGGTGGCCGGGAAGAGCCAGACGAACCGGGTCAGGAAGACGGTGGCCAGCACGGCGAAGGTGATCAGGATGAGCGAGCCGATCGGCTCGTCGAGGTCGCGCAGCACCTCCCGCAGTTGCAGCCCGACCAGGAGGAAGACCAGGCCCTCCAGCAGGAAACGGACCAGCCGCCAGAACGCGCCGATCTGCAACCGGGACGCCGCCGACAGCAACTGGGGCAGTTTGTGCCCGAGCACCAGGCCGGTGACCACCACGGCGACCACACCGGAGGCGTGCAGGTGTTCGGCGGTGAACACCACAGCGAACGGAATGATCAACGACAGCGCGTTGTCCAGCAGCGGGTCGGTGATCCGCCGGTGCAGGAAGCCGAACACCAGCGCCCCGAGGGCCCCGATCAGGATGCCGCCGCCGGTGGACCGCAGCACCTCGATGGCGATCTTGTCGGCGCCGACGGCCGAGCCGACGGTGGCCATCGTCGCGACCCGCAGCAGCACGAGCGCTGTCGCGTCGTTGACCAGGCTCTCGCCCTCCAGAATGGTGACGACCCGGCGGGGCAGCCCGACCCGACGGGCGACGGCCGTGGCGGCCACGGCGTCCGGTGGGGCGACCACCGCGCCGAGGGCGAGGCAGATCGCGAACGGCAGCTGTGGCAACAGCAGGTGCAGCACCAACCCGACCACGAACGCGGTGAACAACACCAGGCCGACCGCGAGCAGCAGGATCGGCCGGATGTTGTTCTTGAACGCCGGCACCGAGGTCTCCAGCGCGGCCACGTAGAGCAGCGGCGGGAGGATGCCGACCAGCACCAACTCCGGCTCGAGGTGCACCTGCGGGAAGCCCGGCACGAACGAGAGCGCCAGGCCGAGGACGACCAGCACGATCGGCGCGAGCAGGCCGAGCCGGCGGGCCAACGCAGCACCCAGGGTGGCGATCGCCAGGAAGACGACGACCGGAAACAGGCTTTCCATGGGGTACGAGCCTAGGGGTACGCCGGTTCGGCCTCGATCAGCCGCCCGGGCGCAGCTTCGGCAGCACCTCCGCGCCGAACGCGTCGATGAAGCCGCGCTGCTCCTGCCCGACGTGGTGCAGGGCGATCTGGTCGAAGCCGAGCTGGACGTACTCCTCCAGCCAGCCGACGTGCCGGCCCAGGTCCGCCGACACGTTCACCACCTCGGCGACCCGCTGCGCCGGCACGTCGGCGGAGACCACGTCGAAGTGTTCGACGGTTTCCAGGTCCCAGCACACCGGCGGGGCGAAGACGTTGCTGCGCCACTGGTCGTACGCGAGCGCCTCGGCCTGGGCCTGCTCGGCCGCCCAGGAGACGTGCACCTGGAGGTGCAGCGGCCCCCGACCGCCCGCGTCCCGGTACGCGTCGATCATCTCGCGCAGGTGCTCCACCGGGGCGTTCACGGTGATCAGCCCGTCCGCCCATTCGGCGCACCACCGGGCGGTGGCCACGCTGACGGCGGCGCCGACCAGCGCGGGCGGCTGCTCGGGGCGGGTCCACAGCCGGGCCCGATCGACCCGGACCAGACCGTCGTGGCTGACCTCCTCGCCGGCCAGCAGGGCGCGGATCACGTCGACGCACTCCCGCAGCCGGGCGGCGCGCACGTCCTTGCGGGGCCACGCGTCGCCGGTGATGTGCTCGTTGCTGGCCTCGCCGGTGCCCAGGGCCGCCCAGAACCGGCCCGGGTACATCGCGCCGAGGGTGCCGATGGCCTGCGCGATGATCGCCGGATGGTACCGCTGGCCGGGTGCGTTGACCACGCCGAACGGCATGCCGGTGGCCTGCAACGCCGAGCCCAGCCAGGACCAGGCGAAGCCGGACTCGCCCTGCCGGGCGCTCCACGGCGAGAAGTGGTCGGAGCACATGGCGGCGTCGAAGCCGGCGCGCTCGGCGTGGATCACCGCCTCCAACAGGGCGCGTGGACCGATCTGCTCATGCGAGGCGTGAAACCCGAACGACGTCATGGGCACACTTCCTACCCACGTCCGCGTCGCCTGATGCGTGCGCTATTCCGCGTGCGCCCCCGCGCCGGCCGAGGCGGCGCCCTCGCCCACCCAGACCGTCTTGGTGTTGCAGAACTCCCGCATGCCCAGCGCCGACAGCTCCCGCCCGTACCCGGAGTTCTTCACGCCGCCGAACGGCAACTCGGGGTACGAGGTGGTCATCCCGTTGACGAAGACGTTTCCGGCGTCCAGGTCGGTGGCGAAGCGCTCCTGCTCGGCCGGGTCCCGGGTCCAGGCGTTCGAGCCGAGCCCGAAGCTGGTGCCGTTGGCGACCTCGATCGCCTCCTCGTACGACGAGACCCGGAACAGGCCGGCTACCGGGCCGAAGACCTCCTCGGACCACATCCGCATCTGCGGGGTGAGGTCGGTGACCACTGTCGGCGGGTAGAACCACCCGTCGCCGTTCGGGGGCTCGCCGCCGCAGAGCACCGTCGCCCCGTTGTCGACCGCGTCGCTGACCTGGGCGTGCACCTCGTCGCGGCCACGCTGGCTGGCCAGCGGCCCGACGTCGGTGTTCGGGTCCATCGGGTCGCCGACGCGCAAGGCGGCCATGTTGGCGGCGAACTTCTCGGCGAAGGCGTCGAACACGTCGGTGTGCACGATGAACCGCTTCGCGGCGATGCAGGACTGGCCGTTGTTCTGGCAGCGGGCGGTGGTGGCGACCTCGGCGGCCCGGTCCAGGTCGGCCGAGGGCATCACCACGAAGGGGTCGCTGCCGCCGAGTTCGAGGACGGTCTTCTTCAGCTCCCGCCCGGCGATCTGGGCGATGGACCGGCCGGCGGGCTCGCTGCCGGTGAGCGTCGCGGCGCGTACCCGGGGGTCGCTGAGGATGTGGTCGACGGCCTCCGAGTCGACCAGCACCGTGGTGAATGCCCCCTCGGGAAAGCCCGCTCGCCGGAACACGTCCTCCAGCAGCAGCGCGGTCTGCGGCACATTCGAGGCGTGCTTGAGCAGGCCGGTGTTGCCGGCCATCAGCGCCGGGGCGGCGAAGCGCATCACCTGCCAGAGCGGGAAGTTCCACGGCATCACCGCGAGCACCACGCCGATCGGCTGGTAGCGGATGAACGCCCGGGTGGCCTTCACGGCGTCGGCGTCGGCGGGCTCGTCGGCGAGGAACGCCGGGGCCTTGTCGGCGTAGAAGCGGGCGGCGGTGGCGCACTTGGTCACCTCGGCCTGCGCCGCGACGTACGTCTTGCCCATCTCCGCGGTCATGATCCGGGCGATCTCGTCGCGCTCGGCGTCCAGCAGGTCGGCTGCCGCGTTCATCCACTGGGCGCGCTGGTCGACCGTCGTCGCCCGCAGCTGGTGGAACGCGAGGTCGGTGCGCTCGATGGCGTCGTCGAGTTGCTCGGTGGACATCGCCTCATAGGTCTTGAGCACCTGTCCGGTGGCGGGGTTGGTGGTGGCGATGTGGGGCATTCCGTCCTCCTGTCACTCGAACAACGAGTGTCGTACGCCCGGCTCCTCACGGCGG
This sequence comes from Micromonospora sp. NPDC047644, assembly GCF_040704315.1. Taxonomy (NCBI): domain Bacteria; kingdom Bacillati; phylum Actinomycetota; class Actinomycetes; order Micromonosporales; family Micromonosporaceae; genus Micromonospora; species Micromonospora sp. NPDC047644. Next base: position 84,479 of record NZ_JBEYSY010000019.1, read on the forward strand.
CGGGCGGCGCGGCGGCGCTGGATCACGACCAGGTCGACCACGGCGACCACGGCGAAGATCGCGCAGAGTACGCCGAGCCAGGCGATGCCGGCCCAGAACGCCAGCACCGCGAAGAGCACCATGATCACCAACCCGAAGCTGGCGAGGGTGAGCCGAAGGTTCAACGCGCTGTTCGCATGGCCGACCGTCCCACGGGCGCGCCGGGGCTGCGATCTCGTCATGCTCAGGGAGCTACCCCCGATCGCCGGCGTTAACCGGTTTCGGACACCTCGGTCAGTCGCGCCAGGCACCGGTGCCGCACCGGCCGGTGCATCGCTCGGCTGGTGTGCTCGATTACATCCGTTCGCACCGTAGCCCCGGTCGACCGCAGGATGGGCGTATGTCAATGACCCTCGCCGTGCCGGTGACCGTCTCCATCGCCCGCCGCGTCGATCCCGGCCGGGCCAGCGAGATGGTGGCATGGATGCGGGCCGGCACGGCGCTGGCCGAGGCGTTCCCCGGGTTTCTCGGCGCCGGCTGGGTGCAGAGCGGTCCCGGTTCGCCGGAGTGGCACATGCTCTACCGCTTCGCCGACGCCGAGACGCTGCGCCGGTGGGAGGAGTCGCCGCAGCGGCACTGGTGGCTCAGCTCGGCGCAGGGCATCGTCGAGCACACCCGGGTGGAGCGGCGTACCGGGATCGAGGGCTGGTTCGACCGGCCGCTGGAGCACTCGGTGGACCCGGTGGAGCCGGCTCCGCTCCCGTCGCCGCCGCGCTGGAAGCAGGCGGTGACCATCTGGCTGGCGTTCTTCCCCTTGAGCCTGACCGCCACCCTGTTGACGAGCCGCTTCCTCGACGCGGTGCCGCTGGCGGCCCGGGTGCTGCTGATGACGCTCTGCCTGACCCCGCTGATGACCTATCTGGTGTTGCCTCGGATCACCCGGGCGTTGCACTGGTGGCTGCACGGTCAACGGGCACCGTGGCGGGACGCATAGCACCTCTACGGCTTCCGTGTCGGCACTCTGCCGCATACCCGACAGCAACTTCCCGGCCAACCACATCCTGCGCATAGAGTTACCGCGCTGTCGCTCTGTGCTGCGGGAACGGGAGACGTCATGCCTCGACGCTGGGTCGCCGCACTGGCCTGTCTCGCGGCGCTGGTCGCACTGGCATGCGAGGGCGGCAACTCGGCGGAACCCCGCCCCACCACGAGCACCAGGCCGCCGACCGGGCCCGGCGGCATCGCCGCCCTCGGCGACTCGATCAGCACCGGCTTCGCCTCCTGCCTGGTGCTCACCTCCTGCGAGCGCAACTCCTGGTCGACCGGGGACGGGCTGCGGGTGCAGAGCCACTACCGGCGGCTGCTCGAACAGGATTCGGCGATCCGCGACCGGACGTACAACCATGCCCGTCCCGGCGCCCGCGCGGACGCCCTCGCCGGTCAGGCCCAGGCGGCGGTACGCGACCGCGCCGACTACGTCACCGTGCTGATCGGCGCCAACGACGTCTGTCGGGGCGCGGTGGACGCGATGACACCGGTGGCGCAGTTCCGGGCCGACGTCGACAAGGGGCTGCAGGTCCTGCGGACCGGCCGGCCCAAGGCCCGGGTGCTCGTGGTGAGCATTCCCGACCTGTACCGGCTCTGGGAGGTCGGGCACGACGACGAACGGGCCACCCGCGCGTGGCGACGGGGCATCTGCCCGGCGCTGCTGGCCGAGGCGACCTCGACCGCACCCGCCGACCGGGCGCGCCGGGCCGCCGTCCGGGACCGGATCGACGCCTACAACGCCGAGTTGAAGGCGGCCTGCCGGGCGTACGGATCACGGTGCCGGCACGACGGCGGCGCGTTGCACAAGGTCCGGTTCACCCTGGACCTGCTCAACCCGCTGGACTGGTTCCACCCCAACGCCACCGGCCAGGGCCGGATCGCCGAAGTGACCTGGCGCGCCTCCGGCCTGGCCGGCTGACGACCTCCGACGGGCCGTCAGGGTTGGCGCGGCGCCGGGGCGGCGTTGCCGCGGGAGCCGTAGAGGGCCCGGGACCGCTGGGCGAGATCCTTTGTGGCCGACGAATTCGCCCAGGTGCCGAGCACGATCGCCGCACCCGGGACGATCTTGGCGACCATCCGTTTCGCGGCCCGGACGCCGGCCATCTGGGCCAGCCGAACGCCGAGCTGCAACATGACCCGACCCAGCGGACGCTGGCCGCCCAGACCGAAGAGCGCGTCGGCGCGTTCCCGCCCGGCGGCCACGCCGAGCGCCAGCCGGGCGCTCTCGGCGACCTTGTGCACCCGCTGGAGCACCAGCAGGTCGGTGGCCCGGTCGCTGTGCAGAGGGTCGACGCCGTACGCGGCGGCGATGTGCAGGGCCATCCGCGCCTGGGTCCAGGCCAGCACGCCCACGTCGATCACGGCGCCGGGCAGCCCGGCCGCGCCGGAGACCGCACCGGACAGCCGGGCCAGGTTGACGAACTTGCGGGCCGCCTGGTCGGCCAGGGCGTCGGCGGACACCCCGGGGTGCTCGGCCCGGGCCCGGGCGGCCCACTGCACGGCCTCCGGCCCCAGGCGGCGCACCGCCTCCAGGGCAAGGTGCTCCGGCGCGTACTGCGGGTCGTCACGCATCCGGTCCCAGAGCCGGGCCGGCGGGCCCTCGGGGGCGTCCACCGGCCCGGCCGGCAGGTCGACGGACGGCTGCGGAGTAGGGACGGCGGGCTGACCGCCGACGGGCGGGGTGTCGGTCACCAGGTCTCCCCAGGGGTGGAAACGGTGGACAGGGCGGCCGATGGAACGGTCAGCGACGGCGGTTGGACAGCCGGGCCGCCAACCCCTTCAGCTTCTGCTGGTTGCCCGGCTTGGCCATCTCGCGACGACCCCGCTCGACCAGCTGCTGTCCCTTCGGCGATCTCAGGAACGTGGTGATCCGCTGCATCAGTGACATGGCGTCCTCCTGTCGATGGTCCCGTAGTCATGTGTACCCCGAACCTGCAACACATGTACCCGGGATGCGACAGCCTCAACCCTGACCGTCCATAGTGGGCGGTAGGTTACCGCCCCGCCGGCACGATGGCGTCAACGACCCGGGTGGCTCGCCACTCGTGCTGCTGGTAGTGCTCGGGGTACGCGGAGACCTGCACCGCCTGCGCGGCGTCGGTGAGCCGCATCCGCTGCCAGCCGGGCACCTGCTGCAGCGCGCTGAGGAACTGCCGGGTGGCGAACTCCGGGTCCATCAGCTCCCCCACCGGGCCCCAGCCGCTGCTGGAGCGCTGCTGGAACAACCCGACCGAGTCGTGGTCCCAGCCGACGCCCTGGTGCGGATAGTCCTGCGACTCGGGCAGCACGCCACTGGCAACGTTGTAGAGGTTGCTCTCCTGCATGGCGGTGGCCACCGCGATCACCAGACCCCGGCGCGGCACCCCCATCTTGCGGCCGGTACGGACGATCGCCTCGGCGTTCTCCATCTGGTCCTCGTCCAGCCCGGCGACGGGCGCCGGGTCGGTCGGGCGAGCCGGGGCGACCTTGCGGGCCGGGGCGCTGGTGTCCGGGTCGGCCGGGCTCGCCGCGGCGGACGGGGCGGAGGCGGAGGCGCTCGGGGCAACCGTGCGGTCGAGGGACCGGGAGGCGCGCTGCTGTTCGGCGCGCTGCGCCAGCTCCGAGCTGGAGAGCGATCCACCCCGGGTCGCCGCGTCCGCGTCCTCGTTCCGAACCTGGACGACGGCTGTCAGACCGAGGCAGCACACCACACCGGTGGCCAGCGCCAACTGTGCCCGGCGTCGACCGGTCAGGTCCCGGGCGTACGCCCGGAGCCGGGTCGCGGCGGTTGTCCGTTCGGTTGAGGTGCCATCCTCCGTATCGGTAGTGGGGCTACTCGGGGCGTACGGGTCGTCGAGGGTGCCGTCGTCACGCATCAACCGAGGCTAGGCAGGTGGAAACCCCGATCACGCACGGTGATCACGTGGCGCTCGACACAGATCGGGGCCGTACTGGCGGACGACCCGGGCGGGGTGACCCGCCCGGGGAACGGACCTCGCGTACAGGATGAACCCGGCGTCGCACGCGGACCTGAACGCACCAGGACAGGACGTCGTATTCCACCCCTGAAGCCAACATGATCGACAAACTCGGCCTTTGGGCTGAACCACCCCTCGGCCGTTCGGCCACGAGGCTCGGCCTGGTGGCGTAAACAGACGATTAGTCCGGTCACGCCCACCACCCGGCCAACGGATCGCCCGACGCAGGAATGCGCCAGGATGGCGGGTACGTTGCCCGAACGGGTGCCCTCCGTCGCGACGGCACCCCGCAGGCACATTTCAGGGAGGTCCGCACCGGTGCTCGACCCACACGAGCTCTACCAGCTCACCGACGATCTGCCCGACCTCGGGCAGCCGGTCCTGATCCAGGCCCTCACCGGGTTCGTGGACGCCGGAAACGCCAGCCGACTGGCACGTGAGCAGCTACTCACCTCGCTGGAGGGTCGGCCGATCGCGACGTTCGACGTCGACCAGCTCTTCGACTACCGGTCGCGACGACCGGTGATGACCTTCGTCGAGGACCACTGGGAGAGCGTCGACGCGCCCAAGCTGGAGCTGCACCTGCTGCGAGACGACGACGAGACCCCGTTCCTGCTGCTCACCGGCCCCGAACCCGACCTGCAGTGGGAGCGTTTCGTGGCCGCCGTGGCCGGGCTCGCCGCCCGGCTGGACGTCCGGCTCACCGTCGGGCTCAACTCGATCCCGATGGCGGTCCCGCACACCCGGCCGACCGGGGTGACAGCGCACGCCACCCGCCCCGAGCTGATCGCCGGCTACGAGCCGTGGTTGCAACGCGTCCAGGTGCCCGGCAGCGTCGGTCACCTGCTGGAGTTCCGCCTCGGCGAACAGGGCCGCGACGCGCTGGGCTTCGCCGCCCACGTGCCGCACTACGTGGCGCAGACCGAATACCCGGCAGCCGCCGAGGTGCTGCTCACCTCCGTGTCGCGCAGCACCGGGCTGCTGCTGCCCGGCGACGGGCTGCGCTCGGCCGCCGAGGTGGTCCGGGTGGAGATCGACAGGCAGGTGGCGCAGACCGACGACGCCGCGGCCCTGGTCCAGGCCCTGGAGGAGCAGTACGACGCGTTCGCCCGAGGTCGGGGCGAGAAGAGCCTGCTCGCCCCGGATGCCGGCCCACTGCCCACCGCCGACGAACTCGGCGCCGAACTGGAACGGTTCCTGGCCGAACAGACCCGTCCCGGCGACACCCCGGCCGGCTGACCCGGCGTCGCGGCGGCGAATGCGGCAGGCTGAGGGCATGCGCCTGGCGACCTGGAACGTCAACTCGGTGAAGGCCCGCCTACCCCGGCTGCTGGAGTGGCTGGCCGACACCGGGCCGGACGTCGTCTGCCTGCAGGAGACGAAATGCCCCGACGGCGCGTTCCCGGTCGCCGAGGTCGGCGCGCTGGGCTACACCGTGGCCAGCCACAGCGACGGCCGGTGGAACGGGGTGGCCATCCTGTCCCGGGTCGGGCTGGACGACGTCCGGGTCGGGTTCGCCGACGAGCCCGGCTTCCCCGAGCCCGAAGCCCGTGCCATCTCGGCCACCTGCGACGGGGTGCGGGTCTGGTCGGTGTACGTGCCCAACGGCCGGACGCCGGAAGACCCGCACTACGCGTACAAGTTGGCCTGGTTCGGGGCGCTACGCGACGCGCTCGACGCCGAGCTGGCCGGCGGTCTGCCGCTGGCGGTCTGCGGCGACTTCAACGTCGCCCCGACCGACGCCGACGTCTGGGACCCGGCGGTCTTCACCCACGCCACGCACGTCACCCCGGCCGAGCGGGCAGCCCTCGCGGAGCTGCGCCACCTGGGCCTCAGCGACGTCGTGCCCACCCCGATGAAGGGCCCGCACCCCTACACCTACTGGGACTACCGGGCCGGCATGTTCCACCAGAACAAGGGCATGAGAATCGACCTGGTGTACGCCTCCGCGCCGTTCGCCCGAGCGGTCCGCTCCGCGTACGTGGACCGGGAGGCCCGCAAGGGCAAGGGCCCCTCCGACCACGCGCCGATCGTGGTCGACGCTGACCTGGTGCCAGCGGTCGAGACCTTCTGATCCTGGCTAAGGTGGGCAGATGGCAGTCGTGAAGATCAACGCAATCGACGTCCCGCCCGGTGGCGGCGCGGAGTTGGAGAAGCGGTTCGCCGCGCGCGCCGGAGCGGTGGAGAACTCCCCCGGCTTCCTCGGCTTCGAGCTGCTCCGCCCGGTGGCCGGCGAGACCCGCTACTTCGTCTACACGAAGTGGGAGAGCGAAGAAGCGTTCCAGGCGTGGGCCGCCGGCCCGTCGCGCGCCGCCCACGCCGCCTCCCCCGGCGACAAGCCTCGTCCCCCGGTCTCCACGGGTGCCAGCCTGCTGGAGTTCGAGGTGGCCCTGCACGTCCCCCAGCCCTAGCCGGGCGCCGATCGCCGAGGGTCACCGCAGCGGTCCGGAACCCGTCTCACGGAATGAGGAGGGCCTTGCCGGGGATCGAGCGCGCCTCCATCTCGCGGTGAGCCTCAGCCGCGGAGGACAGCGGGTACTCGCGTGCGATCACCGGGCGTATCCGCCCCTGAGCCGCCTCGGTCAGGGCCCTGCCCGCGAGCCGCACCATCTCCGGCGCCTCGAACTGAACGTCCACGATGCCGTGTACGTCGATGCCGCGCGCCTGCGCACTTTCCAGGTCCACCGTGGCGAACTCGCCACTCGCCGCCCCATGGGCCGAGACCCGCCCGCCACCGGCCACCAGATGAACGGCGTCGCTGCCGAGTTTTCCCCCGACACCGTCCAACAGCACATCGACAGACAGACCGCCAAAGGCTTCGCGTACCGCGTCGGTCCATCCGTCACCCGTGTAGTCGACGACAGCGTCAGCGCCGAGCCGTCGTCCAGTGTGAGCTTGTCCGCGCCACGGGCCGCTCCCACGACCTGCGCACCGAGACGGTGTGCGAGCTGAACGAGCAGCGTTCCCATGCCGCCCGCGGCCCCCAGGATCAGGACCCGGTCGCCCGGCTTGACGTCGACACCGTCGATGATGCCCATGGCGGTCACCCCGTCGTGTGCGAGAGCAGCCGCTTCCCGCAGACTCAGTCCGTCAGCGACCGGCACCAGCCGGTCGACGCTGGCCCGAACCAGTTCAGCGTATGAACCCCGCGTCCCGGCACCCGCGACGACCTGGCGGCCAAGCCAGGACGCAGAGACGCCTGGACCGGTGGAGACCACCGTTCCCGCCGCTGCGCCGCCCGGTACGTACGGCGGGGTGACACCGAACATCTCACCCCAGCCACCGCGGATCTGAGTCTCAAGGTAGATCGTGTCCACGGCCTCGGCGCGAACGATGACCTCCCCCTCCCTGGCCTGCGGATCGGACAGGTCCACCAGGATCAGAACCTCTGGACCCCCGTACTCAGAAACCTGGATCGCCCGCACGTATGTCTCCGATCAGCCGCGGTCCAGTGCTTCGGATCCGCTTCCATACCTCGTGTCAGCGACGCTAGGACCTGAATGCTGGTTGAAGTCAAATCGCGCCGGACCGGCTGTCGCCGTTGATAGCGTCGAGGCCGAGCGGTAGTCGGCCACCAGTCGCCCTGCCAGCTATTCCACGCCGTTCGGTCAGGGCGCATCCCAAGGCGCGGGGGACCCTGGTCATGTTCGACGGTTTCGAAGAGTTCGACATCGACACGCCCGGCGCGAGGATCCACGGGCGCCGGGGCGGAAGCGGGCCGCCCGTTCTGCTGCTGCACGGCATTCCCGAGACGCACCTCATGTGGCACCAGGTCGCGCCACGGCTCGCCGAGAAGTACACGGTCGTCGCCACCGACCTGCGGGGCTGGGGCGACAGCGGCAAACCGCCGAGCACAGCGGATCACGAGCCGTACAGCATGCGCTCGATCGCCCGCGACCAGGTCGAGGTGATGCGGAGCCTGGGCCACGAGCGGTTCCGGCTCGTCGGTCACGATCGGGGAGCCCGCTGCGCGTACCGGCTCGCACTTGACGAACCGGACGTCGTCACCCGACTGGCCGTCATGGACGTGGTGCCCATCGGAGACGTCTACGACCGCGCCGACCGGACGTTCAGCCTCTCCTACTGGGTCTGGTCCTTCCTGGCCGCGCCGGCGCCGGTGCCCGAGCGGTTCATCGCCGCGGCGCCCGCGGTGCTCGTCGACTTCATGCTCGACACCTGGCCCGAGGTGAAGGACGCCTTCCCGCCCGACGTGCGGGCGGCGTACGTCGAGCAGTTCAGCGACCCCGCGACGGTGCACGCGATCTGCGAGGAGTTCCGCGCCGCCGCGACGCTCGACTACCAGCACGACGAGGCGGACCGGGGAAACCGGAAGATCACCTGCCCGGTGCTGTTCCTCTGGAGTCAACACGGCCAGGTCGCGAAGCTCTACGACGACCCGCTCGCGATCTGGCGGGAGTGGGCCGACGACGTACGCGGCGAGCCGGTCCCGGTCGGGCACTTCATCCCTGAGGAAGCCCCCGACGAAACCACCCGCCAGCTGCTGGCCTTCCTGAGCTGATGCCAGGCTGACTGGGGGCACCGTCGGCGGCTTGATCCACTCGGGGTCAGCGAAACCGGGGTGTCCGGGCCGGTCCGACACCCCGACTTCAATGATCCCGAGTCGATCAAGCGGCGGCGGCCGTGCGGCCCGGCAGGTCCCAAGGGCGTGCGGCCCTGGCCGGGGCGGGGCGTCTCAGGGCTTGCCGGAGGACTGGAGGGTGGCAAAGGCGATCACGTTGTCGGCGTAGCCGGTGCGTCCACCGATGAACTGGCCACCGCAGGTGATCAACCGCAGCCCGGCGGGGCCGTCGTGGCCGTAGATGCGCTCGGCGGGCAACTGGTCCTTCGGGAAGTGCTCGACGGTGTCGACCTTGAAGATCACCGTCGACCTGTCCGCACGGGCGACCTCGACCAGGTCGCCCGGCTTGAGCTTGCCCAGGTCGTAGAAGACCGACGGGCCGCTCTTCGTGTCCACGTGCCCGACGATCACCGCGGGGCCAGGCTCGCCGGGCGTGGGGCCCCGGTCGTACCAGCCGGTCTCGTTGTGTCGTTCCAACGGCGGTACGGCGATCGAGCCGTCCCGCGCCTGCCCGACTGGTGCCACCGGCGCGGTCACCTTGATCGCCGGCACCGAGAGGCGCACCGGGCGACTGGCCGACAGCCCGACCGACTCGCTGCGGGCCGGTCGGTCACCGCCGGTCGGTGCCAGGTCGAACGGGCCGACCGAACGGCCCAGCCCGGCTCCGGTGGCGAAGACCCCGGCCAACACCAGCACCACGGCCAACGGTACGGACCAGGGGCTGCGCCCGGACGGCCGACTACGCCGGGGGGCGACGGCGGTCGGCGGACGCGCGACCACCGACGGACCGTCGGGATCCGGCGGGGGCTCGGGCCGCGACGAGCGCTCGGGACCGGGCGGACGGTCGGAGCCCGGCCAACCGTCGTCCAGCGGCAGCCGGACGTCGTCGGGTGGCGAGGCGGGACGACCGGCGAACGGCTGGCGAGCAGCGGCCGGCGGCGAAGCGGAATGACCGGGCGACGGTGGACGTGAACCGGCTGGCGGCGGCGTGGGGCGGAAGATCGTCATGGCAGCCTCAGCGACGCGTGGCGGCTCGGGGGCGGCGCAGCGCCGTCACGGCGAGGACCAGCCCGGCGATGGTCAGTGCCGCGCCGCCGGGTAGCAGCAGCTTGCCGGTCATCCCACCGGTGCTCCCGCCGAAGCCGGTGGCCGGACCACGGCTGGGCTGCACGGGGACCTTCTTGACGACCTGGAGCATTGTCGAGGCGGTCTCGCCGTCGCGGCACTCCAGCTTGACCCGGTAGTTGCCGGGGCGGGTGCGCTCGCGGACCATCGGCGCGGCGGTGAGCACCCCGCGCTGCGGCTGCACGCCGACCGCCCCGAAGGCGTCGGAGACCACGGTGGCGCCGACCGAGTTGTCCCGACAACTGGCCCGGATGCCGACCAGGTAACCGGGCTGCACGGTGCTGGGGCTCACCTCGACGAAGATGTCCACGGCCGGAGTCGGTTGGGGCGCTCCGCCGGGCGGCCCCCCGGGCTGCGGCGCGGGCGCGACGGCAACAGCCCGCTCAGGCACGGACGCGACAGCAACACCCTGCTCAGGCGCGGGCGCGACGGCAACAGCCCGCTCAGGCACGGTGAGAACGGCATCAGCCCGCTCAGGCACAGGAAAGACGGCGACGACAGGCTGGGAGGCGGCGACGGCAGGCTCAGCGGCGGCGAAGGCGGGCGCGGCGGCGAGCAGGGGGCCGGCCAGCACGGTCACCAGCGACAGGGTCACGACGCCGCGGGTCACTGTCACGATGCCCCCTTCCGACGCCGTGCGGCCGTGTCGGGCAGCGGAGCACCCGACCTGCCGTACCAGTTGGATCCTCTCATTTCCGGTCGCACATCACATCCGATCCGCCGGCGGCGTCGCGTACGCTCGTCTGGCTGTGACCGCCACCGACCATGACCCCGCCGTCCCGCCCGCGAGCCGGACGATCCGCACGTTCCACCCCCGCCGGGGTCGGATGAGCGACCGGCAGACCGACGCGCTGAGCCGGCTCTGGCCCGCGTACGGCCTGGATGTGCCGGACGGACCTGTGCTGCCCGTCGACCTCGCCGACCTGTTCGGTCGTCGGGCGCCCGTGGTGCTGGAGATCGGCTCGGGCATGGGCGACACCACCGCTGCGATGGCTGCCGCCGACCCGGATCGAGATTATCTGGCGGTCGAGGTGCACACGCCGGGAATCGCCAACCTGCTGCACCTGGTGGAGCGCGGTGGCCTGCGCAACGTACGGGTGGCGGAGGGCGACGCGTTGTCCCTGGTCAACGGCTTGCCCGCGGGTGTGTTGGACGCCGTGCACGTCTTCTTCCCGGACCCGTGGCCGAAGTCCCGCCACCACAAGCGGCGGATCATCCAGCCGACGCACGTGGCGCTGCTGCGGTCCCGGCTGCGCCCCGGCGGGACGCTGCACTGCGCGACCGACTGGGCCGAGTACGCCGAGGCGATGCGAGAGACCCTCGACGCGGACCCGGAGCTGGTCGACGCGTACGGCGGCTTCGCGCCACGGCCGGCGCACCGACCGGTGACGAAGTTCGAACGTCGGGCGATCACTGCCGGTCGGCCGGTCGCCGACCTGTTGTACCGCCGACGGTGACCGACGAAACGCCCGAACCGGAACGCGGCGGGGCGTTCGGGATGCCCGGACGGGGGTCCGGTGCGGACCGGGTTGGCGTACCGGGGCATGATCCAGGCACCATGGACAGGCTATGACGCTCACCGCCGCGCTGCCGACAAGCGCCGACCCCGACACCCTCTTCGACGCGTTCGCCGGCTGGGCGAAGGAGCGCGGCCTCGACCTCTACCCCCATCAGGAAGAGGCGGTCATCGAGATCGTCTCCGGCGCCAACCTGATCATGAACACGCCCACCGGCTCGGGTAAGAGCCTGGTGGCGATCGCCGCGCACTTCGCGGCCCTCGCCGACAGCCGGACGACCTTCTACACCGCCCCGATCAAGGCGTTGGTGTCGGAGAAGTTCTTCGCGCTCTGCGAGGTCTTCGGCGCCGAGAACGTCGGCATGCTCACCGGCGACGCCAGCGTCAACGCCGACGCCCCGATCATCTGCTGCACCGCGGAGATCCTGGCGAACCTGGCGCTGCGCGAGGGCACCAAGGCCGACGTCGGCCAGGTGATCATGGACGAGTTCCACTTCTACGCCGAGCCCGACCGGGGCTGGGCGTGGCAGGTGCCGATCATCGAGCTGCCGCAGGCCCAGTTCATCCTGATGTCCGCCACGCTCGGAGACACCACCCGTTTCGTCGACGACCTGACCCGGCGCACCGGGCGGCCCACCGCCGTCGTGCGCTCGGCGGAGCGGCCGGTCCCGCTCATCTTCTCGTACGCGATGACGCCGCTGCACGAGACGCTCGAGGAGCTGCTGGAGACCAAGCAGGCCCCGGTGTACGTGGTGCACTTCACCCAGGCCGCCGCCCTGGAACGCGCTCAGGCGCTGACCAGCGTCAACGTCGCCACCCGCGCCGAGAAGGACATGATCGCCGAGGCGATCGGTGGTTTCCGGTTCACCGCCGGCTTCGGCAAGACGCTGTCCCGGCTGGTCCGGCACGGCATCGGCGTGCACCACGCCGGCATGCTGCCCAAGTACCGCCGCCTGGTGGAGACCCTCGCCCAGGCCGGCCTGCTGAAGGTCATCTGCGGCACCGACACCCTCGGCGTCGGCATCAACGTGCCGATCCGCACCGTGCTCTTCACCGGCCTGTCCAAGTACGACGGGGTCCGGACCCGGCTGTTGAAGAACCGGGAGTTCCACCAGATCGCCGGGCGGGCCGGCCGGGCCGGCTACGACACCATCGGCCGGGTCGTCGTGCAGGCACCCGAGCACGTCATCGACAACGAGAAGGCCCTCGCCAAGGCCGGCGACGATCCGAAGAAGCGGCGCAAGGTGGTCCGCAAGAAGCCGCCGGAAGGTTCGATCGGCTGGGGTCAGCCCACCTTCGACCGGCTCGTCGACGCCGAGCCCGAGCCGCTGACCTCCAGCTTCCAGGTCAGCCACTCGATGCTGCTCAACGTCATCGGCCGGCCCGGGGACGCGTTCACCGCGATGCGGCACCTGCTCACCGACAATCACGAGGAGCCCGCCGCGCAGCGCCGGCACATCCGCCGCGCCATCGCCATCTACCGGGCGCTGCGGGCCGGTGGTGTCGTCGAGGAGCTGCCCGAGCCGGACGAGACCGGCCGGCGCATCCGGCTCACCGTCGACCTCCAGCTCGACTTCGCCCTCAACCAGCCGCTCTCCCCCCTCGCGCTGGCCACCATCGAGCTGCTCGACGCCGAGTCCCCGTCGTACGCCCTCGACGTGCTGAGCGTGATCGAGTCGATCCTCGACGACCCACGGCAGATCCTGTCCGCGCAGCAGTTCAGGGCCCGCGGCGAGGCGGTCGCCGCCATGAAGGCCGAGGGCATCGAGTACGAGGCGCGCCTCGAACTGCTCGACGAGGTGACCCACCCGAAGCCCCTGGCCGAGCTGCTGGAGGCCGCGTACGAGATGTACCGGCAGGGGCACCCCTGGGTGGCCGACCACCAGCTCTCCCCCAAGGCCGTCGTCCGCGACATGTACGAGCGGGCCATGACCTTCACCGAGTATGTGCAGTTCTACGGGCTGACCCGCTCGGAAGGTCTCGTCCTGCGCTATCTGGCCGACGCGTACAAGACGCTGCGCCAGACCGTGCCGGAAGATGCCAAGACCGAGGAGCTGATCGACCTCATCGAGTGGTTGGGCGAGCTGGTCCGCCAGGTCGACTCCAGCCTCATCGACGAGTGGGAACGGCTACGCAACCCGTCCGACGTGGCCGAGGTCGCGCAGGCGCACGCCGCCCTGACCGACCGGCCACCGGCGGTGACCCGCAACGCGCGGGCGTTCCGGGTGCTGGTGCGCAACGCGCTGTTCCGACGCGTCGAGTTGGCCGCGCTACGCCGCTGGGACCTGCTGGCCGAGTTGGACGCCGAGGACGGCTGGGACTACGACGCGTGGGCCGACGCCCTGGCGCCGTACTTCGAGGCGTACGACTCGATCGGGGTCGGGCCGGACGCCCGCGGCCCGGCGCTGCTCATGATCGAGCAGGGCCGGGAGCGGTGGACCGTACGCCAGATCTTCGACGACCCGGACGGCGACCACGACTGGGGCATCAGCGCCGAGATCGACCTGGTGGCCTCGGACGAGGTCGGCGCGGCGGTCGTACGGATCACCGACGTCGGCCAGCTCTGACCCGCCGGTCGGCGCGGTGCCGACCGGCAGTGCCCGGCCAAGGACCGAACAGCGCGGGGGTACGCCGGGCGGCCACGTCCTCGATCCAGCCGAACAGCAGCACCGCCCCGGCGGTCAGTAGGCACACCCCGGTAAGTCGCAGCGCGACCGAGGCCACCGAGTTGTACGGGAGCACCGGCGCGAGCAGCAGGAACATCCCGAGGCTGGCCGGGATGTGCCACAGGTAGATGGTGACCGCTCGGGCGTTGACCACCCGGAGTACGGCACCCAGCGGCACCCGGCCGACCAACCGGGGCTGCACCCTGAGCAGCACGGCGACGAGCGCCATCGACCACAGTGTGGTGCCACCCGCGATGTGGTTGAGGTCGACGGCCCGGCCGGTCATCATGGCGGCCACCACCCAGGTGCCACCCACCCCGGCGAGGCCGGCAACGAGGCAGCCGTACCAGCGCCACGGGACGCGGTGCAGCAGCCGATCATGGTGGGCGAAGCCCAGCAGCCAGCAGGACAGGTAGGCGGCGACGAAGTAACCGGCGTGCACACCGCCGAGGTGCATTCCGACCGGCAGCGCGGTGGCGACACCGATGCTGGGCCAGGGCCAACGGCGGAACAACCACAGCAGCACCGGCGAGAGCAGCACCAACCACAGATAGGTGACGACGTACCAGAGCCCGATGTGGAACACCCAGGCCCAGGACTGCCCTCCCACCGGCGGCACCCGCAGGGGTAGCACCCACCAGAGCAGTTCAGCCCAGCCGGCCACGCCACTGGGCGACGGACGCCACCGGACGGAGAGCACCACCAGTGCGATCGCACCGAACGCCCAGTACGGCAGCAGCAGCCGGCGCAGCCGCCGACGCACGGCCGGCGGACCGTGCCGGTCGAGCGACGCCGCCATCAACGAACCGGCGATGCCGAACATCAGACCCATCGCCGGCACCAGCAGGCTCAGCCAGATCCATCCGGTGACGTGGAAGATCACGACGCGGACCAGGGCGATCGTCCGCAACAGGTCCAGGTAGCGGTCCCGCCCGTGCGCAAGGTCGGCGGACTGGGCGGCGCGCGCCGCCGTACCCCTGCCAGGGATGACGACCCTGGACGCCTCACCGATGACCACAACGCACAATAACGCCACAACTAAGACAAATTTTCCTACATCGCGAACGCGAGTAACGCGCGTGGCCGGCTGCCGGTGGACTGTCCCTCCGCTCAGCCAGCGGCCCCTGAGGACGACGATCTATCGAAGGACGAGAAGGTCGAGGGCGTCGACGACTGGGCCCGATTCGGTTCGAGCGGCGAGGTGGAGTCGAGCCAGACCGGCGGCGTACTCGTTGTCGGTGATCAGTTGTAGGGGCGTGTGCGCTTCCCGGCGCATGGTGGCCGCGACGTCACGAAGCGACGGCGCGGTGGTCTGCGGAACCTGTTCGAGTGAGACCGTCGTGAAGCCAGCGGCAGCGAAAGCCGCTCCGACGTCGCGCACGCTGGGGTAGGTGTTCAACACGCGGATGGCCTCGGGAAAGAAGCGGAACAGTGTGATGTCGTGGTGGCGACCGGCGAAGGCGGAGCGGATCAGCACCGGGCCGCCGGGACGCAGCACGCGGCGCAGCTCACCTGCGGCAGCGCCCAGGTCGGGCACGTGGTGGATGACGGTGGACAGCCAGGCCGCGTCGACACTGCCGGCGGCCAGCGGGACGTTGGCAGCGTCTCCAGCCAGCACCTGAGGGTGCAGGCAGCGGGCTCGCATGGCCTCGGCCGGCTCGACGGCGACAACGTCAATGCCGTCGTACCAGTGGGTGAAGGTCTGCGCCCACGCGCCGGTGCCCGCGCCGAGGTCGAGCAGACGGGTGCCGGGTTGAGGGTTGAGGTGGCGGGTCACCGCTTCACGCCAGCCGGCGAGCGCCTGGTCGGACAGGTGGCGGGTGGCCTCGAACGCTGCCGCCTCGTGGCTGTTGTAGGCGATGCGAGCCATGTCACTGACCCAACCGCTTCGGCGCCGGCCGCGGCAAGGATGGATGCTGTGATTCACATTCGACGGTCGGCGGGAATGGCTCCTTCGGCTGGCGGTCATCCCGCCAACACGTACGACTATCCACGGGCCGCAGGAGTCGATCGCTGCCACCGCGTCGGCCAAGTTCCCGTGGACCGGCCACCTTCGGCTGGACCGGACAGACCCCTCAACTTCGCTGGGCAATGTCAGACCTGTCGATTAGAATGTATGTACTAATCGAGTTCCTGACCTGGGAGGACGCCCGTGACCGCGCCCGCCTCCACGCCCCTCACCCCCTACGCGACACTGCTCGGTTTCACCCGCTACGTCGACCGCACCGGCCCCACCAAGGCGACCTTCGTGGGCGGGCTGCGCAAGCAGCGCGCCAGCCGGTCCGGCTTCAACCCGCACGGCCAGTTCGTCAAGGCGCTCAAGGCCGACATCGCCTTCCACACCGGCGGCACCCACCTGGCCGGGGTGGCCGACATCGTCAAGCCCCGATGGCGCCCGCTCTACCAGGCGCTCGTTCCCGGTGCCACGACCTGGCTGCGCTCCCTCGGCGAGCCGACCGCCGTCGATCTCGCTCAGACCCGCGACGCCCTGGCCATGCTGGGCGACCTGCCCGTGAAGATCAACCCCCACTTCGGGGTACGCCACGCCGACGGCCGCGCCGAAGCGGTCCGCCTGCACTTCGACGAGGCCCCACCGAGTGAGGAATCGGTCCTCGCCACGCTGCACCTGATGGCCCGACACATGGACGCGGTGCTCCCGCACGCCGAGCCGGTCCTGGTCGACGTCCGCCGCGGCCTGGCCCACCGCATGCCCACCGACGCCAAGCCCGACCAGATCGAACGGTGGCTCTCCGGCGAAGCCGCCGCCTTCCGCGCAATCTGGTCCACCGCCGCCTAACCCCACTCCTCCTCACTAACTCAGCCCTCCCACCGCGCTCACTCCGCCCAAGATCCGCGCAACTTCGGGGATGCTGCTGTCTCGCGTCGCGAGGAGGCAGCAAGAACAGCGAAGTTACGCGGATCTTTGGCGTTCCGGCCCTGGTCCAGGGTTATCCACAGGGGCTGCGGGCGAATGCGGACGCCGGTCATGGTGTCTGACATGCCTGTTCCCCCACGACGACCGACGAGCCTGCAAGGACGCGTCTTTCGCGGCTCCCGCGTCGTTGCCCAAGGCCTGTTGACCCAGACGGAGCTACGCAGCAGGGCGTGGCGTCCGCTGTTCCGGGATGTCTATGCCGATGCCCAGCTGGTGGTCACCCACCGCACTCGTTGTGCCGCCGCGGCACGGTGGGTTCTGCCACCGGGTGCAGCGATCGCTGGTCGCAGTGCGGCGGCGCTCTACGGCGCGGCGTCGGTCGCCGACCACGAGCCCATCGATGTGCTCGTGCCCGCCGGCAAGCGGTTCGGTCCGGTCTCCGCGTGCACACCAGCGCAATCACCGCGACCGACGTTGCCATACGTCAGGGCATCCCGCTGACCACGCCGACGCGTACCTGTTGGGACCTTGCACAGTGGCTACCAACGGAGGACGCCGTCGCAGTCATAGACCGCCTTGCCAGGCAACGGCTGGTGGACCTCCCTCGACTGCGCGCGGACTGCCGAACATGGATCGGCAACCGGGGTTGGAAACGGATGGCGCGTGTGGCTGAGCTGGCGGACGCGGGCGCGGAGTCGATCCCAGAGTCCCGGCTCCGCGTGCGGATAGTGCTCGCCGGGGTGCCGACGCCCGTGACGCAGTTCGTGGTCGAGCGCGAGGGGAGGTTCGTTGCCCGTCTCGATCTGGCGTGGCCGCACCTCAAGGTCGCCGTCGAGTACGACGGGTTGTGGCATGACGATCCGGAGCAGTTCCATCGAGACAGACGCCGCCTCAACCGCCTGCTCGGTGAGGATTGGATCGTCCTGCACGTCACCGCGAAGCGGTTCCGCGAGGACTTCGACGGCTTCCTTGCCGAACTACGTCAAGCCCTACGGTCCCGCTCCCGCTGAGCCTGTCTCGGCCCTCCGGACCCACCTGCGCCAAGATCCGCACAACTCCAGGGATCCTGCTCCCTCACCAGCTCGTGAGGCAGCAGGATCCCCGAACTTGCGCGGATCTTGGGTCGGCCTGGGTGCGCGACGTGCAGCCCGCGGGGTGCGCCTTCGTGCGGGTGGCGCGGGGGTGTCAGGCGGCGGGGAGGTACTTGGTCAGGTCGTCGAGGATCTTGTTGGCGGCCCCGACGCCGATGCCGGTCATCCAGACCTCGTCGGAGACCGGGTAGGCCTTGCCGGCCTTGACCGCGCCGAGGCCCTTCCACAGCGTCCCGCCGGCGACCTTGGTCTGCTCGGCGGCGGCCTTGTCGCCGTACGCGGTCACGAAGATGACGTCACCGTCGACCTCGTTGATCCGCTCGGGGCTGACCAGGTCGAAGCGCTTGTCCTCCTTGTTGGCGAGCAGTTGCCGCTCGGGGCGGCCCAGGCCGGTGTCGCCGATGACGATGCCGGAGAACGAATCCGGCCCGTACACCCGGATGTTGCCGGGCAGGAAGCGCACGATGGAGACCTTGCGCGCGGCGGCGTCGCCGAGCGTCGCGCCGAAGTCCTTGGCCCGCTTCTCGTACGTGGCGAGCAGATCCTTGGCCTGCTGCTCGCGGCCGAGCGCCTTGCCGTCGAGGAGGAGGTTGTCCTTCCAGGTGATGCCCACCTTGTCGGTGAACACGGTCGGCGCGATGGCGGCCAGCTCGTCGTAGAACTTCTCCTGGCGGAACTTGCTGCCGAGGATGAGGTCCGGCTTCAGCGCGTTGATCGCCTCCAGGTCGGGCTCGGTGAGCACCCCGACCTCCTTGATGCCGGCGAGCTTGTCCGCGCCGAAGTACGTGGGCCAGCTCTTCGCCTCCCCGGCGGTGGCCGCGCCGACCGGCGTGATGCCCAGCGAGAGCGCCGTGTCGATCTTGTCGGTGTCGAGCACGACGACGCGCTTGGGCTCGGCCGGGACCTTGGTGGTGCCCATGGCGTGGGTGATCTCCCGGGTCTCCCCGGTGGTGGAGCCGGCGACCGGGTCGCTCTTACCGCAGGCGGTGAGGCCGGCGCCGAGGGCGACGGCCGCGGCGAGAGCTGCGACGAGACGACGCATCAGAGTCCTTTCGAGGGGTGCGAGCCGGCGAGCGGGTTGGCCGCGTCGCCGGTGGAGGGTCGGGCGTCCGGTACGGACGCCGTCGACGAATCGGGGTCCCGCGCGTCGGCGGACGCGTCGACCGGGACAGACGAACCGGGGTCCCGCGCGCCGGCGGACGCGTCGACCGGGACAGACGAACCCGGGTCCCGCGCGCCGGCGGACGCGTCGACCGGGACAGCGCGAGTCTGAGCATTGCCGCCGGTGTAGGCGGGCACCACCAGGGGTGCGCCGGTCACCGGGCAGGGCACGACCACGCAGGCCAGCCCGAAGACGTCGCGGACCAGGTCGGCGGTGAGGATCTCCCGGGGCGGGCCGGCGGCGACCACCGCGCCGGCGCGCATGGCGACCAGGTGGTCGGCGTAGCGGGCGGCCTGGTTCAGGTCGTGCAGCACGGCGACCACGGTGCGGCCACGCTCGGTGCGCAGCCGGTGCAGAAGGTCCAGCACCTCCACCTGGTGAGCCAGGTCGAGGAAGGTGGTCGGCTCGTCCAGCAGCAGGGCGTCGGTGTCCTGGGCCAGTGTCATGGCGATCCACACCCGTTGCCGCTGACCGCCGGAGAGGCTGTCAACCGGTCGGTCGGCCAGGTCGGTGACGTCGGCGAGGGCCATCGCCTGGTCCACCGCGGCGCCGTCCTGCGCCGACCACTGCCGCCACCACCGCTGGTAGGGCTGTCGGCCGCGCCCGACCAGGTCCGCCACCGTGACGCCCTCGGGCACCAGCGGGCTCTGCGGCAGGACCCCGAGGCGGCGGGCGACCTCCCGGGTCGGCAGGTCACGGATGGCGGTGCCGTCCAGCAGCACGGTGCCTCGGCGGGGAGTGAGCAGCCGGGCCATCGTGCGCAGCAGGGTGGACTTGCCGCACGCGTTGGGTCCGACGATCACGGTGAAGGCGTCGGTGGGCAGGTCGAGGTCGAGCCCGTCGAGCACTGTCCGCTCGTCGTAGCCGGCGACCAGGTCGCGGGTGGAGAGCATCAAACGACTCCTTGAGGCGTCACGACGACCGCCGCCGGCCGCGCAGCAGCAGGAAGATCAGGTACGGGCCGCCGATCGCGGCGGTCAGCACACCGGCGGGTAGCTGGGTGGGTGCGAACAGGCGCCGACCGGCCAGGTCGGCCAGCACCAGCAGGAGGGCACCGAGCAGCGCCGCGCAGACCAGCGGTGGGCGTTCGGCGCGTACCAGCCGACGGGCCACCTGCGGGGCGACCAGCGCCACGAAGTCGACGGCGCCGACCTGGGCGGTGACCATCGCGGCGACGAGCACGCCGGTGCCGGCGAGGCCGACCCGGCGGGCCACCGGACGCAGCCCGACTCCCCGGGCGGTGTCGTCGTCCAGGGCGGTGCTGTTCAGCGACCAGCCGGCCCAGGCCAGCACCGGCAGCAGCACCAGCAGGGTGCCGGCGATCCAGGCGGCCTCGGTCCAGCCCTTGCCCGCCAGGGTGCCGATCAGCCAGATCTGCGCGCGCAGCCCGTCGATCGGGTCGGCGGTGAGCATGACCACCTCGGTGAGCGCCCGGAACCCGAACGCGACAGCCACCCCGGCGAGCACGAACCGTTGCGCGGCCAGCCCGTGCCGGGCGCCGAGGGCGAACAGCAGCACCGCCGCGAGCAACCCGCCCACCAGCGCGGTGGGCGCCACCAGCACCGCGGCCATCCCGCTGGTCAGGGCCACGGTCGCGGCGAGGCCGGCGCCCTGGGTGATGCCGATGACGTCCGGGCTAGCGAGTGGGTTGCGGGCCACGCTCTGGATCAGCGTGCCGGCCACGCCGAAGGCGGCGCCGGCCGCGGCCGCCAGCACGACCCGGGGCAGCCGCAGGTCGAAGACCACGAGGTCGTACGGGGTGCCGGCGCCGGAGAGGGCACGCAGCACGTCGGCCGGGGCGACGTACGGGGTGCCCAGCGAGAGGCTGAGCACGACGGCCAGCAGGAGTAGCACGGTCAGCACGGCGGCCACCAGCACCGCGCGTCGGCGGATCAGCAGGCTGACCGGGCCGAGCCGCAGCAGCGACCGCCCGGGCAGTTGGGCGGTGGTCACGCTGTCACCACCCGGGCGCGGCGGACCAGCACGGCCAGCAGTGGCGCACCGATCAGCGCGGTGACGATACCGGCCGGGATTTCGCCGGGCGGAGCGACCAGCCGACCGGCGATGTCGGCGGCCAGCAGCAGCGCCGGGCCGAGCAGGGCGGAGACGGCGAGCGTCCAGCGGTGGTCGGCGCCGACCAGGGCGCGGGCCAGGTGCGGCACGGCCAGCCCGACGAACGCGACAGGTCCGGCGGCGGCCACCGCGGCACCGGTCAGCAGCACGGCGGCGAGACCACCGCCGAGGCGGACCAGACCGATCCGGTGGCCGAGGCCACGGGCCACGTCGTCGCCGAGGGCCAGCGCGTCCAGGCCCCGGGCCACCAGGGCGGCGAGCACCAATCCGACGAGGACGAACGGCAGCACCTGCGCGGCGACCGACAGGTCCCGTCCGGCCAGCCCGCCGACCACCCAGAAGCGGTACTCCTCGAAGGTGCGGGCGTCGATGCTGAGCAGCGCGTACACCCCGGAGGCCAGGCTGGCGTCGAGCGCCGCGCCGACCAGCGCGAGGGTGACCGGGCTGGCGCCCTCGCGGGCGCGGGTGGCGATGGCGAAGACCAACAGCCCGGCGATCAGGGCCCCGGCGATGCCGAACCAGACGTACCCGGCGAGCGTGCCGACGCCGAAGACGGAGATCGCGAGCACCACCCCGAACGACGCGCCCGCGCTGATGCCCAGGATGCGCGGCTCGGCGAGGGGGTTGCGGGTGAGCGCCTGGAACAGCACCCCGGCAACGGCGAGCGCGAGCCCGACGGCGAGACCGAGCGCGGTCCGGGGCATCCGCAACTCCCGGACGATGGTGCTGGCGTCGCTGCCGTCCGGGGCGACGAGCGCGTGCCAGACCTGGTCGACGCCGAGTTGTCGGCTGCCGAGCGCGAAACTGGCCAGCACGGTGAGCAGCAGCACCAGCCCGGCCCCGACGGTGACTGTCACCCGACGCCCGGTGCGGGTGCTGGCCCGACTACGGGTCGGCCGGCTGGCGAGGGCGGTCACGAATCTCCTGCACGATCGGGCTTAGGTTCGCCTAACCTTAGCCGACCTGCGAAAAGGTGCCTAACCGGCGTCGGTCGATGCCGTATCCGACACCTCCGGCACCCCCCGTGGCGACTCCGGGACGTCACCTGAGCCGCCGTCCCCGGCCGACGCGCCACCGCGCGGCAGGACGTTCAGCGGTCGCATCATCTCGTTGTCCTCGTGCTCCAGCAGGTGGCAGTGCCACGCGTAGCGACCCGGCAGGTCGAAGCGCGCCTTGATGCGGGTCACCTCCCACGGGTACGCGAGCACCGTGTCCAGCCACCCCCGGTCCCCGGGGCCCGGCAGGGACCGCCCCGAGCCTCCCCGGCCGAGCAGCTCGAACTGCACCTGGTGCAGGTGGACCGGGTGCACGTGCCGGGTGAAGTTGCGCACCTCCCACACCTCGGTGTCGCCGAGCAACGGCTGCTCGGTCACCGGGTCGCTCCAGCGCAACGGCAGACCCCGGCCGCGCTCGTCGAGCACGCCGAGCAGCATGATCATCGACCCGCCGGACATCCGCTCGTTGAGCGACAGTCGGCGTACCCGCTGGGCCGGGCCGAGCCGCGGGTGTGCCGGCAGCCGTAACTGCTCCGGTGGCACGCTGGTATCCGCGCCGGCTGTGTCGGTGACCACGAAGCGCAGCACCTGCCCGGTGGTGTGCGGGTCGGCGGGGTCGAAGTCCACCCCGGGCCGACCGCCGCCGTACATCCCGTCCGGCCCCTCGTTGACCAGGTACAGCTCGGTGCCGGCCGGCACGTCGGTGAAGTCGACGATCGCGTCGACCCGCTGGGCCGGGCCGAGGGGCACCCGCTCGTGCGGCACCGGCTCGGGCAGGAGACCGCCGTCGCTGCCGATCTGCCAGACCGGCAGCACCGGCCGGGCCGGCCGCGCGGTGGCGTGGGCGGCCACGCTGAGCAGCAGGAACCGGCTGTTGCAGCCGTTGAGCAGCCGGAACCGGTAGCGCCGACGCTGGACCGTCAACGAGGGCCAGGTGCGGCCGTTGACGACGATCGTGGAGCCGGAGAACCCGGGCACCCAGGTCGGTGGCCCGTCGCCGCCGGAGTACCTCGACGGATAGCGCAGCTCACCGTCGGCGGTGAAGCTGCGGTCCTGGATCATCAGGGGAATGTCGTGGTACGAGGCGTTCGGCGGAACGTCGCGGGTCGGCGCCGGGCCGGGCAGCACTCCCCGCGGCAGCTCGTCCCCACCACCGAGCAGGTAGAACCCGGCCGGCCCGGCGTAGACGTTCTCCCGGGTGAGCCCGAGCGCGTGATCGTGGTACCAGAGGGTGCACGACCGCTGGTCGTTCGCGTACTCGAAGGTGGCCGAGCCGGGCGCCCAGCGCAGGCCGGACCGATCGGCGAACCGGGACCGGAACTCCCGGTACGCGCTGCCGGACACGGCGAAGTCGGGCGGCAGGTCACGGGCCACCGGCAGGTACCACGCCTCGGAGTGTCCGTCGCTCTCCTGCGTGCTGTGCGCACCGTGCAGATGCACCACCTGGGGCACCGGGCCGCGATAGCCCCGCGGGCTGCCGTCCCACTGCCCGTGGTGGTCCCGGTGCTCGATGCCACCGGCCGGGTTGGCCCAGTGCAGGGTGGGGTCCACCGGCAGCAGGTGCGGCAGGTAGTCGCCCCGGTCGTCGACGAGCTGGTTGACCCAGGTCACGCGCACCGGGCGGCCGACCCGCGCCATGATGGTGGGCGCCGGGTAGCCGAAACTGCCGGGGTGGGCGGTGGAGCCGTAACCCCACACCGTGGTACGCGGCCACGACGGCGGCAGGATCTGCTGGCGGAACTGTCGCACCGCGATCTCGTACGTGTCGCGCTCCGGATCGGCGACCACCGTCGGCATGGCCGGGGGGATCCGCAGCGGCGTGACGTACTTCGGGAGGTCCCGGGCGTCCAGCGGCGCGACCGCGGCGAGCGCCCGGCCCGAGACCGCCCAGCCCATCGGGATCAGCGCCGCCGCGCCGCCGGTGGCACCAGCCGCGAGCAGCCGACGTCTGGTGACCATGCCGCACCTCCCAATCGCTGCGAACCCCGATACGAGAATGAGATTCGCGGACGACCACAGGACGGACAGATGGCGGATGACACCCAGAAGAGGGACATTCGCGTCATAGGGTGTGGGCATGCGATTCGACCAGCACACGGTCGTCCTGCTGACCCGACCGTCGGATCCGCCGGAGCTGCCGCAGGACGCGATCGACAGGCTGCGGGACGCGCACCTGGCCCACCAGGCGGGGCTCGTGCAGCAGGGCCTCGTCCTCGCGGCCGGGCCGTTCCTGCATCCCGACGACGATCAACTGCGGGGCTTCGTGGTGCTGTCCATCGCCCCGGACGAGGCCCGCACGCTGTTCGCCAACGACCCCGCCGTGCGGGCCGGTCGCCTGGTCGCGCGGGTCACGTCGTGGCTGCTTCCGGAGGGCACCCTGCGGTTCGAGAGCGTGCCGGTGCCGCAGTCGATGCTGGAGGCGGCCTCCGGGGACTGACCCGGGCCGGTCAGCCGGCCGAGCCGCTGTCGGTCTCCGCCGGCAACTCCCCGATCGGGACCACCCGCGGGGCGTCCACCGGGCCGACGACCACCCGCAGGTCCGGGAAGTAGTCCCGCAGCACCTGCCGGCACCGGTCACAGGGCGCGACCACCTCGCGGCCACGGTCGGCGACGGTGACGATCGTCTCCAGCGCGGTGACGCCCTGGGTGGCGGCCGTGCCGATCACGACGAGTTCGGCGCAGGCCCCTCCGGTGGCGTGCCGCACGTTCACGCCGGTGAAGACCCGCCCGTCCGCGGTCCGGGCCGCCGACGCGACAGTGTGGTGCTGGCTGCGGCAGCGCAGCTTGGAGACCGCCGTGGCGGCCTGCACCAGGGCGCGGTCGGTGTCACGCATCTCCAGCACGGCTCCCCCAACGCTCGACGTCGGCCGCCAACTCTAGGGCGCGCTCGTGAGCGTCAGGGGACCGGAGGCAGCCACCGGGAAGCCGGCCGCTCGGTAACCCAGGGGCGCTGCGCCGCCGGGCTGCCTATCCTTGGGCACGACATGCAGAATCCAACCGCCTCCGTCGCGTCCGACCCCGTTCGCGAGCTGCACCGCCGCCTCACACCTCTGATGTTCCGCGACCAGCGCCGGCTCCAGCGGCGACTGGACGGCGCCCGCAAGCTGCGCGACCCGCAGCGTCGGGAGGCGGCGCTGACCGAGATCACCGCCGACCTGGTCCGGGCCGAGCAGCGGCTCGCCGCCCGGCAGGCGGCGGTGCCCGTGATCACGTACCCGGTGGGTCTGCCGGTCAGTGAGCGCAAGGACGACATCGCCGCTGCCATCCGCGATCACCAGGTGGTGATCGTGGCGGGCGAGACCGGCTCCGGCAAGACCACCCAGATCCCCAAGATCTGCCTGGAGTTGGGGCGCGGGGTGCACGGCCTGATCGGGCACACCCAGCCCCGGCGGTTGGCCGCCCGGACGGTGGCCGACCGGATCGCCGACGAGCTGGGCACCGAGTTGGGCGACGTGGTCGGCTACAAGGTGCGCTTCACCGACCAGGTCAGCGAGCGCAGCCTGGTGAAGCTGATGACCGACGGCATCCTGCTGGCCGAGTTGCAGACCGACCGGATGCTGCGCCAGTACGACACGCTGATCATCGACGAGGCACACGAGCGCAGCCTCAACATCGACTTCATCCTCGGGTACCTGCGGGAGCTGTTGCCCCGACGACCCGACCTCAAGGTGATCATCACCTCGGCGACCATCGAGACCGACCGGTTCGCCCGGCACTTCGCCGGGCCACCCACCGCCGACGAGCCCGACGGTGTGCCCGCCCCGGTGGTCGAGGTGTCGGGGCGCACCTACCCGGTGGAGGTGCGCTACCGGCCCCTCGTCGAACTCGCCGAGGGTGAGGAGGACGGCGACGGCGACGAGGAGACCGTCCGCGACCAGATCCAGGCGATCGGCGACGCCGTCGAGGAGTTGGCCGCCGAGGGCCCCGGCGACATCCTGGTCTTCCTCAGCGGCGAGCGGGAGATCCGGGACACCGCCGACGCGCTGGGCAAGCTGGTGCAGACCAAGCGATCGCTGCTCGGCACCGAGATCCTGCCGTTGTACGCGCGGCTCTCCTCCGCCGAGCAGCACCGGGTCTTCGCCACGCACTCCTCGCGCCGGGTGGTGCTCGCCACCAACGTCGCGGAGACCTCGCTGACAGTGCCCGGCATCAAGTACGTGGTGGACCCGGGCACCGCCCGCATCTCCCGCTACTCCAGTCGGCTCAAGGTGCAGCGGCTGCCGATCGAACCGGTCTCCCAGGCGTCGGCCAACCAGCGCAAGGGCCGGTGCGGCCGTACCTCGGACGGCATCTGCATCCGCCTCTACGACGAGCAGGACTTCGCCTCCCGGCCCGAGTTCACCGACCCGGAGATCCTGCGGACCAACCTGGCGTCGGTCATCCTCCAGATGACCGCGATCGGGCTCGGCGACCTCGCCGCGTTCCCGTTCATCGACCCGCCGGACAAGCGCAACATCACCGACGGCGTCAACCTGCTGCACGAGCTGGGCGCGTTGAACCCGACCGAGGCCGACCCGGCGAAGCGACTCACCGCGCTCGGCCGGCGGCTGGCCCAGTTGCCGGTCGACCCACGCCTGGCCCGGATGGTGGTCGAGGGCGAACGCAACGGCTGCGCCACCGAGGTGCTGGTGATCGCCGCCGCGCTCTCCATCCAGGACCCACGGGAGCGGCCGGCGGAGAAGCAGGCCCAGGCGGATCAGGCGCACGCCCGGTTCGCCGACAAGGAGTCGGACTTCGTCGCCTACCTCAACCTGTGGCGCTACCTGCGCGAGCAGCAGCGGGAGCTGTCCTCCAGCGCGTTCCGCCGGATGTGCAAGGCGGAGTACCTGAACTACCTGCGGATCCGCGAGTGGCAGGACATCGTCAGCCAACTGCGCCAGGTGCTGCGTACCCCGGCCGACGGCGACCGGCGCGGTGGGCGGCCGGCGCGCGACAGCTCGGACGACGCGGACGCCGGCCGGGGCCGCCGGGGTGGTTCGGACCTGCCGGAGGAGATCGACACCCCGAAGGTGCACCAGTCGCTGCTGCCCGGCCTGTTGTCGCACATCGGCCTGAAGGACGCCCAGAAGCACGAGTACCTGGGGGCGCGAGGCGCGAAGTTCGGGATCTTCCCCGGGTCGGCGTTGTTCAAGAAGCCGCCGCGTTGGGTGATGGCCGCCGAGTTGGTGGAAACCTCCCGGCTGTGGGGGCGCATCGCCGGTCGGGTCGAGCCGGAGTGGGTCGAGCCGCTGGCGCAGCACCTGGTCAAGCGCAGCTACAGCGAACCGCACTGGGAGAAGAAGCAGGCCGCGGTGATGGCCTACGAGAAGGTCACCCTGTACGGCGTTCCGCTGGTCAGCTCCCGAAAGGTCACCTTCGGGCGGATCGACCCGACGCTGAGCCGGGAGCTGTTCATCCGGCACGCCCTCGTCGAGGGCGACTGGCAGACGCACCACCAGTTCTGGGCGGACAACAAGCGGCTGCTGGCCGAGATCGAGGAGTTGGAGAGCCGCGCCCGACGCCGGGACATCCTGGTCGACGACGAGACCATCTTCGGCTTCTACGACCAGCGGATCCCGGCCGACGTGTCCTCCGGGCGGCACTTCGACAGCTGGTGGAAGAAGACCCGCCGCGAGCAACCCGACCTGCTCACCTTCACCCGCGACCTGCTGATCAACGACGGCCGACCGGGGGTGGACGAGGACGACTACCCGGACGAGTGGCAGGCCCACGGGGTGAGCCTGCCGCTGACCTACCGGTTCGAGCCGGGCACACCGGACGACGGCGTGACAGTGGACATCCCGCTGCCGCTGCTCAACCAGGTGCCGGCGGAGACCTTCGACTGGCAGGTGCCGGGGCTGCGCGAGGAGACGGTCATCGCGCTGATGCGCTCGCTGCCCAAGGCGATCCGCCGCAACTTCGTCCCGGTGCCGGACTACGCCCGGGCCGCCCTGGCGGCGATCACTCCCGGCGAGGAGTCGCTGCTGGACGCGCTCACCCGGCAACTGCGCCGGATGACCGGAGTGACAGTGCCCCGCGACGCCTGGGAGCCCGGCAAGCTCCCGGCGCACCTGCGGGTGACGTTCCGGGTCCTCGGCGACGACGAGAAGCCGGTCGCCGAGGGCAAGGACCTGCCGGCCCTGCAACGCCAACTCCGCCAGGAGGTACGCCAGGTGGTGGCGGCCGCCGCGCCGGAGGTGGCCCGCACCGGGCTGCGCGAGTGGAGCATCGGCACGCTACCCCGGACCATCGAGCAGGTCCGCGCGGGTTACGCGGTCACCGCGTACCCGGCGCTGGTCGACGAGGGCGCCACGGTCGGGGTGAGGGTGTTCGACTCCCCCGCCGAGGCGGAGGCGGCGCACTGGGCCGGCACCCGCCGGCTGCTGCGGCTCACCGTGCCGTCCCCGGCGCGGTTCCTGCAGGGGCGGCTGGACAACGAGGCGAAGCTGGCGTTGAGCCGCAACCCGCACGGCGGCGTCCAGGAGTTGATCGAGGATGCGGCGGGTGCCGCCATCGACCGGCTGATCGGTGTGGCCGGCGGGCCGGCCTGGGACGCCGACGGTTTCGCGGCCCTGCGCGAGAAGGTCCGCGCCGACCTGGTCGACACGGTGGTCGAGGTGATGGACCGGGTCCGCAAGGTCCTCGCCGCCGCGTACGCCGTCGAGCAGCGGCTCGGCGCGACCCGCAACCTCGCCGTGGTGGCGGCGCTGGCCGACATCCGCAACCAGCTCGCCGGGCTGGTGCACGCCGGTTTCATCACCGAAACCGGGTACGCGCGCCTGCCCGACCTGCTGCGCTACCTCACCGCCATCGAGCGTCGGCTGGAGCGCCTCGGCGGCAACCCGCAGCGCGACCGCCAGCAGCAGGACCGGATCGCCGTGGTGCAGAAGGAGTACGCCGACCTGCTGGCCAACCTGTCGCCGGCCCGCCGCCAGGAGTCGGCCGTCCGGCAGATCCGCTGGATGATCGAGGAGTTGCGGG
Organism: Micromonospora sp. NPDC047644; assembly: GCF_040704315.1. Taxonomy (NCBI): domain Bacteria; kingdom Bacillati; phylum Actinomycetota; class Actinomycetes; order Micromonosporales; family Micromonosporaceae; genus Micromonospora; species Micromonospora sp. NPDC047644. The sequence goes on from NZ_JBEYSY010000019.1 coordinate 113,504, forward strand.
TGAACGTCTTCGCTCAGGCGCTGGGCACCCCGTACCCCGTCTCCGAGCAGCGGATCTACCGGGCGATGGACGACGCCGAGGGCCGCTGAGCCGGGCCGGGGGCCACCGACCTGCTCGGGACGGCGGCCCCGTTCGGCCTCCTCGCGGCGGCGGTCCCCGGCGGGTCAGGTCAGCGGCTCGACGCCGGGGGGCAGCTCGCCGAGGTTGATCGCCGACTGGATGTAGTCGAGCAGGATGCGCCGAAGCTCCCGACCGGCGTGGGTGGGGACGACGTCGCGCCGGCGGGCCACCGCGATGGTCCGCCGCACCCCGGGCGGGGCGAGCGGGGTGATCCGCACGCCCGGCCGGCGGGCCAACACGATGCCGGGCACCAGAGCGATGCCGAGTCCGGCCTCGACGAAGCTGAGCACCGCGTCCATCTCGCCGCCGTCCACCGCGAAGGTGGGTTCGAAGCCCGCCTCCCGACACGCCTGGATGGTCGCGTCGCGCAGGTCGTACCCCTCCCGGAACATCACCATCGGCTGGTCCCGCAGGTCGGTGATGCGCAGCTCCCCGGTCGTCGACGCGGTGGGCACCTCCCCCACCGAGGCCACCACCAGGCTCTCCCGCAGAATCGGGTCGACCCGCAGCCCCGGGTCGGCCCCCTGTGCCGGCATGATGATGAGGGCCAGGTCGAGGTCGCCGCGGAGCAGGTCGCGGACCAGGTCCTGCGAGCCTCCCTCCTCGACGCGCAGGTCGACGGTGGGGTGCGCGTCGCGGAACCGGCGCAGCACCGGCGGGGCGAGCGAGGTCGCCAGGCTGGGGGTGGCCCCGAGCCGGACCCGGCCCCGACGCAACCCGACCAATTCCTGGACCTCCCGGGTCGCGGTCTCCACGTCGGCGAGGATCCGGGTGGCCAACGGCAGCAGCACCTCACCCGCCGCGGTGAGGGCGATGTTGCCCCTTAGCCGCTCGAACAGCGGGGCTCCGAGGTCGGCCTCCAGAGCGTGAATTTGCTTACTGAGAGAAGGCTGGGTGATGCCGACAAGATCGGCGGCTTGGGTGAAATGTCGTACTTCGGCCACCGCGACGAAGTACCGAAGCTGATGGAGCTGCATCTACATAGCTTACGGCTATCAACACTGCGAGTTTGATGCATTGGACGACTGATCGAAGTGCTCCTAGCGTCGGTCCTGTGGTAATCACGAAGACTCGGTCGCCCATCCGCTCGAACGTCGGTCTCAAGGCCGTCATGGCGGTGACGGGCATCCTGCTGGCGCTGTTCCTCATCGCCCACATGCTCGGCAACCTGAAGGTGTTCACGGGGGAGACCTCGTTCGACCACTACGCGCACTGGCTGCGCGACATCGGCAAGCCACTGCTGCCCGGCGTCTGGTTCCTGTGGATCCTGCGCACCGTACTGGTCGTGGCGGTCGTCGCCCACATCGTGGCCGCCACCGTGCTGGCCCGGCGCGCCCGCGCCGCCCGCCCGGTCAAGTACGCCCACCGCAAGAAGGTCAACGGCAGCTACGCGGCCCGCACGATGCGCTGGGGTGGAGTGATCATCCTGCTCTTCGTGATCTACCACCTGCTGGACCTGACCACCGGCACGCTGAACCCGGTCGGCGACGAGAGCAAGCCGTACGGCAACGTCGTCGCCGACTTCGCCCCGGAGCGCTGGTACGTCACGCTCTTCTACACCCTCGCCATCGTCACGGTGGGCTTCCACCTGCGCCACGGCGCGTTCAGCGCGTTCCGCAGCCTCGGCCAGCAGACGCCGCGCGGCGAGCGCCGGGCGCGTACCGCGGCTCTGGTCTTCGCCGTGCTGCTCTGCGCCGGGTACCTGGTGGTCCCGTTCGCCGTACTCACCGGATTGGTGTCCTGACATGGAACTCTTCACCGAGGGCGACCCGATCGCCGACACCAAGGCACCCGCCGGCCCGGTCGAGAAGCGTTGGGAGACCCGGCGCTTCGAGGCCAAACTGGTCAACCCCGCCAACCGCCGCAAGATGACGGTGATCGTGGTCGGCACCGGCCTGGCCGGCGGCTCCGCCGCCGCGACCCTGGCCGAGCAGGGCTACCACGTCAAGTCCTACTGCTACCAGGACAGCCCGCGCCGGGCGCACTCCATCGCGGCCCAGGGCGGCATCAACGCGGCGAAGAACTACCGCAACGACGGCGACTCCGTGCACCGGCTCTTCTACGACACCGTCAAGGGCGGCGACTTCCGCTCCCGGGAGTCGAACGTGCACCGGCTCGCCGAGGTGTCCGTCAACATCATCGACCAGTGCGTGGCCCAGGGCGTGCCGTTCGCCCGCGAGTACGGCGGCCTGCTGGACACCCGCTCCTTCGGTGGCGCCCAGGTGCAGCGCACCTTCTACGCCCGGGGCCAGACGGGCCAGCAGCTGCTGCTCGGCGCGTACCAGGCACTGGAGCGGCAGATCGGCCTGGGCAACGTGGAGATGAACACCCGGCACGAGATGCTGGAGCTGGTCCTCGTCGACGGCAAGGCCCGCGGCATCGTCGTCCGGGACATGGTCACCGGCGAGATCAGCACCGAGATGGCCGACGCCGTGGTGCTCGGCTCCGGCGGCTACGGCAACGTCTTCTACCTCTCCACCAACGCCAAGGGCTGCAACGTCACCGCCACCTGGCGCGCGCACCGCAAGGGCGCGTACTTCGCCAACCCGTGCTACACGCAGATCCACCCGACCTGCATCCCGGTCTCCGGCGACCACCAGTCGAAGCTGACCCTGATGAGCGAATCGCTGCGCAACGACGGCCGGGTCTGGGTGCCGAAGACCAAGGGTGACGACCGCAGCCCGAAGGACATTCCGGAGGACGAGCGGGACTACTACCTCGAGCGGATCTACCCCTCCTTCGGCAACCTGGTCCCCCGCGACATCGCCTCCCGCGCCGCGAAGAACGTGTGCGACGAGGGGCGGGGGGTCGGGCCGACCAAGCTCGGCGTCTACCTCGACTTCGCCGACGCGATCGGCCGGCTGGGCCGCAAGGCCATCGAGGCCAAGTACGGCAACCTCTTCGAGATGTACGAGCGAATCACCGGCGAGGACCCGTACGAGGTGCCGATGCGGATCTACCCCGCCGTGCACTACACGATGGGCGGCCTCTGGGTCGACTACGACCTCCAGTCGAACATCCCCGGCCTGTTCGTGATCGGCGAGGCCAACTTCTCCGACCACGGCGCGAACCGGCTCGGCGCCTCGGCGCTGATGCAGGGCCTCGCCGACGGCTACTTCGTGCTGCCCACCACCATCGCCAACTACCTGGCCTCCGGCGGGCTGGACAAGGTCGACGCCACCCACCCGGCGGCGATCGAGGCGCGCACCGACGTCGAGGACCGGATTCGGCGGCTGCTCGCTGTCGACGGCGACCGGACCGTGGACTCGTTCCACCGGGAGCTGGGCCAGATCATGTGGGAACACTGCGGCATGGAGCGCAGCGAGGCCGGGCTGCGCAAGGCGATCGACGAGATCCGTGCCCTGCGCGAGCAGTTCTGGCAGCGGGTCAAGGTGTCCGGCACCGGCGAGGAACTCAACCAGTCGCTGGAGAAGGCCGGCCGGGTGGCCGACTTCTTCGAGCTGGCCGAGCTGATGTGCATCGACGCCCTGCACCGCGAGGAGTCCTGCGGCGGCCACTTCCGGGCCGAGCACCAGACCCCCGACGGTGAGGCGCAGCGCGACGACGAGAAGTTCGCGTACGTGGCGGCCTGGGAGTTCACCGCCGACGGCGAGCCCTCGGTGCTGCACAAGGAAGACCTGAAGTTCGAATACGTCCACCCCACGCAGCGGAGCTACAAGTGAACCTGACCCTGCGCATCTGGCGCCAGAAGGGCCCTGAGGACAAGGGTCGGATGGTGACCTACCCGGTCGACGACGTGTCCCCGGACATGTCGTTCCTGGAGATGCTCGACGTGCTCAACGAGCGGCTGATCCTCGCTGGCGAGGACCCGGTGGCGTTCGACCACGACTGCCGCGAGGGCATCTGCGGCATGTGCGGCCTGATGATCAACGGTGACGCCCACGGACCGCAGCGCGGCACCACGGCGTGCCAGCTGCACATGCGGCAGTTCTCCGACGGCGAGACGATCGACATCGAGCCGTGGCGGGCCAGCGCCTTCCCGGTGGTCAAGGACCTGGTCGTCAACCGGAGCGCCTTCGACAAGATCATCGCCGCTGGTGGCTACGTCACCGCGCCGACCGGCAGCGCGCCCGAGGCCCACTCCACCCCGGTCGCCAAGGCCAACGCCGACGCCGCCTTCGAGTCGGCCGCCTGCATCGGCTGCGGCGCCTGCGTCGCGGCCTGCCCGAACGGCTCCGGCATGCTCTTCACCGCCGCCAAGCTCACCCAGCTCTCCCTGCTGCCGCAGGGCCAGCCGGAGCGGTACACCCGGGTGATCGGCATGGTCGACGCGCACGACGAGGCCGGCTTCGGCGGCTGCACCAACGCCGGCGAATGCACCCCGGCCTGCCCGAAGGGCATCCCGCTGAACACCATCGGCCGGCTCAACCGCGACTACCTCACGGCCACCGCCAAGGGAGCGAACAACACACCCGGCTCCTGAGCTGCGCCAGACCGCCGTACCCCGGGCTCTTCTCGGGGTGCGGCGGTCTGCTGTTCAGCCCTCGCGGGGTTCGCCGTCGGTGGCTGCCCCGGCGGGGGTCCGGTCGGATGTCGTGGTGCCTTGATTGACTGGGCCGATGCAGATCGAGGCAGTTGAGGAGATCGCCGCGGCCCTGGACAGCAGGGTCGTGTCGACATCCGTGTTGGCGGGCGGTTTCTCTCATGAGACCCGCCTGCTCACGCTTGCCGACCGTCGGGCCGTCGCCCGGTTCGGCGGAACGGATCCGGCGGTTGAGGCGGGGGTCATGGACGTCGCCCGCCGGTACGTGCCGGTCCCGGAGGTCCTGTTGGTCCTGCCCGCCGGAGACGGGCGGGTGCGACCCGCCATGGTCATCGAGTACGTGGACGGCGTCGTGCTCAGTGACGTGCTCGCCAGGGGTGATCTCGGGCGGCCGGAGGCGGGTGAGCTGGGGGCCGAGGTCGGACGGGTCGTCGCGCGGGTCGCTGGCGCGAGGTTCGACCGACGGGGTTTCTTCGTGGACGGGGATCTCACCGTCAAGGAGGAGCGTCCCTGGTCGCAGCAGCTGGTGGAGGTCGCCGAGGAGTGCATGGCCGCGGTTCCCGACAGCCGACTCGACGGCGGGACACGTCGTGCCTGGGTGACGTTGTGCACGGCGCACGCGACGGCATTGGAGAGCGTCGACCACCAGACCCGGCTGGTGCATGCCGACGTCAACCCGAAGAACATCCTGGTCTCCCGGGAGGGCGGCGGGTGGCGGGTGGATGCGCTGCTCGACTGGGAGTTCAGTTACTCCGGATGCCCGTACGGTGATGCCGCGAACATGGCCCGGTTCGGCGCTGACTATCCCGCCGGGTTCCTGGGCGGCTTCCAGGCGGGCTTCGTCGAACAGCAGCCGGCAGACCTGCCCCTGGTGCGGAACTGGACCTACCTGGGGCGGGTCCTGGACATGTTCGCATTGAGCGATCTGCTGACCCGCCCGGTGGGGCACGCCGTCGCCGACCAGGCCGCCGAGCAGGTCCGGCGGTGGGTGCGGCATGGCGTACCGGACCGTGTCTGACCTCCGTCCGAGACGGGGGCGGGACACGCAGCCGGTTCAAGTGCCCGAGCGCGGGTAGCAGTCTTTCGAGACGGCAGCGTGAAGGGGATGAGGGACATGAAGGCGCTCACCTGGCAGGGCAAGCGGGACGTACGGGTCGAGGAGGTCCCGGATCCTCGCATCGAGGAACCGACCGACGCGATCGTGAAGATCACCTCGACCGCGATCTGCGGTTCCGACCTGCACCTGTACGAGGTGCTCGGGCCGTACCTGAAGCCGGGTGACGTCCTGGGCCACGAGCCGATGGGCATCGTCGAGGAGGTCGGGTCGGAGGTGACCGGGCTCAAGCCGGGCGACCGGGTGGTGGTGCCGTTCAACATCGCCTGCGGCAGTTGCTGGATGTGCTCGCGCCAGCTCTACGCGCAGTGCGAGACCACCCAGGTCACCAGCGAGGGCAAGGGCGCGGCCCTGTTCGGCTACACCTCGCTCTACGGTTCGGTGCCGGGCGGGCAGGCCGAGTACCTGCGTGTCCCGCAGGCCCACTTCGGGCCGATCAAGATCCCGGAGACCGGCGCCGACGAGCGCTACCTGTACCTGTCCGACATCCTGCCCACCGCCTGGCAGGCGGTGAAGTACGCCGACACCCCGCCGGGCGGCACCCTGGCCGTCTTCGGTCTGGGTCCGGTCGGGCAGTTCTGCGCGCGGATCGGCCGTCACCTCGGCGCGGGCCGGGTGATCGGGCTGGACCTCGTGCCGGAGCGGCTGGAGCTGGCCCGCCGGCACGGCATCGAGGTGATCGACGTCAGTCAACTGTCCGACGTGCCGGGCGCGTTGATCGACCTGGTCGACGGCCGGGGCCCGGACGCGGTGATCGACGCGGTCGGGATGGAGGCGCACGGGTCGCCGATGGGCAAGCTCGCCCACACCGCCGTCGGCCTGCTGCCGGACAAGCTGGCCCAGACGATGACCGACCGGGCCGGCGTGGACCGGCTGTCCGTCCTGCACGCCGCGCTCAAGGGGGTACGCCGCGGCGGCACCGTGTCGCTCTCCGGGGTGTACGGCGGCGAGGCGGACCCGATGCCGCTGATGGAGATGTTCGACCGGGGCATCCAGCTGCGGATGGGGCAGTGCCACGTGCGCCGGTGGACCGACGAGATCCTGCCGCTGCTCTCCGGCGACGACGACCCACTGGGCGTGGAGGACCTGCGTACCCACCGGGTGCCGCTGGCCCGGGCGCCGCAGGCGTACGAGATGTTCCAGAAGAAGGAGGACGGCTGCATCAAGGTCGTCCTCGAACCATGATCGCGTGCGTGCCGTGAGCCGGGTGGTCGTGATCGTCGGCGCGAGCAGCGGCATCGGCCGGGCGACGGCCCGGGCGTTCGCCGAGCGCGGCGACCGCCTGGTCCTCGCCGCCCGCGCCGCCACGACCCTGGCCGAGGTACGCGCCGAGTGCGCCGACGTCGACGTGCTGACCGTGCCGACCGACGTGACCGAGCCGGACGCGCTGGACGCGCTCGCGCAGGCCGCGATCGACCGCTTCGGTCGTGTCGACGTGTGGGTGCACACGGCGGCGGTGATGGCCTATGGCCGCTTCGACGAGTTGCCGCAACGGGTCTTCGACCAGGTGGTCCGGACCGACCTGCTCGGCGCGGCCGGTTCGGTGCGGGTGGCGCTGCGGCACTTCCGGGCCGCCGGGGCCGGCACGGTGATCCTCACCGGTTCGGTGCTCGGGCACATCACCGCGCCGTACATGAGCGCGTACGTGGCCAGCAAGTGGGGGTTGCAGGGTCTGGCCCGGACGGTGCAGCAGGAGTTGCGCGACAGCCCGGAGATCCGGCTGTGCCTGGTCAACCCGGGCAGTGTGGACACCCCGGTGTACCAGCAGGCGGCCAACTACCTGGGCCGCATCGGGCGACCTCCGCCGCCGGTGGCCGGGCCGCAGCGGGTGGCTCGGGCCATCGTGCACTGTGTGGACCGACCTCGCCGGGAGGTGTCGGTGGGCCGACTCAACGTGCTGATGCGGGCCGGCTTCATCGTCCTGCCGGGGGTCTACGACGTGTTGGTTGGGCCGTTGATGCGCGCGGCGGGCCTGAGTGGACGGTCGGTCGCCGCGAACGACGGCTCGGTCTTCACCGCGAACCCGGCCGGCGAGGCGGTACGCGGCGGCCACCTGCCCGACCTGCGGCAACTCGTGTCCGGGCCGGTGGGCGCGGTGGGCGCCGCGCTGCGCCGACGGTTCGGCTGACCTGTTCGGGACTGTTCGGGACATATTCGGGGGCATCGTGCATCGATCAACTCGCCTAGGGTGGTGGGCCAGCAAGCGCTCAGGCACACCACGATCGGGGAGACGATTCACCATGCGACTGAACCGCAGAACGGCACTCGGACTGGGCACTGTGGCCACCGCCGGCACCGTGCTGGGCGCCGCCGCCCCGGCGAGCGCGGCTGAGACCACCGAGGCGTCGCCGACCACCCCCGCTCGGGCCGCCCGTCGGGTCGCCTCCGTCTTCGCCAAGCACAGCGCCGAGGCCGGCGGCAACTGGCAGGCGTACGTCAGCGTCGCCGACCCGGCCGGTGCGCCGGTGGTAGCGGTCGAGGCGGACGCGGACCGGCGGATCGAGGCGTACAGCGTCAACAAGATCGCCGTCGCCACGGCGGTGCTCGACAAGGTCGACCGGGGGCTGCTCACCCTGGACCAGCAGGTCGAGGTGTCCGCGGCGATCGTCGTGCCGGGCGGCGACGGCATCTTCAGCCTGGACGGCGCGTACCCCAGCCTGGTCACCATCGGGCACGTGCTGGCCAACCTGCTGACCGTCTCGGACGACACGGCGGTGCGGCTGTGCGGGCTGGTCGCCCCGGCCGCCGAGATCAACTCCATCCTGGTCGCCAAGGGCTTCCCGAACACCCAGGTCCAGCCGGTGGCCAACCCGAACCGGTTCTTCCTCGGCACCAGCACCCCCCGGGAGACGCACGACCTGCTGCGCGCCCTGGTCGCCGGCACGCTGCTCTCCCCCGCCTCCACGACGTACCTGTTGGGCCTCCTGCGCTCCCCGGTGGCGTTCACCGACGGCATCCGACGCACCATGTCCTCCGACGAGCGGGCCCGGATCGCCACGAAGGCCGGCTGGTACGCCGACGCCCGCCACGAGGCCGGTGTGATCTTCGACCGCTCCGGCGCGGCGGTGCTCACCTACGCCCTCTTCGCCGACGGGCAGGCCAACCCGGAGGACTTCGGCGCGACCCACCCGGCGGTGCAGGCCCGGGCCGCCATGGGCCCGAAGTTCCTGGCGGCGGTGGACCGGATCGCGGGCGTGGGCACGACGTTCCGGATCACCGCCCGGCGCCCCAGCAACGGCGGCTGAACAGGCTCTCAACCTCGTCCCGGGTCGGTCGTCGCCGCGGCGGCCGACCCGGCGTGGCCACCACCGAGGCACGGGTCGGTCCGGGTGACTACCGTGTAGGGCGGACACGTCGGAGGGACGGCAATGGCACGAGCGCAGAACACGGACGTCGAACGGTCGCTCGGGCGGCGGATGCGGGGCGTCGCCGGCCTGGCCGCGCTGGCCGGCCTGGCCTGGGTCGCCCGGGATGTGCCGGCGGCGCTGGGCGGCCGACTCAGCGGGGCGCGGGCCGAACGGGCGGCCCGCTCGCCGCAGTTCCGCGATGGCACCTTCCACAACCGGGCCGGCACCCGCACGATGGTCGCCGAGCCGGGGCGCAACCTGGTCCGCGAGCTGATCTTCGGCAAGCAGAAGCGGCGTCCGACCGCAGCCGTCCCGCTGCTGCGCCCCAGCGCCGACGAGCCGCAGGCCGCCGACGAGCTCAACATCGTCTGGTACGGCCACGCCTCGACGCTGATCGAGATCGAGGGCCGGCGGGTGCTGCTCGACCCGGTCTGGAGCGAACGCTGCTCCCCCTCGGGTCTGGTCGGCCCACGCCGGCTGCACGAACCGCCGGTGGGCATCGACGAGCTGCCCCCGCTGGACGCCATCCTGATCTCGCACGACCACTACGACCACCTCGACATGGCCACCGTGCGGGCGCTGCTCGGCGGGCAGTCCGCGCCGTTCCTGGTGCCGCTCGGAGTGGGCGCGCACCTGGACCGTTGGGGCGTACCCGCCGAACGGATCATCGAGCTGGACTGGTCCGAGTCGCACCAGGTGGCCGGCCTGGAGATCACCGCCACCGCCGCCCAGCACTTCTCCGGACGCGGGCTGCGCCGCGACGGCACCCTGTGGAGCTCGTGGGTGGTGGCCGGCGCGCGCCGCAAGGTCTTCTACACCGGCGACTCCGGTTACTTCGACGGGTACGCCGAGATCGGCGCCGAGCACGGGCCGTTCGACGTGACGCTGATGCAGATCGGCGCGTACGACCGGGCCTGGCCGACGATCCACATGTTCCCGGAGGAGGCGGTCAGCGCCCACCTCGACCTGCGCGGCGGGCTGTTCGTGCCGGTGCACTGGGCGACCTTCAACCTGGCCCTGCACGACTGGTCCGAGCCGGTGGACCGGCTGTGGGCCGAGGCGAAGGCCCGCGACGTGCGCCTCGCCGTGCCCCGTCCCGGCGAGCGGGTCGTCGTCGACGAGCCGCCCGCCGTCGACGGGTGGTGGCAGGCCGTCGCCTGAGGCACCCCAGAGCAGGCGTCGCCTGAGGCGGGCCGTCGCAGGATCGCCTGAGGCGGGCCGTCGCAGGATCGACTGGGGCGGGCCGTCGCAGGATCGACTGGGGCGGGCTGTCGCAGGCACCGCCGGTCGGGTCAGAGCACGAACGCGTCGGTCCAGAGCGCGCCGGAGCGGCCGGAGAGCGCGTCCAGCATGGCCACCGCCTGACCGTCGGTGAGCTGCGCGACGAAGTCGACGATGGCCCGGCCCCGGGCCCGACCGATCCGGTCCGGGGTACGCGGGTGCAGCTCCGCCTCGGCCAGCTCGACCAGGTCGTGCAGTCGGCGGGGCAGCCGGGACTCCTCCTCCGGGTCGAGCAGCCACTCCCAGAGGGCCTCGACCAGGGTGCCCAGCAGCCGGGCCTGGCCGCGCTGGTGCAGGGCGAGGTCCGGGCGGGCCAGCACGAACCGGTGGTGGACGAACTTGAGCACCTGCACCTCGTGCCACTGGGCGCAGCCCAGCAGCACGTGCCCGGAGCGCACCGACGGCTGTTCGGTGACCGTGATCGCCTCGACGAAACGGGTGGACCAGCGGGCGGAGAACCGGGCCACGTACTGCTCGGCCTCGATCGAGCCGTCGAACGGCATCGCGAGCAGCCCGTCCACCAATTCCTCGCGGACGTGCTCGACGGCGGCGGCGAACGCGTCGTCGTCGGCGATCCAGGCGTCCTTGCGGTGCAGTTGCCGGCGTAGCCGCTCGATCGCCGCCCCGGGTCGCCGGGCAGCCGTGGCCAGCGCCGCGTCGGTGATCGCCCGCAGCTGCCCGCTCTCGCGCTGCCAGGCCATCAACTCCGCGGAGACCGAACCCTGCTGGAGCACCCCGACCCGGTAGAAGTCCTCCACGTCGTGTATGGCGTACGCGATGTCGTCGGCGGTGTCCATCACGGACGCCTCCACGGTCTGCTGCCAGTCCGGGATGCGGTCGGCGAACGGTGCCCGGGCCTGCCGCAGGTCGTCCAGCTCGGTCCGGTACGCGCCGAACTTCGACGACCCGCTCTCCGGGTCGTCCGGCGGCGGGGTGGCGCCGCGCGGCGGCGGGTCCATGGTGCGCGGGTGCGGGTCCGGGTGGTCCAGGCGGGTCCACGGGTACTTCAGCATCGCCGCGCGGACCGCAGCGGTCAGGTCCAACCCGGTGGTGGCCGCGCCCCGGATCTCGGTGCTGGTGACGATGCGGTACGACTGCGCGTTGCCCTCGAAACCGTCGGAGAGGCCGAGACGCTGGCGGGCCAGCCGGTCCAGCACCCGCTCGCCCAGGTGCCCGAACGGTGGGTGGCCGAGGTCGTGGGCGAGCGCCGCCGCCTCCACCACGTCGGGGTCGCAGCCGCCGAGCTTGTCCAGCAGGTCACGCCAGCGTTCGTCGGCGCCCAACCGCTCGGCGACCGCCCGGGCCACCTGGGCGACCTTGAGGCTGTGGGTGAGCCGGTTGTGCACCAGCAGCCCGGAGCCGACCGGGCTGATCACCTGGGTGACGCCACCGAGGCGGGCGAAGAACGGCGAGCCGACGATCCGGTCCCGGTCGGCCCGGAACGGGTTGGCCGTGAGGTCGCCGAGGGCCCGGGCGCTGCCGCCGAAGAGCCGCCGGGCACGCGGCTCCGCAGCAGATTCCATGATCGCAACGCTAGCGCAGGCCCGACGGGACCGCCGCCGGTCACCCCGGCCGGGCGGTGCGGTGCGGTCTGCCGCCCCGGCCGGGCGCGGCGACAGCGACCGGGGCCGCCCGGCAGAATGCAACCGGTACCCACTCCCGAAGGCGGATCGAGATCGTGACCCAGTCTGTTCATCACCGGATCGCCGACGAGCTCGGCGTGGCCGAGCGTCAGGTGCGGGCGGCCGTGGAGCTGCTCGACGGCGGCGCCACAGTGCCGTTCATCGCCCGCTACCGCAAGGAGGCCACCGGCCTGCTCGACGACACCCAGCTGCGCACCCTGGAGGAGCGGCTGCGCTACCTGCGCGAGCTGGACGAGCGGCGGGCCGCGGTGCTGGAGTCGATCCGCGGCCAGGGCAAGTTGGACGAGGCCCTGGAAGCGCAGATCATGGCCGCCGACTCGAAGTCCCGGCTGGAGGACATCTACCTCCCGTACAAGCCGAAGCGGCGGACCCGGGCGCAGATCGCCCGCGAGGCCGGATTGGCCCCGTTGGCCGAGACGCTGCTGGCCGACCCGGGACAGGACCCTCGGTTGACGGCCGCCGGGTACGTCGACGCGGACAAGGGCGTCGCCGACGCCGCCGCCGCGTTGGAGGGCGCCCGGGCCATCCTCATCGAGACCTTCGCGGAGGACGCCGACCTGATCGGCACGCTGCGCGAGCAGATGTGGTCGCGGGGCCGGCTGGTTTCCCGGGTACGCGAGGGTCAGGAGACGGCCGGCGCGAAGTTCGCCGACTACTTCGACTTCTCCGAGCCGTACCCGAAGCTGCCCTCGCACCGGATCCTGGCGATGTTCCGGGGCGAGAAGGAGGGCGTGCTCGACCTGACCATGGAGTCGGAGGAGGCGGGCGAGGCGGACGCCGTACCGACCGGCCCGACCCGGTACGAGGCGGCCATCGCCGGCCGGTTCGGGGTGTCCGACGCCGGCCGCCCGGCCGACCGTTGGCTGGCCGACACGGTCCGCTGGGCGTGGCGTACCCGGATCCTCATCCACCTCGGCGCGGACCTGCGGATGCGGCTGTGGCAGGCGGCCGAGGAGGAGGCCGTCCGGGTCTTCGCCACCAACCTGCGGGACCTGCTGCTGGCCGCGCCGGCCGGCACCCGGCCCACGATGGGCCTCGACCCGGGACTACGGACCGGCGTGAAGGTGGCCGTCGTGGACGCCACCGGCAAGGTGGTCGCCACCGACACGATCTATCCGCACGAGCCGCGCCGGCAGTGGGACGCGTCGGTGGAGACCCTCGCCCGGCTGGCCGGGGCGCACGGGGTGGAGTTGATTGCGATCGGCAACGGCACGGCCTCCCGCGAGACCGACAAGCTCGCCGCTGATCTGATCGCCCGACACCCGCAGCTCGGCCTGACCAAGGTGATGGTCTCCGAGGCCGGCGCGTCGGTCTACTCCGCCTCCGCGTACGCCTCGCAGGAGCTGCCCGGGATGGACGTGTCGCTGCGCGGCGCGGTCTCCATCGCCCGCCGCCTCCAGGACCCCCTCGCGGAGCTGGTCAAGATCGACCCGCGCTCGATCGGCGTCGGTCAGTACCAGCACGACCTGTCCGAGGTGAAGCTGTCCCGGTCGCTGGACGCGGTCGTGGAGGACTGCGTGAACGCGGTCGGGGTGGACGTCAACACCGCGTCCGCGCCGCTGCTGACCCGGGTCTCCGGGATCGGCGCCGGCCTGGCCGAGAACATCGTGCTGCACCGGGACGCCAACGGGCCGTTCCGCACGCGTACCGAGTTGAAGAAGGTGGCGCGGCTCGGGCCGAAGGCGTTCGAACAGTGCGCCGGCTTCCTGCGCATCCCCGGTGGCGACGACCCGTTGGACTCCTCCAGCGTGCACCCCGAGGCGTACCCGGTGGTGCGTCGCATCCTCTCCACCACGGGCCAGGACCTGCGCTCGGTGATCGGCAAGAGCGGCATCCTGCGCGGGCTGCGGGCCACCGACTTCGTCGACGACCGGTTCGGTCTCCCCACCGTCACCGACATCCTCGCCGAGCTGGAGAAGCCGGGCCGCGATCCCCGCCCGGAGTTCCGCACCGCCACCTTCGTCGAGGGGGTGGAGAAGATCAGCGACCTGAACCCGGGGATGGTGCTGGAGGGCGTGGTCACCAACGTGGCCGCGTTCGGCGCGTTCGTCGACGTCGGGGTACACCAGGACGGCCTGGTGCACGTCTCGGCGATGTCCCGGACCTTCGTGAAGGACCCCCGCGAGGTGGTGAAGTCCGGCGACGTGGTCAAGGTCCGGGTGCTCGACGTGGACGTACCCCGCAAGCGCATCTCACTGACCCTGCGCCTGGACGACGAACCCGCCGCCGGTGGTGGCGGCGGTGGTGGTCGGGCGGGTCAGGAGGGGCGGGGCGGCCCGGCGCAGCGCGCGCCGCAGGGTGGTCGCGGCGGGCAGGACGGTCGTAGCGGTGGACAGGGCGGTCGCGGCGGGCAGGACGGTCGCGGCGGCTCATCGGGCGGTCGTGGTGGGCAGGGCGGTCGAAGCGGCGGGCAGCCGGGTGGTCGCGGCGGGCAACGGCAGGGCGCACCCGCGCCGGCCAATGACGCGATGGCGGAGGCCCTGCGCCGCGCCGGACTGGCCTGACCCAGCGCGAGAGGTGACCGGAATACGGCCGAGCGGACGGTGACCGGAACACGGCCGAACGGGCGGCCGTCCGGGCACCTCGGCCACGGCGCTCGCCATCACAACGCCGAGGCACAGCAGATCTTGGACAGTTTCCGTTCTGTCAGGACGGAAACTGTCCAAGATCTGGAGCCATCGCGCCGTCAAGGTGAGCCCAGCCCCTGCCGAGAACGGCCGGGGGCGGCGACCCGCACTGGCAGCGGCGGTGGCAGCGGGCGAGGTTCCTGGTGGAGGCGCTGCCCACCGGCGAACCACCGGCGATCAATGCGCTGCCGTACTCGTGACGAACCCGGTGATGGCCGGCGTCGCCCGGCACACGCTGCGGGCCGTGCTCGACCGAGTGGACTCGCGTACCGTCGGCGTCGTGGGTCAGCGAGACGACCGGGAGTGGCGGGATCAGCAGCGGCAGGCGGTGCGGGCGCACGCCGACGCGGACGCGCGGCGGCGGGCCGCCGAGCACGCGGAGGCGGCGGAGCTGGTCGCCTGGTTCGTGGCCGAGGCGACCCGGCGGGGCCTGCGCACCACCCGGCTGGTCGCCCGGGGGTACGACGGGCGTGGGCGTTACCGGACCGGGCTGACCGGGTGGTACGTCGACCGGGCCGAGACCCGCGCGGTGGACGTGACCGGCCGGTTCCACCTGCTGACCGTGCCGGGAGGTCTGCGGGCCCGGCTGTTCGGCGTCGACCCGCAGCCCAGCCCGGCGCCGTTGGTCGTCGGAGCGGGGGGCCGCGACGGTGAGTCGATCCCGCTGCGGACGCTGCTCAGCCGGCTGCTGGACGACGGGCCCGCCGGGCCAGGTTCCACCACCATGCCTGCTGCACCACGAGGGTGAGCAGGCCGGCAAGGACGATCGCGCTCAGGTTGATCACCAGTTGGAGCGCCGAGCCTCCCGCTTCGTCCCACACTCCGTAGGCGGCCGCCACCGCCACGTTCGCCGCCGCCGGCACCGTGGTGACCGAGATCAGCACGCCGACCAGGCTGCCGGACTTCTTCGACGTCAGCGAGAGCATGCCGGCGACACCGGCGAGTAGACCGACCACCCAGGACAACGCGTCCGGCCGCCAGATGAAGTCGGTGAGCGGACGCTCGTCCAGCAGCATCTCCCGACTGACCAGACCGGCGGCGGTCAGCGCCCAGGTGCTCAGCACGGTCGCCACCATGGCCGCCAGGAAGCCGACCGCGAGAGCCTGCACGGAGCGGCCGACCACCCCGAGTTGGCGGCGCAGCAGCGCCACGCACAGCGCGGCGAGAGGGCCGAACTCCGGGCCGACCACCATCGCCCCGACGATGAGGATCGGCTGGTCCAGCAACACACCGATGCCGGCGATCATCGTGGCCACCACGATCAGCACGAGGTAGGTGCCGGACAGTTCGGTCTGCTCGCCGGTCTTCGCGGCGATCTCGTCCCAGACCACCGCGTCCGCCCCGCTGCCCGGGGCCCTGTCCGCCGCCCGGTCGGCCGCCGCGGAAATGGTCAACTCGACGTCCTCGGCCGCGATGCCGCCGTCGGTGTCCACGCCGATCCGCTGCAACTGCCCCAGTACGCGGTCGGCGCTCTCCCGCACCACGTCACAGAGGATCAGGTCGCCGGGTGGCTGCCGGGCGGCACCGGGGAGCACGGCCAGATGGGTCACCCCAGGCTCCTCGGCCAGCATGTCGACGACCTCCGCCGACCGGTCCTCCGGCGCGACCACCCTCAGGTGCAACACGTCATCTCCCTCGCCCGACCGGCTGGTTCTTCCCTCGCCCGACCGGTCGCCGCGACTCTACCGCTCGGTCCATCGGCCGCAAGAGCTGCACAAGGGCACGGATCTGGCCGTGTCCGACTACGGGGTTTCGGGGTTGATCGGGGGAATGCGGACCGAGCGTCGCTAATCAGCCTCGCCATACGGTCTGTCCTGCTATGAATAATACGTACCTTTTGTGAACATCGCATGGGAGGTCCAACGTGCCGGTGCCTGGTGGTCTCGTCGACGCCGACCTGTCGCTGCCCCGGACCAGCCCGCAGCGGGGTAAGCGGATCGTCGACGTCGTCGTCGCGGCAGTCCTTCTCATCCTGTCGTCACCGGCATTGCTCGTGGTGACGGTGCTGGTCGCGGTGGGCCTCGGCCGCCCGGTGCTGTTCCGCCAGTGCCGTGCCGGACTGCACGGCCAGCCCTTCGAGATGGTCAAGTTCCGCACCATGCGGCCACCCAACCTGAGCCTCGGCCTGCTCGGCGACCGGGACCGACTCACTCCGCTCGGACGCTGGCTGCGCGCCAGCAGCCTGGACGAACTGCCCACGCTCTGGAACGTGCTGCGGGGCGACATGAGCCTGGTCGGCCCTCGGCCACTGCTGCCCGAATACCTCGGTCGCTACTCCCCCCACCAGGCCCGACGACACGAGGTGCGCCCCGGCGTCACCGGGTTGGCCCAGGTGCGCGGACGCAACAGCATCAGCTGGGAAGAGAAGCTGGACTTCGACGTGCGGTACGTGGACAGCCACACCATGAGAACCGACCTGTCGATTCTCGTCGCGACAGTGCGGACCGTGCTGCGGCGCGAGGGAATCTCCGCGGCGGGGTCCGTCACGGCTCCCGAGTTCATGGGTACGCCGCACTGGTCCCCGCCCGCACGCACCACCTCGACCACCGCTACCACCGGCTCGGGCGGTGCCCGATGAGGGAGACCGTGTACCTGTCCCCGCCGGACATCGGGCCGCTGGAGGAGTCGTACCTGGTCGCCGCCCTCCGCTCGGGGTGGGTCGCCCCGGTCGGCCCCGACCTCCAGGCGTTCGAACACGACGTCGCCGAGCGGGTGGGCACCGGAGGGGCGGTCGCCGTCAACTCCGGGACGGCCGCCCTGCACCTGGCGCTGCTCGGCGTCGGCGTCGGGCCCGGCGACGTGGTCATCGTGCCCACCCTCACCTTCATCGCCACCGCCAACGCCGTCCGCTACATCGGTGCCCGCCCGGTCTTCGTCGACTGTGACCCCCGCACCGGCAACGTGGACGTGGGCCTGGTCGACGACCTGCTGCGACGGCTGCGGTCCCGCGGCGAGCGGGTCGGCGCGGTCGTGCCCGTCGACATGTTCGGCAGCTGCGTCGACTACACCGGGCTCGTCCCGCTCTGCGCCGAGGCCGGCGTCCCGCTGGTCGAGGACGCCGCCGAGGCGCTCGGCTCGCACCACCGAGGCCGCCCGGCCGGGTCCTTCGGGCAGGTCGCGGCGCTCTCCTTCAACGGCAACAAGATCATGACCACCTCCGGCGGTGGGATGCTCGTCTCCGACGACGCGGCACTGCTGGCCAAGGCCCGCCACCTCGCCACGCAGGCGCGGGAACCGACGCCGCACTACGAGCACCGCGAGACCGGCTACAACTACCGCCTGAGCAACCTGCTGGCCGCGCTCGGTCGGGCCCAGTTGGTCCGGCTGGACGGGATGATCTCCCGCCGCCGTCAACTACGCGACCAGTACGCCAAGGTGTTCGCACCGGTGCCCGGCGTCGAGCTGGTCGGCATCGACGACGTCGACTCCAACTGCTGGCTCACCGTCATCACGGTGGACGACGAGCACTGCGGTTGGCGAGCCGCCGACCTGGCAGCCCACCTCGCCGGCGGGAGCATCGAGACGCGGCCCGTCTGGAACCCGATGCACCGCCAGCCCGTCTTCGCCGGTGCCGAGAGTCTGCTCACCGGGGCCGCCGACCGGCTCTTCACCCACGGCCTCGCCCTACCCAGTGGCAGCGGCCTGACCGAGCAACAGGTCGGTCGGGTCTTCGAGGCGATCGACGAGTTCCTGACCAGCCACAGCGGGGTACCGGCGGCATGACGATTCCACTGGTGATCGTCGGCTGCGGTGGACACGGACGCGAGGCGCTGGGCATCGCTCGGGCGATGAACGCCGCCGCGGGCCGACCCCGATGGCACCTGGTCGGCTTCGTCGACGACCGACCCAGCGAGGAGAACCTCAAACGGGTGCAGAGACTGGACGTCCCGTACCTCGGCGGGCTGCCGTGGCTGCGCGACGCCCCTGCCGACACCCATCACGTCATCGGCATCGGGGACCCTCGGACCCGACGGGCGGTGGCCCAGCGCGTCGACGCCTACGGGACGCCGGCGACCAGCCTCATCCACCCCGCCGCGACGGTCGGGCCGGACACGGAACACGGCCCCGGGTTCCTGGCGTTCGCCGGCGCCCGGGTCACCACCAACGTGACCATCGGCCGGCACGTGCATCTCAACCAGAACGTGACGGTCGGCCACGACACCGCTCTCGCCGACTTCGTCTCGGTGAATCCACTCGCTGCCGTCTCGGGCGACTGCCAGCTCGGCGAGGCGGTGCTGATCGGCACCACCGCCGCGGTGCTCCAGGGGCTGCGCATCGGTAGCGACGCCACCGTCGGAGCGGGTGCCTGCGTGACCAGAGACGTTCCCGCCGATGTCGTGGTCAAGGGCGTACCGGCGCGCTGACCAGCACTGACCGAGACCAGACGGGATCGACACCGACGCCGCGCCCATGTGGTCCGGCACGAGGAGCAGGACGTGAGCACACACCGCCGCGGTGCCGGCAACCGGCCACTGCGCGTTCTCCAGGTGACAAGTACGGCCGTCGGCGGGGACTGGTTCTACGACCAGGTGACCGGGTTGGCGCGGCTGGGCCACGAGGTCTGCGCTGTCGTACCGGGCGAGGGCCCACTCACCGACCGCCTCCGGGCGGCCGGGGTCCGTACCGAGATCGTGTCGATGTCCGGTTGGCGCCCGCGGCAGCTCCCCCGGGTCGCGGCGGCACAACTGCGTCTCGTCCGCCTGGTCCGGCGCTTCGACCCCGATGTGGTGCACGGCCATCTGGTGAAGGCGAACATCGTCTGCCGCCTGGCCAGTCTCGCCGCCCGTCGACCGCTGCTGGTCAACCAGATCGCCGGCACCGTCCACCTGCGCAGCCCGCTGTTCAACCGCATCGATCGCGCCACCCTGCGCCGGGTGGACGTCCTGATCGGGTCGTGTCACGCGTTCGCCGAACGGTACCGGAGCCTGGGCGCGCGAGCGGTGACGGTCAGTCACTACGGGTGTGACGTGCACCGGCTCGATCCGACCGCGAGTGGGGAGTCCTTCCGGGCGGAGTTCGGGCTGACCGCCACCACCCCCACCGTCGGAATGCTCGCGCACATGTACCGCAGCCGACTCCAGGCGTTCCAGGACATCGGCTTCAAGGGCCACGAGGTCTTCCTCGACGCGGCCCCGCGCCTGCTGGACCGGGTGCCGGACGCCCACCTCTTCGTCGTCGGCGACGAGTTCACCGGCGACGTGGGCTACCGGCGTGAGCTGGAGGAACGCGCCGTCCGACTGGGCGTCGCCGAGCGCGTGCACTTCACCGGTCGCCGCAGCGACGTGCAGAGTGTCCTGGCCGGTCTCGACGTGGCGGTCACACCGTCGCTGGAGGAGTCCGCGTCGTACGCCACCATCGAGGCGCTGCTGATGGAGCGCGGCGTGGTGGCCAGCGACGTCGGCGGGTTGCCCGACACCGTGCAACATGGCGAGAGCGGCCTGTTGGTGCCTGCGGCAGACCCGGAGGCGCTGGCCGATGCCGTCGCCGACCTGCTGCGTGATCCTCAGCGGCGGGCTGCCATGGCCCGGCTCGGACGCAGCCGCTGTCTGGACCTCTTCGACATCGGGCGGACGGTCGCCGACATCGAGGCGATCTACCGGGCGGCGCTCGACGGTCGTCCACTGCCGCAGGCCGGCCTCCCACGCGAGGTGGCCCGGTGACGGCCGCGACCCCGCCCCTCGGTCCGGGCGTCAGCCCCGGTGCGGATACCGGGCCGGCGGTGACAGGCGGTCGGGACCTCGCCGCAAGCGGCCAGCCCACCACCGGTCCCGGCCCGTCGGCGCGTGCCTCGGAGCAGAGCGTGTCGGCTGCCGCCGCCGGGTCCGTCGGGACCAGGGTCGTGCTCCTGGCCGTCAGCTTGGCGACCGGCGTGTTGGCGGCCCGGGTCCTCGGCCCGCACGACCGGGGTGTGGTGGCGGTCGTCCTCGCCTGTGCGGCGATCTTCGGAGCGGTCCTCACGGTGGGAATGGAGACGGCCAACCTCCGCTTCGCGGGGGCTTCGGCCGCCGCCCACCGTCGAACCGTCTGGTGGAGTCTGCGCCACGTCGCAACGGTGGGAGTCGGCGTGGCAGCGGCCTGGGGGGCGCTGGCGCTGGTGGTCGGGCCAACCGTCCGGATCGGGCTCGACCCGGTCACCTTCGCCCTCGCGCTGAGCCTCGGCCCCGTGGTGCTGCTCTCCTCGCTGCTCGGCACGGCCGAGATCGGCCGCAGTCGCGCATCGGTCTACAACTGGACCGTCATCGGAGGGCTGCTCGTCTACGGACTGCTGCTCGTCGCCCTGACGGTGACCGACCGGGCCGACACCGACACGGTCATCGGCGCGTACCTCGTCGGCCAGCTCTGCGCCGCGACGGTGCTGCTCGTCCGCGCTCTGCCGTTGAGCCGCGACCCCGGCACACCTGAGGACGGGCCCGCGTACCGGGCGTTCGCCCGCCGGGTGTACGCGCCCAACCTGGCCCAGTTCGCGATGGTGCGCAGCCAGGTCCCCGCCATCCACCTGGTGGCCGGTGCCGGCGCCGTCGGCGTCTACTCGGTCGCGGTGCCGTTCGCCGAGATGCTCCTGGTGCTCCCGGTGGCGCTCAGTCTCATCCTGGTGCCGGCGGTCGCACACGGCGGCGCCGACTGGCACACGGTCCGTCGGATGTCGGTGCAGACACTGCTCATCACCGCCGTCGGGGCGGGGCTGCTGGCCGCTGTCGCGCCGCTGGCCTTCCCGCTGCTCTTCGGCCCGCAGTTCGCCGAGGCCGTACCGGTGCTCTGGGCGATGCTGCCCGGCCTCATCGTGCTCGCGGTCGCCCGCACCGCGCAGAGCTACCTGACGGCCGTCGACCGTCCGGGCCCGCCGACCCTGGCGGCCGTCAGCGCCGCCATCGGCGGGCTGCTCGCCATGGTCGTCCTGATCCCACGCTTCGGCACGCTCGGCGCGGGCGTCGCCGTGTCGGCCGGATACGTCCTCTACGGCCTGGTCGTCGGCTGGGCCTTCCTCGACTACCGGCCTGTCCAGGGCCGGAGAAACGGTCCGGCCAGAATGACGACTGAACGGGGCGGCCGGCACGCGAGGCCAACGACACCGGACCGCGACTCCCTGCTGCCGGCGTGGGGACGAGCGGCCGGCGTACTCGTCGCCGGCATGGCCGCCGGTGTGGTGGCGGTGCAGGACACCTCGTTCCTGCTGCGGCTGGCCGCCCTCGCCGTGGTGGTGCTCGTCATCATCCTGCCCGGCTTCGGCCTCTACTGCATCGCTCTGGCGGTGCCCGCGTCGCAACTGCCCATCGCCCCGGCGGCCAGCAGCACCACGCCGCTGCTGGCGCTGATCCTCTGCACCCTGGTCGGCACGTTGCTCCGTGGCCGGGCGACCCGCCGCAGCACCCCCGCCGTCCTCATCGTGGCCGGCCTGACCTGCGTCCTCGCTCTCGGTGTGACGATCGGTGGCCAACCCAACCAGGCGTTCCGGTCGGTCGCCGCGATCGCGATACCCCTGGCCTGTATTCCACTCATCGACACTGCCCGAGCCCGCTCACGGTCCGTCCTGCTCGTGTTCGCGGTCGCGGCGACCGGCGTCGGTCTGTTCCACGCCGCGCTCGCCCTGATCGGAGCGCCGGTGCTCGCCGAGGAGAACCCGGACCTCGCCGAATCCCTCAGCAGCCTGAACCACAACGCGTGGGGGCCGATGTTGCTGCTGGCGCTCGCCGTGCTGCTGGCCCGGCTGCGGCCGGGCGTGTCGGGCACAGCCCGCGTCCTGACCGTCGCGGCCATCGCCGCCGTGGTCGTCAGCGTGGTGCTGTCCTACAGCCGATCGACGTACATCGGCGGAGCGCTGCTCCTGCTCTGCTTCGCGATCCAGCGACGGCGCACCGTGGCCCTGGCTCTCACCGGCATGGTCGTCGTCCTCACCGTCGGCCTGACCGGGGTGCAACTGGTGCCGGACCAGGTGGCCGAGCGGATCTCGTACACCACAGTGGACGGGAGGCTGGACAGCTCCAGCAGCGTACGCCTCGACCTGTGGCTCAGTGCCCTGCGGATGGCCGCCGACCACCCTCTCGCCGGCGTGGGTTTCCAGAACTTCCGGGCCCACCTGCCGGAGTACTTCCAGCCCGAGGTCACCGTGGCCGCGGTCGACGTGCAGCTCGACAGCCTCAACCACGCCCACAACACCTACCTCACGGTGCTGGCCCAGACCGGGCTGGTCGGCGTCCTCCTGGTCGGCGGGCTCCTGTTCATCGTGGTCCGCCAGGCCCGTCGACGCCTGCGCGCCGGCGACCAGAGCGCGGAGGCGGCAGTGCTCGGCATGGCTGCGATCGGGGGGTGCAGCCTCTTCGGGGAGCCGCTGCTCACCCTGCCGGTGCTCATCCCGTTCGTGCTGCTCCTGGCCGCCGCCACGGCCCGTTCGCAGGCCGAGCCGGAACGCGTGACCGACCCGCGTCCCGCCGGGCCGAAGCACTCCGTGCGGACCCGACCGGCCTGGACGCCCGACCAGAGCGGCTACGGCCTGCGCCGCGGACGGTCCGCCACCGACAAGGTCCTGACGTGATCATGAAGGAGACGAAGGTGACCGCGACGCGTCCCGACACACCGACGATCGAGAGCCACGACCAGCCGCGTCGGCAGCGGGCCGCCCCGGGCCCGGCCCCCACGCCCGTACTTCCGTCCGTCATGTTGCTCTGCGGCGCAAGCTCGCTGCACGCCCGCAAGTGGGCGGTCGCCCTGGCCGAACGCGGTCATCCGGTCATCGCGGTCAGCTGGATCGACGCGGAGCCCATCGACGGCGTCGAACTGCGCGTGGCGCCCGGGACCGGCCGGACCCGCAAGGGACGGTGGGGAGCGGTGTGGCAGCTCGCCGCCGCCGGCTGGTGGCTGCGGCGGCAGACGCGCGAGGCTCGCCCCGACGTGCTGCACGTGCACTCGGTAGGGATGGCGGGTCTGCTGTCGCTGCTGGCCCCGCGTCGACCCGCCCGGGTGGTCACGCCCTGGGGAGTCGACCTGCAGTCAGCGCGCCGGTCGCGGGTCCGCAGATGGGTCGCCCGCGCCGCCCTTCGCCGCTGCGACCTCGTCCTTCCCACCGCGGAGTCGGTCCGTACCGAGATCATCGAGCGCTACCGGATACCGGCGGACCGCACCCAGACCGTGTCGTGGGGAGTGGACGACAAGCTGTTCGCGCTCCGGGACACCGTGACGCCGGCATCGGTGCGGGCCGAGTTCGGCATCCCGGCCGACGCGACAGTGCTGTTCGCCGCCCGGACGGCCGGTCCCGTCTACCGCACCTCCGAGGTCCTGCGGGCGTTCGCCCGGGTGGCCGGCGCTCGTCCCGACCTGCACCTCGTCGTCCTGGCCGGGCACCGTCCCGCCGAGGCGGCGGCCGCCGCAGCGCAGCGACGGTGCGTCGCCGAAGCCCACGAACTCGCCGCGAGCCTGCCCGGGCGGGTCACGGTCCTGGACCGGTCTCTGACACCGGAGGACACCTTCCGGCTGATGCGGGCGAGTGAGGTGAGCATCTCCGTTCCTCGCTTCGACCAGCGCAGCTGCACGGTGCTGGAGGCGGCGCTCGCCGGTTGCCGGCTTCTGCTCGCGGATCTGCCGCCGTATCGCGAGATGGTCGACGACGGCATGGCGGCCGACATCCTCACCGGGCCGTTGGAGACCGCGCTGGCGGAACAACTCATGGCCGCCCGCCCGCTGGAGCCGACTCTGCAAGAGCGCAACCGACGCTTCATCGAGACGTCGGAGTCCTGGTCCCGCCAGGTCTCCGTCGTGCAGGAGTCCTACCGACAGCTGAGCGCCGACCGAGCCGGGGTGACCCGGTGAGGATCGTCTACCTGCACCAGTACTTCCGCACACCGGCCATGTCCGGCGGCACCCGGTCGTACGAGTTCGCCCGCCGTCTGGTCCGCAACGGCCACGACGTGCACGTGGTGACCAGCGACACCGAGCCCTCGTCGGGCGCCCGGCAGACCTGGCGGACCACCGTCGAGGCGGGCGTGGTGGTGCACTGGGCGGCTGTCCCCTATCGCAACGCGATGTCCTTCCGGGAGCGGCTCTCGGCCTTCGGGCAGTTCGCCCGGTTGGCGGCTCCGCGCGCGGCGTCGCTGGAGCAGGACGTCGTCTTCGCGACCAGCACGCCGCTGACCATCGCGCTGCCCGCTGTCTACTCCGCCCGCCGCCGCCGGACGCCGCTGGTGCTGGAGGTACGCGATCTCTGGCCGGAGGTGCCGATCGCGCTGGGCGCGTTGCGGTCGCCACTGACGCGACGTGCGGCCACCGGTCTGGCGGGGTGGGCCTACCGCAACGCCGCTCACATCCTGGCGCTGTCGCCGGGGATGGCGGCGGGCGTCCGGGCACGGCACCCCCAGGCCGCGGTGACGGTCATTCCCAACGGCTGCGACCGTCAGTTGTTCGCCGACGCGGACGCCGCCGGCCGAGCGCTTCGGGATCGCACACCGTGGTTGGGCGACCGTCCTCTGATCCTGTACGCGGGGACGCTCGGGTTCGTCAACGACGTGGGCTATCTGGTGCGGATGGCCGAGACGCTGCGTCGTGACCACCCCGACGTGCGGATCGCGATCGTCGGGCAGGGCGCGGAGACGGCACAGGTGCGCGCACAGGCAGCCGCGTCCGACGTCCTGGACCGGAACCTGTTCATGGTCGACCAGGTGCCGAAGGCCGAGGTGGTGGCGTTCTTCGGTGCCTGCGATCTCGCCGTCTCGACGGTGCGCGACGAGCCCGCGTTGCACGCCAACTCGGCCAACAAGGTCTTCGACGGGTGGGCCGCCGGTCGGCCGGTCGCGGTCAACCACGAGGGATGGATCGCCGACATCCTGCGCCGTAGCGGCGCCGGACTCGTGCTGCCCGCGGGAGATCCCGCCGCGGCGGCGACGCTCGCTGGCGCGTTCGTCAGCGATCCGGCCAGGACCGCCGCGGCGCGGGCCGCGGCGCGGGTGGTCGCCGCCAACGAGTTCGACCGGGACCTGCTCTTCGAACGGTTCGAGGACGTGCTGCGGGGGGCGGTGGTGCCACGACAGTCGGCCAGGTCAGCAGCGGGACAAACTTCGTGAACAGCGATAAACCCGTCATAAAGTGATTAGTTTTGGTAGACGCCAATAAGACCATCTTGGTGGTTTAACCCCGGATGGGCCGCTATCGCAGCAGGAGTTTCCACATGCAACCTTTGGGGACAAGCCCCAGCGATTCCATACGCCTCGGCCGGTCGCATCGCAACCTTCGACTGGCCGGCCGCCTCCTCGCCGCGGACACCCTCGCCTGGATCGCGGGTTTCGCCGTCGCCGCGTGGGTGCGCTTCGAGTTCTCGCTCACCGGCCCCGCCCTGGCCCGCGCGATCGGCATGGGCGTGGTCGCCGCGGCAGCGCACGTCGCCGTGTCCGCCGTTCGCCGCAACCTGTCCGGCCGGCATCCCCTGGGCAGCGTCGAGGAGATGCAGGGGCTCGCCAACACGGCCCTCACCACCGGCGTACTCCTGCTGATCGCCCTCGTGCCCATGACCTCCCGACCGGTGCCCGCGAGCACGCCGCTCGTCGGCGCGGTGATCGCGCTGGCCGTCATGCTCGCCACCCGTCTGGCGTACCGCAGCCGCAGCGACCGGACGTTGCGCCCGGACGCCGGCCGCGCCGAGCCGGTGCTGCTCTTCGGCGCGGGCTCCGCCGGTCAGGGACTGCTGCGGGCCATGCTGAGTGATCCGGCAGGGCAGTTCCTGCCCGTCGGCATGCTCGATGACGACCCGCAGAAACGCCACCTGTCGCTGGCCGGCGTGCGCGTGCTCGGCTCTCGCTCCGACATCGACACGGTCGTGCGGCGTACCGGCGCGAAGATGGTGATCTTTTCCGCCGCCAACGCCGACTCCGAACTGATCAACGAGGTTCGCGAGAGCACCCTGAAGACCGGGGCGACGTTCAAAATCCTTCCTTCGGTACGGGAACTCGTCGACCACCGGATCACCGTGAACGACGTTCGCGACCCGGACATGGCGGACCTGCTCGGACGACGACAGGTGATCGGCGACCTCCGGGACGCGGAGTCCCAGCTGCGCGGACGCCGGATCCTGGTGACCGGCGCCGGTGGGTCTATCGGCTCCGAGCTGTGCCGCCAGATCATGCGGGCCGATCCGGGCGAACTGATGATGCTCGACCGGGACGAGTCGGCCCTGCACGCCCTGCAACTGTCGATGTCGGGCCGGGCGATGTTGGACAGCCCCGAGCTGATCCTCGCCGACCTGCGCGACGAGGAACGGATCCGGCGGGTGATGGCGGAACGCCGACCCGAGATCGTGTTCCACGCGGCGGCCCTGAAACACCTGACACTGCTGCAGCGCCACCCGGGCGAGGCGGTCAAGACGAACGTGTTCGGCACGCAGACAGTGCTCAACGCGTGCCGCGACGTGGCGAGGTTCGTCAACATCTCGACCGACAAGGCCGCCGACCCGGTCAGTGTTCTCGGCTACTCCAAGCGGATCACGGAGCGGTTGACCGCGAACGCCGCCGCGACGCACGGCGGCACGTTCCTCAGCGTCCGCTTCGGCAACGTCCTGTCCAGCCGAGGGTCGGTCGTCACGGCGTTCCGGGCCCAGATCGAGGCGGGCCTGCCGATCACTGTCACCCACCCCGACGTGACGCGTTACCTGATGACAGTGCAGGAAGCGGTGCACCTGGTGCTCCAGGCCGCCGGCATCGGCCGCGACGGCGAGGCGCTCGTCCTCGACATGGGCGAGCCGGTACGGATCGACGACATCGCTCGCCAGTTGGCGAGCCAGGCACCCGGACCGGTCCAGATCGTCTACACGGGGCTCCGGCCGGGCGAGAAGCTCCACGAGGACCTGATCGGCGCCGGCGAGCGGGACCTGCGCCCGCTGCACCCGCTCATCTCGCACGTGGAAGTGCCCCCACTCGACCCCATCGAGATCACCACGCTGGATCCGTTCGAGGACCCCGAGAAGATCATCGACCGGCTCGCGTGGCTGTGCGCCCAGTCGACTGGCGTCGTCGCGCAGCAGGCCGTCAAGTCGACAGCCCCGGCGCCCAGCGCGGGCTGAGCACCGACACCGACCCCGCAGGTGACGTCCGGGATGGATTCCCGGCGCGCCTGCGGGGTCCCGGTTTCCCGGCCCGACCCGATCATCGCGAGGTGGTCGACGAGCGCCCACCCGCGCCGTCGGCCCGCCCCGCGTTGAGCGTCACACCTGGCACCAACGCCGACACGGTCAGCAACGAAACGACCATCGACTGATTGACATCGATAGCAACACACCGAAGGCTCGCGCCTACAGGTCCTTCACCCAAGGAGGCGCGATGAGACCGAGACGACTGGCGATCGCCGGCGTGGTCACCCTGCTCGGCGCACTGGCACTGACCCCACCGGCCAGCGCGCGGCCGCCGTCCGACCCGGGCGTCCGCGACGGCCTGGAGGTGTACGTCGGCACTGTCGACGCGAAACAGCGGGAGCAACTGCGCGCGGTGGGGGTCGACCTCGGCCACGACGCGAAGGCGGACGCCTCCGGCCGCACGACCGTGGAGACGGTGCTCAGCCGCCGGCAGGCGAAACGGCTGACCGACCAGGGCGTCCCGTTGGCGGTGAAGAAGGTGCGCGGCAAGGACGCGTCGCAGGCGCTGCGGGAGCAGGCGGCGGCGGGCTGGACGGCGTTCCGGCCCTATGGGGAGCCGGGCGGCCTGCGGGACGAGCTGAACGCCGCAGCGGCCCGATATCCCCAGCTGGCCAAGGTGGAGACGATCGGCCGCACGCAGCAGGGCCAACCGATCGTCGCCGTCAAGGTCACCAGGAACGCACGGACCGTCGAGGACGGGAAGCGGCCCGCCGTGCTCTACGCCGGCGCGCAGCACGCCCGCGAGTGGATCACCCCGGAGATGACCCGTCGACTGATGCACCACGTCCTGGACAGCTACGGCACCGACCGGGAAATCACCAGACTCCTGGACACGACCGAGCTGTGGTTCCTGCCGGTGGCCAACCCGGACGGCTACGACCACACCTTCACCCCCGGCAACCGCCTGTGGCGCAAGAACCTGCGCGACAACAACGGCGACGGCCAGATCAGCGCCAGCGACGGCGTCGACCTCAACCGCAACTTCAGCTACAAGTGGGGGTACGACAACGAGGGCTCGTCACCGGAGCCGAACAGCGAGACCTACCGGGGCCCGGGCCCCAACTCGGAACCGGAGACCAAGGCACTGGACCGGCTCTTCAAGCGGGTCGGGTTCGAGTTCTTCGTCAACTACCACTCGGCAGCCGAACTGCTGCTCTACGGCCTCGGTTGGCAGGTGAGCACTCCCACCCCGGACGACGAGATCTACAAGGCGATGGCCGGTGACGACGCGCGCCCGGCGGTGCCCGGCTACGACCCGGACATCTCCGCCGAGCTCTACACCACGAACGGTGACACCGACAGCCACGCCACTGTTCGGTACGGCACGCTGGGCTTCACCCCCGAGATGTCCACGTGTGAGGCCGCCTCGGCGGTCGACCCCGACGACGAGTGGCGCCCGGAGGACTGCGTCAGCGGCTTCATCTTCCCCGACGACGAGGAGTTGATCGCTGGGGAGGTCAGCAAGAACCTGCCCTTCGCGCTGGCCGTGGCCAAGTCGGCGGCGGACCCGGACGAGCCGGTCTCGGTCGTCGGACGGAGCACCCCGGACTTCGTGGTGGACGCCTTCGACACCTCGTACGGGCGCACCCAGCAGGTCGCCGCGATCACCCGGCGGGCGCTGAAGAACGTGAAGATGCACTACATGGTCAACGGCGGGCGGCCGAAGACCGTCGCGGTCCGCGAGTGGCGCGGCGGTGAGCGGTACGGCGGCACGCACGACGACTACTACGCGGAGCTTCGCGGCAGGGTCGGCGGCACGAAGCCGGGCGACCGGGTGGAGGTCTGGTTCACCGGCAACAAGCCCCGGTCCGGAGTGGTCGCAAGCGAACACTTCACCTACCGGGTGCACAGCGACGTCGGAGGGGACGTGCTGATCCTCGCCGCCGAGGACGTCACCGGCCTCAGCCCGGCGCAGACCGGCACCACCGCCAAGTACGCGGACGAGGTCGCGGCATCGCTGAGCGCCGCCGGGCGGACCAGCGACGTGTACGACTTCGACGCGATGGGCCGCAAGGCTCCGCACCCGCTCGGTGTCCTGTCGCACTACCGGGCCGTGGTGTGGGAAACCGGTGACGACATCATCATGCGCTCCCCCGGCCAGGTCGCCGGCACCACGGCCAGGGCTGCGCTGGACACCGAACTGGCCGTCCGGGACTACCTGAACGAGGGCGGGAAGCTCCTGGTCAGCGGCCAGTACGCGTTGTTCGCCCAGGGTGCCAACGGTTCGTACGTCTACCACCCGGACGCGCCGCCGGAGTGCACCGACGCCGACGATCTCGCCTGCCTGCCGCTGCTGAACGACTTCCAGCAGTACTGGTTGGGGGCGCACACCTACGTCAGCGACGGCGGCACCGCGCCGGAGGGAGAGCCGTTCCCGGTCGCCGGAAGCGACGGCGCGTTCACCGGTTTCACCGGGCAGCTCAACGCCCCCGGTTCGGCGGAGAACCAGGGGCACACCGCGTCGTTCCTGACCACGTCGAGTTTCCTGCCGCCGGACGAGTTCCCGCAGTTCGCCAGCTCCGCGCCGGTGGGCTGGGCCCGACCGGGTGGCGCGCCGTTCGACCCGCGCACGGGTGAGTGGTACCTGCACAGCGGGCAGGCCGACGAGTCGTACAAGCGGCTCACCCGCACTGTGGACCTCAGTGGGGCGAGCAGCGCAGAACTGCGCTTCTTCACCTCGTACGAGATCGAGCAGAACTGGGACTTCCTCTTCGTCGAGGCGCACGAGGTGGGCAGCGACCAGTGGACGACCCTGCCGGACGTCAACGGCAAGACCAGCACGGTCACCGGGGAGAGCTGCGCCTCGGGTTGGAACCTGCTGCACCCGTTCCTCGCCCACTACCAGGGCGAGGGCTGCTCCCCCACCGGCAGCACCGGAAGCTGGAACGCGGCGACCGGGACGTCGGGCGGCTGGAAGGAGTTCGTTGTCGACCTGACCGCGTACGCCGGCAAACAGGTCGAGGTGTCGATCACGTACGCCTCGGACTGGTCGACCCAGGCTCTCGGCGTCTTCCTGGACGACGCCCGGGTGGTGGTCGACGGGTCGACGGTGGCGGAGACCTCCTTCGAGTCCGCCGACCTGGGAGGCTGGACGGTGGCCGGGCCACCGGCCGGCTCCGGTGGCAACGCCAACGACTGGTCGCGCAGCCAGCAGGCGTTCGAGGAGGGTTCGGTGGTGGTCACCGGGGACACCGTGTATCTGGGCTTCGGGTTGGAGGGCCTGCCCCCGGCGGCCCGCGACGACCTGGTCGCCCGTTCGCTGACCCACCTCACCGGGCAGCCCCGCCCCTGACGGCGGCGGTGCGTCGGTATCCCTGGGTCCTGTTCGGCAGGTCGATCACGTCCACCAGGTCCC
>NZ_JBEYSY010000020.1:0-120945 GCF_040704315.1 Micromonospora sp. NPDC047644
AGCGAGTCGTGGTCGTTCCTATCGCCCAGGTGGCCGAGGTTTTCCAGCTTGGACTCCTGCAGGCTCGTCGCGATCGAGATGACCGCGGCCCGCTCGGGCAGGCCGGCCTTCTTCGTGGCGGCGATGATCGCCTTGACGTTGGCGGTCTGCTCATCGTTCAGGGCGATCCGGGACTGGTCGCCCTGCGGCTTCGGCGCGGCCGACTGCACAGCCACCGCGACCGGATTGGCGTCAACCGGGGTGGCGGCGTGGGCGGCGATCGGACCGGCGAACACACCACCGGCGAACGCGAGACCCGCAACGGACAGAACGCTCTTACGCATGATCGTGTTCATGGGGGTAGCTCCTTCGGGGGTAGGAACACCCACACCACCAAAAAGGGGGAACGGTGGTGGTGGGTGTGAGCACCTCGTCCGGCGCTGCACTAACAAGGGGAAAGTCTGAGGGGTGACGCCCTGTCGGGCGTCGGAGTCGGCGACCTGGCGAGCGGGGGCTCGTGGCGCCGGGACCCTGTATAACGACCGGGGGCCGGGAGTCATTCCGGGGTCGGCCCATCCATCGGGCACCCTCATCGCGGCGGTGCCTGCGGTCGTGGGGGTTGTAACGACCGGCGGGCCGGAGTCATTCCGGGTCAGCCCACCCATCGGGCGGCACCCACATCGCGGCGGTCCCTGCGGTCGTGGAGACTGCAACGACCGGGTCAAGGCCGCCATTCCCACCTGCGCGACCCGCCCTCAAAGGCCGGCCCGCGGTCGGTGGTACTGCGATCGTCAGAGTGTGCAACGACCCCGCCCCGGCCATGATTCCAGCCCACGAGTGCAGCCGCTCACCACCCAGAAACGCCCCCTGCGGGGCATAAACACCCACACCCGCCGGCGTCGCGGCCTCGAACTGACCCGCACCCTAGGGTGATCCACTCGGGTTCGCCGAAGGCGGGGCATCCCGGACGGCCGGACCCGCCGACATCAGGGAACCCGAGTCGATCAAGAACGGACCGACCGCGCGAAGCCTCGCACATCGGACGCCATGCCCTTTCGGATGACGTCCGTCCGGTGCGTACCCGTGGGTGCCCGTGCGGCTGACCCCCGGACGTACCGCGGATGTCGAGCTCGACCTGGGCGGGCATGGCCGGACCGACGACGGTCCGAGGGACGGCGCGGTGTGCCTGGTCTCGCTGGACAGGCTGGCGCCCGTCGGAGTGTTCCGACGGGCGCCAGCTTTGGTGCTGTCCGGGCCAAGCCCGGTGGTGTGAACTAGTGCGCCGCACCACCGAAGCGCTGGCGGCGACGCCAGGCCAGGGTCAGCAGCAACATCACCGCTCCGGCGCCGACCAGGCCGCCGCCGAGCTTCATGGGCGTGCCGATGCTGTCACCGGTCACGGGCAGCGGCTGCTTCTTGTGCAGCACCCGCAGCTCG
Organism: Micromonospora sp. NPDC047644; assembly: GCF_040704315.1. Lineage (NCBI taxonomy): Bacteria > Bacillati > Actinomycetota > Actinomycetes > Micromonosporales > Micromonosporaceae > Micromonospora > Micromonospora sp. NPDC047644. The sequence continues at coordinate 1,417 of NZ_JBEYSY010000020.1, forward strand.
GTGCTGGCGGTACGGCCGGACTCCCGACCCGTGGCGGTGAAGGTCAGCAGACCCGTCACCGACGGCTTGTAGTTCTTGACGAAGCGGCCCTGACCGTTGGTGTACGCCGTGAAGTGCAGGGGCGCGCTTGCCTGGTAGGCCACCGGAGCCATGGCCACGGTGCTGCCGTCGCTGCGGCGGGCCGGAGCCGCGCCGCCGGCCGGAGCGGCCTGCGGGGTGACCGTCACGTTGATGTCGACGGTCTCGTTCGGGCCGAAGTTGGTGCCGGTCAGCACCACCGTCTCGCCGAGGTAGATCGTCGGACGGTTGACGGTGAGCGACGCGGCGGTCGGCGGGTACGGCGGCGGTTGCGGCGGGTCGGTCGTGGCGGTGGGCTGCGGCTGCGGCGCTGCCGCCCCCGCTGCCGTCGGCACGGCCACCACGGCCAGGCCGACCGTGAGCGCCATGATGATGCGGGATAGCCGCATGATTTGGTTCCCTCCTACTGATCACAGCTTGGTGCGGAATGAACTTGGGTGGTCCAGGGGCTGGCGGTGGGGGTCAGCCACAGCTCGGCCTGCCCGACGCCGGTCTTGGCCGTCAGCACGGTGACCTCCAGCGCCCTCTCGGCGCCGGGGCCGATGTCGACGCTGGCCGTGGCCACGTGGCGGCGGCGTTCGGTGCCGCTGCCAAGCGCCGTCTCGGCCCCGTCCAGTCGGGCCTCCAGCACCGCTCCACCAGCCGGACTGAAGATCGACACCAGTGTTCGGGCGGTGTACGGATCGCCGGCCAGGCCGAGGCCGAGAACGGATTTGCTAAGTCCGGACTTCGGCGCCGTCGAGCGCAGGGTCACCCGTAGCCGGAGCTCACGGCGACCGTCCGACCGGCATTCGCCGACCGTCAGGTTCGCCGTCGGCCGCAGGTAGTAGCCGAGCTTCGCGCCGCTGCCGTCGTTGAGGAACACGCCGACAGTCGGCACGGTGTCCTGTTCCGGAAGCGTCCCGGCCATCCGGCTCTCGCCGAACGTCCGCTGTTCCTCAGGTCGGGCACTCCAGAACAATATCCGGCGTTCGGTGATAGCACGGTCAAATGCGGACAACAACACCCGTGGGTTGACATTCTTCTTGAAAAAGGAGTCGAACACCGCCGACGCCGACGCCGCGAAGAACTCGTCCTGCTGTTTGACGTCGAGGCGCTGGTAGCTGTCGTTGAGCAGGGTCTGCACCACCTTCTCGCTGGCGAGCGGGACACCGCCGGGCACCAGAACCGGACCGGTCGCCTTGAGCAGGTAGGACAGCACCACCGGGTCGACGGCGAGCACGCCGTCGACAGTGGTGCCGGTCTTGCGCCGGAACATCTCGCGGTACAGCGCGGCGGCGGTCGGGAAGTGCGGGGACAGGTTGACGTCGGCGGGGTAGATGCCGGGCAGATCCGTCCAGAGGGCCCGGGTCTCGGCGGGCAGCTTCAACGCCGGGGTGAACTGACCGAGCGAGGAGGTGCTGCCCTGCTTGCCCATCTGCACCGTGCCGTTCTCCGCCTCGATCATCGCGTAGGCGCCGAACATGCCGCCGGTGGCGCGCAACTCGGCGAGGTTCTGCGAGACGAGCAGGTAGCGGCGTGGGCCGTTCGCGCCGAGCAGCGGCGGGAGGAGGCGGGCGCCCTGGTCGGCCGCCGTGGTGAGGCTGGCCAGCCGGTCGATCTCGCCACGCAGATCGCTCAGCGCCTGCCGGATCTGGCTGACCAGGCTCTCGGCTGGCACCGCCGCCAGGTTCCGGCGGGTACGTTGCACCGACTCGTGCACCCCGGTCAGCTCCGTGGAGACGGCGGCGAGCCGCGCGAGATCCAACCGGCCGCCGGTCGGCACCAGGCTGGCCAGGTCCGTGCGGAGCAGGGTCGGGAACGCGTGCCGGGCCAGTTCGTCGATGGCGACGGCGATCTGCGCGACCGCGTCGAGGTCGTCGCCGGCGACCGGCGCGTGCCGTCCGAGCCGCCAACTCGGGTCGGCCGTCGCCGAGCGGGCCGCGCCGGCCTGCTCCTGGAGGGCGGCGAGCGTCCGCAGGGCGCGGTCGGTGTCTCCACCGACGATCTGGGCGCTCAGCTCCCGGGCCAGGCCGGCGGCGTTGAGCAGGTGGGTGCGCGCCTGCCAGCCCTGGAAGCCGACCCACCCGACGGTCGCCAGCAGCAGCGAGCCGACCACCAGGGCGCCGAGCAGCGCCCGTCGCAGTCGGGCCCGCCGACGACGCCGGGACCGGCTCCGCCGCCGGATCGGACGTTCGCTCACCGTCACACCTAACTCCCATTCGCGGAACCGGACAGAAGGTCGATTCCCTGACGTTCTTAGCACGTCTAAGGGAAGTTCATGCCGTTATCGCAATTGTCGTCCCTTAAGCGAGCTTTCTTCGTGGTTCCACGGCGGGTTCGGCGATCCGTCCAGCCGCCTCGTGCAACAGCCGTTCGATCCGATCCACGCCGCCGGGCAACGACATCTCGCGCAGGTACGCCGCCCTCCCCCGGCGACCCATCTCGGTGCGGGTCGGCGGCGGGATGGTGGCGGCCAACCAGAATCTGTCGGCCAGGGCCGCCCAGTCCTCGGGCGGGCAGGACAGCCCGGCCCGAACCCGTTCGACCAGATCGGCCGTGTCCCCACCGGCGGAGGCGATCACCGGCGCGGCGCAGGACAGCGCGGCCTGGAGTTTGCCGGGCACCGTGCTGCGCAGCTCCGGAAGGTCGCGCGACATGACCAGCTGGTAGTCGGCGGCGGCGTACAGCTCGGGCATGTCGACCGGCGACCGCCGCTCCAGGAAACGGACGTTCTGGGCACCCAGCTCGGCGGCGAGCCCCCGCACCCGCCGCTCCGCCGCGCCGGAACCGACGAGGACCAGATCCATCGTCCGATCCAGTGCCGCGGCCGCACGGACCGCGGTCTCGAGTCCCTGTCGCGCCCCGATGGTCCCGGCGTGCATCACCACGCACCGACCGTCGCGACGGACCAGCTGGCGGGCCGCCGCGCCGGGTGTCGCCGGGTAGAAGATCCGCTCGTCGGTCCAGTTCAGCACCAGCCGGACCCGGGCCGGGTCAGCGCCGGCGGCGACCACCAGGTCCCGCATCGACGGCGCCGCCACCGCGATTCGCGCGGCGGTCCGATAGATCCGGGTCATCGTGCTGCCCATCCGGGCCGCCCAGCGCCCCTCGCCGCCCTCGTCCGCGCCGTCGCGGGTCCAGACGTCTTGGACGTGCAGCACCGCGGGCACCCGGCCGAGCAGCCGGAGCACCGCGGCGGCGGCGAACGTCGTCGCCGGCAGTTGAAAGACGTAGAGCGCGTCCACGTCGCCCAGGAAGCGGCGCGCGACCAGCCCCGCGCTGCCGGCGAAGGAGAGGTAACTGGCCATTCGACCGCCGACGGACGTGGCGCCACCGGGGTACCGGGGGACCCGTCGCACGCTCAGCCGTTCGCTGTGCGTCTCGTGGTGCCACCGCTGCCGCCAGCCGGGATAGACGTGGCCACCGGGGTAGTCCGGAAAGCCGGTGAGGACCCGTACCTCGTGTCCGCGCGCGGCCAGCTCCTCCGCGAGGCTGCCCGGGATGAACGCCGGCTCGGGCGGAAAGTGGTACGACAGGATGCCGATCTTCACCGGTACGCCCCCGTCCCACCGGGATCGCCGACGACCGGCGCGGCACCACGACCGGCCGGCGTGCGGCGCGCGTACGATGCCGACAACCCCTCCCCGCACGGCCACCGACGTCGACGCACCGCCCCCGCGGTGCGCGCTTCGGTGTCCGTACCGATGAGAGGGGCACCGATGGCTGATCGCGTGTTGTTCGTCTGCCATGCCAACCTGTGCCGGTCACCGATGGCCGAGTACCTGGCCCGCCGGCTGCTGGCCGACCGACCCGTCGAGGTGGCCAGCGCCGGCACCGACGCGATCGACGGGCTGGCCATGCACCCGTACGCCCTGGAGGTCGCGACGGAGAACGGCACGGACGCGACGGCGTTCCGGACCCGGGGGTTGCGCCCCGAGTATCTGGTCGACGCGACGCTCGTGCTGACCGCGACCCGGCGCCAACGCTCGGTCTGCACCGCGTTGGCGCCGGGAGCGCTGCACCGGACGTTCACGCTGCGCCAGTTCGGTCGGCTGGCCGCGGCGGCCGAACCGCCCACCGACCTGGCCGACGACCCGCTGCGGGCGGCGATCGTCGCCGCCGCGCAGGCCCGGGGACGACTGCAACCCGCTGCCCCCGACGAGGACGACCTCCGGGACCCGATCGGCGGCACGCCGGCCGACTTCCGACGCTGCGCCGAGGAGATCGAACGGTCGCTGCGACCCCTCGCCGCGCTCATCGGGGCAGCCGGGTGAGTTCCTGGGTGTGGTCGGGGACTCCGTTGACCCCGTCGGCGGTCGCGCTGTGCCGGCCGGACGAGGCCCGTTCGGCCGGCACCGACGCCTCGGCCGTCGAGGCCACCACCCGGTAGGCCTCGTACTGGTACGCCTCCGCCTTGGCCACCTTGGCCATGTTGAGCACACAGCCGAGCAGCCGGACCGAGACCGAGTGCAGTGACCGGGCCGCCGCGGCGACCTGGGTCCGCGAGGTGCGGCCCTGCTGGGTCACCAGCAGCGCGCCGTCGGCCTGCACGGCCACCACCACGCCGTCGGTCACCGCCAGCAGCGGCGCGGTGTCGATGATCACGATGTCCGCCGACTCGCGCAGCGCCAGCAGCAGGTCCGACATGGCCTTGGAGCCGAGCAGCTCGCTCGGGTTCGGCGGGGCCGACCCGCTGGGCAGTACCAGCAGCGACTTGTCGCCCCAGCGCTGCACGACGTCGCCCACCTTCACGTCGCCGACCAGCACGTCCGTGAGGCCGACGCCGGCGTCCAGGCCCAGGTAGTCGTCGACCTTCGGGCGGCGCAGATCGGCGTCGACCAGCAGCACCCGCCAACCCGCCTCGGCCAGGGCGATGGCCAGGTTGCAGGAGAGGGTGGTCTTGCCCTCGCCCTGTAGGGCGCTGGTCACCGCGATGACCCGGGCCGGCTCGTGGACGTCCACGAAGCGCAGGTTGGTCCGCAGCTTGCGGACCGCCTCGGCGCGCGCGGAGGTCGAAGCGTCGCCCACGATGAGCGGCGCGCTGCGGGCGTTGGCCTCGAACGGGATCTCACCGAGCAGCGGGCTGCCCGTGGCGCGTTGCAGGCCGGCGGCGTCGCGCAGTCGGACGTCGGCGACGCCGCGCAGGATCGCCAGACCGATGCCGAGGAGCAGGCCGACCAGGCCACCGAGGGTGAGGTTGCGGACCGGTTGCGGCGAGACGGGGTCGGCGCTGACCCGCGGGCCACTGACCACCTCGATCTTGATGGGCGCCTTGCCCTCCGGGGTGGTCTCCACCTTCTGTACGAGTTCGACGAACTTGTTGGCGAGGCTCTCCGTCACGCGCAACGCGCGGGTCTGGTCGGTGTCGGTGACCGACGCCCGCAGCATGACGGTGCCGGTCTCGGTGGAGGTGCTCACCCGGCGCTGGACCTCGTCGGCGGTGAGGCCGACCGGTGTCTCGGCCACCACGCTCTGCGCCAGCCGGTCGCTGCTGAGCAGGTCGGCGTACGACTTGACACGCTGCTGGAGGAAGAGCCCACCCTGGTAGGCGTCGGTGACGCCGGTGTTGGGGGTGGTGACGAAGAAGGTCACCGAGGCGACGTAGCGGGGTTGGGCCCGTACCGTCAGGAACGCCGAGACGCCGAGAGCCACCATGACCGTGACCAGCGCGACCCACCAGTGCCGACGCACGTGGCGCAATTGGCGGAGCAGGTCCATCAGGAGCGCCCCCGAGCCGGTCCGGTTACGGCAAAGAACTTCACGAAAACCCCCAAGGTCGTCTCTAAACTCGTGAAACCATTAAAGCGGCTCATACGGCTTATGTCCGGAGTTACCTATATTCCGGTGGCGAGATGTGCGCCCGCATGACCAACCCGACAAACGCCCATTCGGCAGCGGCGACAACCGGGAAAAAGTCAAAGGCCGATCCGACGGCGTCCGATCGGCCCAGCGGTCGCCGCCGACCGCGCCGCCGGATAGGGTCGACAGCGGGGTGCCGGGAAGTCTGGTCGGCGAGTGGAAACCTGCTGTCCCGACTCCTGTAGGTGAGCCGACGTTGACCTTCCCCACCCCACCGTCCGACCCGCACCCGCCGAAGACCCGGCTGTTCTCCCGATCATCCTGGCCGCAGGCCCGGCACCTGGCCGACGTGCTGCGCACCGAGACCGTCGGTGGCGCGCTGCTGCTGTCGGGCGCTCTGATCGCGCTGATCTGGGCCAACTCCCCGTGGTCCGACTGGTACACCCGGCTCGGCGACCTCGTGCCCTGGCCCGGTGCGCCCTGGCACCTCGACCTGAATCTGGCCACCTGGGCGGCCGACGGCCTGCTGGCCATCTTCTTCTTCGTCGTGGGCCTGGAGCTCAAACGGGAGTTCGTCGCCGGTGACCTGCGCGACCCGCGCCGCGCCGCGCTGCCGGTGGCGGCCGCGCTCGGCGGGATGCTGCTGCCGGCGCTGATCTACGTGGCGGTGGTGCTGAACGGCGGCGGGGAGGGCCTGCGCGGGTGGGCCATTCCGACCGCCACCGACATCGCTTTCGCGCTCGCCGTCCTCGCGGTGGTCAGCTCACATCTGCCCCAGGGGCTACGGGCATTCCTGCTCACCCTGGCGGTGGTCGACGACCTGTTCGCGATCACCATCATCGCGATCTTCTACACCGCCGATTTCCAGCCCGTTCCGCTGCTGGCCGCGTTCGCGCCGATCGCGCTCTTCGCGGTGCTGGTGCAGCGGGGGCGCACCTGGTGGTGGGCGCTGATCCCCCTCGCCGTCGCCGCCTGGACACTGGTGCACGCCTCGGGCGTGCACGCCACGGTCGCCGGTGTCCTGCTCGGCTTCACGGTCCCGGTGCTCGCCCGCCGACCGGCGGCCGGGGACCAGTCGGCCACCACCGGCGCGGAGGCGGGCGAGGGCGGGCTCGCCGCCCGCCTGGAGCACCGCTGGCGGCCCGTGTCGGCCGGCTTCGCGGTGCCGATCTTCGCCCTCTTCGCCGCCGGGGTGACAGTGCGGGGCGCCGACCTGGGCGCCCTGCTGAGCGACCCGATCGTGATCGCCATCGTCGCCGCCCTGGTGTTCGGCAAGAGCATCGGCATCTTCGGCTCGACCTACCTGCTGGCCCGGTTCACCCGCGCCGAACTGGACGAGGACATCACCTGGACCGACCTGCTCGGAATCGCCCTGTTGGCCGGCGTCGGCTTCACCGTCTCGCTGCTGATCGGCGACCTGGCGTTCGGGGCGGGCAGCACGGCCGACGACCGGGTCAAGGCGGCCGTGCTGCTCGGTTCGCTGATCTCCGCCGGGCTGGCCGCCACCGTGCTCAGCCGCCGCAACGCCGCGTACCGGAGGGTGGCGCAGCGGGAGCGGTTGGACGCCGACGGGGACGGTGTACCCGACGTCTACCAACACCCCGACGCCCGCTGAACACGCCGGCGCGGCGCGGGTTCACCGTCGTGCCGCGCCGGCGCACCAACCGCGTGCGCCCGCGCTCAGTGGCGCCGGTCGGTGGGGGGCAGATCCTCAGTCTCCTCGACCAGCGCCTCGGCCGTCGGCCCGGTGAGGTCGTCGCCCGGCACCGCCACCGCCTCGGCGCGATCCTGCTCGTCGGGCTTGCCGCCGGGTGGCGGCTCCGGGGCGGTGGCACCGCCGGCGAAGCCGTACTCGTTCGGTTCGTCGTGCCGGCTCATCTGGTCATCCTCCCGCTTTTCCCGTTTCACCTGTTGAGGCCAACGGTAGGTGGTGATCGTCCTCGGCGCAGCGCGCCGCAGATTGTCGGCCGGACCACGGGGGTGAGCTGCCGAGCGCCGCCCCGAGCAGCTGACGCAGGACGATGATCGCCACCGCGCCGGCCAGGCCGTTCCAACCCGGTTCGCCGGCAAGCCGGAGCAGGCCGGCCGCGGTGAGCAGGTCCAGCAGGACCCGAACACCGCTGCGCAGCGCCCCGGTGGTGAGCGTAGTGAGCACCCCGGCGACCAGCGCCAGGGCGGTGACCGCCGTGACCAGGGCGCCCATCACGCGCGACGCTCGCCCTCGGCCACCTGACGCTGCTCCTGACGGATCTCGCGGCCCAGGAAGTAGTTCAACGCCGTTCGAATCGTCGCGATGGCGGCCAATTGGCCGATCTGCGTGAACGACGGGGACACCGCCGTGCGCAGCACGTCGGCCGCCAACTGGAACTCCAGGCCGAGGGTCAGAAAGCGACCCAGCGACAGCCGGATCGGCGTGAAGCGGGCGGCGCTGCGGTGTCGCAGTCCTTCGACCACGAACCGCACCGCCGCCCACACCGCGCCAACGAAGATCACCAGCGCGCCGGCCACCTCGACCACGGCAACCAGCACCTGGTCGCCCTGGCGCAACAACTCGGCCGGCTCCACCCCGGGCCGTTACCCGCCCTCCGGGCAGCTAGTCGGCGCTCAGGTCAGCTCGTTCACCGCCTCCAGGATCAGCCAGAGACCGGAGATGGCGAAGAGGATCGCGGCACCGTACTTGATGGTCTTCTCCGGCAACCGCCGGCCGAGCATCCGGCCGACCAGGATGGCCAGCGCGTCGGCGGCCACCATGCCGATGGTGGAGCCGAGCCAGACGCCGAACCAGCCGTACTTGGTGGCGAGCGTGATCGTGGCGAGCATCGTCTTGTCGCCCAGCTCGGCGAGGAAGAACGCCACCGACACCGCCACCAGCGCGGTCTTGTTGGTCTTCTCCGCCTTGCGCTTCTCCTCCTCGGTGAGCTTGTCCCCGCGTAACGTCCACGCACCGAACCCGAGGAACGCCACGCCGGCGACCAGGGAGATCCACTCGGTCGGCAGCACCGCCCCGAGACCCGCGCCGATGGCGACCGACGCCAGGTGCACCACCGCGGTGGCGACCGTGATGCCGATCAGCACCGGAATCGGTTTGAACCGCGTAGCGAAGGTCAGCGCCATCAGCTGGGACTTGTCCCCCAGCTCAGCGACGAAGATGACGCCGAAGCTGACGACCAGCGCGGCGAAAAATCCCTCCATGACGTCCTTCCCGTTCACGCCGGGAAGAGGCACAGGGGCGCCCTCGACCCGGCTGCAACAGCCTGAGTCGAAGGTCTCGCCCGCCCCGGGAAAACCGGGGCCGCGTGGCCGGATGCGGAACGCACCAGTATGTCGACCACGACATTGGGGGCTACTCCCCTTCGCGCGGTCAGCCTATCGGATCACCTCCGGGACCGGCGGAGCCGGGTGAACAGGCTCACCGCGCCCGCGCCAGCGTGACACCGAAGAGCGCGTCCGGATCGGTCCAGAACTGCGCCGTGGCAAAGCCGGCCGTGGCCAGTTCCGCGGCGATCCCGTCCCGGTGGAACTTCGCCGAGACCTCGGTGCGCAACTCCTCCCCCTCCGCGAAGTCGACTGTCAGCCCCAGCACCCGCACGCTCATCGGCCGGGTCGCCCGCAACCGCATCTCGATCCACTCGTGGTCGGGATCCCACACGGCGACGTGCGCGAACGCCTCCGGGTCGAAGTCGGCGCCCAACTCCCGATTCATCACGTGCAGCACGTTGCGGTTGAACTCGGCGGTGACCCCGGCGGCGTCGTCGTACGCCGGCACGATCACCGAAGGGTCCTTCACCAGGTCCGTGCCGAGCAACAACCAGTCGCCGACCTCCAGCGCGGCGCGCATCGCCGTCAGGAACTCGGCCCGCTCGGCGGGCAACAGGTTGCCGATGGTGCCGCCGAGGAACACCACCAACCGTCGACCGCCGGTGGGCAGCCGGTCCAGTTGCCGGGTGAAGTCCCCCACGATGCCCCGCACCCGCAGGTGGGGATAGTCGGCCGCGATCTGGGCGGTGGACCCGCGCAGCGCGCTGACCGACACGTCGAGGGGGACGAACGTGCCCAGCCCACCACGGCGGGTGAAGGCGTCCAGCAGCAGTCGGGTCTTCTCCGACGAGCCGGAGCCCAACTCGATGAGCGTCTTGGCCCCGGTCAGCGTGGCGATGTCCGGTGCGTGCGCGGCCAGCACGGCCCGCTCGGCCCGGGTCGGGTAGTACTCGGGCAGTCGGGTGATCTCCTCGAAGAGGTCGCTGCCCCGGGCGTCGTAGAACCACTTCGGCGGCAGCCACTTCGACCCGGCGCTCAGCCCGGCCCGGACATCGTCGCGCAGGCCACGCTCCAGGTCACCCTCTTCGAGGTAGATCTCCAGGGGTTCCGCAGTCATCGGTTCGCTCCTGTCGTTCGATCAGCCGTTGCGTGCCTGCCCGGCCCCGCCCAGCGGGGTCGGCAGTGGACGTACCCGCACCTCACCCGCGGTGGCGACGACGAGGTGCCCCTCCGGCACCGACCGCCACCCGGGATCGTCGTCGTGCGGCTCGGAGGCCAGCAGCACCGCACCCGGCGACTCACGCACCGACAGCGCGTGCCCCGCCACGCTGGCCACCACCCGACGCCCGTCGGTGAGCAGCAGGTTGAGCCGCGACCCGGGGGCGGCGGCGGCCACCTCGGTCACCGTCCGCCCGAGCGCCTCGACCGGGTCGGCACCGGCGCGCAACCGATGCCGCACCAACGCCCAGAGCAGCGCCGAGTCGGTGGAGGCGTCCAGCGTGAGCAGGTCACGCACCGGCAGGCCGGCGGCGAGCGGCACCACGGCGTCCGGCCAGCCGCGGACCACGCCGTTGTGGCTGAACAGCCACCGCCCCTCGGCGAAGGGCGCCGCCGCACCGTCGAGCACCGCCATCCCGACCGTGGCCGAGCGCACCGCCGCCACCACCGCCGCGCTGCGGGTCACCGCCGCCAGTTGGGCGATGGTCGGGTCGCTCCAGATCGGCTGCGCCCGCCGGTACCGCACCGGCTCACCCTCACCCGGGTACCAGCCCACACCGAACCCGTCGGCGTTGATCGTGCCGCCGCCACGCATGTCGCGGGGCGCCCAGGACTGCCGCACCAGCGAGTGCGGAGGGTCGAACAACAACTCGGCCAGGGTGACCGGCGGCCCCAGGTAGGCCAGGTGGCGACACATCAGCGCCCCCGGCCCGCCAGCGGGCCGCCGGTCGTGCGGCGACTCACCGGTACGACTCGTCCGGGCGCGCGTCGCGGGCGCAGCGGAAACCGCTGAAGATCTGCCGGCGGATCGGATAGTCCCAGTTACGGAAGGTGCCCCGGCAGGCAGAGCGGTCGGTGCCGAACGAACCACCGCGCAGCACCCGGTGGTCGCCACCGAAGAAGACCTCCGAGTACTCCCGGTAGGGGAACGCGGCGAACCCCGGATGTCCGTCGAACGCGGTCGAGGTCCACTCCCAGACATCGCCGATGAGCTGGTGCACACCCAACGGCGAGGCGCCGCCCGGGTACGCGCCCACCGGCGCCGGCCGCAGATGGCGTTGGTCGAGGTTGGCGTGCGCCTCGGTCGGGTCGTCGTCCCCCCAGGGGTAACGCCGCGACCGCCCGGTGCTCGGATCCCACCGGGCCGCCTTCTCCCACTCCGCCTCCGTCGGCAGCCGTTTGCCGGCCCACGCCGCGTACGCCTGCGCCTCGTACCAGCACACATGAACCACCGGCTCGTCGGCGCGGACGTGCTCCCACCGACCGAAGCGCCGGTATGACCAGTCGTCGCCGTCGGCTCGCCAGTGCATCGGGGCGCTCAGCTGCTCCCGGACCCGATGCTCCCAGCCGGCTGCGCTCCACCAGCGCTGGTCGGTGTAGCCACCGTCGGCGATGAAGGCCGCGTACTGGCCGTTGGTCACCGGAGCGGCGTCGATGACGTACGCCGGGAGGTCGACCCGGTGCGCCGGACGTTCGTTGTCCAACGCCCACGGGTCGGTGTCGGTGCCCATGGTGAACTCGCCGGCCGGCACCAGCACCTCCGCGCCGACCCGGACCGACGGCTCGGGCGGCGCCAGGGCGTGCAGCACCGCCGGCCCCGAACGCAGCTGGTGGGTGGCGAGCATGGTCTCGTCGTGCTGCTGCTCGTGCTGCACGATCATGCCGAAGGCGAACCCGTCGGCGACCAGCGGCCGCTCGGTGAAGGCCACCGCGTCGAGCAGGTCGTGCACCTTGTCCCGAACGGTGGCCAGGTAGGCGCGTGCCTCCGCGGGCGGCAACAGCGGCAGCGTGGGCCGGTCCCGGCGCGGCTGCTTGAACGCGTCGTACAACTCGTCGATGTCGCAGCGGACCGGCTCCCGGCCTCCGACGTCCCGGACCAGCCAGAGCTCCTCCTGGTTACCGACATGGGCGAGGTCCCAGACCAACGGCGACATCAGCGGTGAGTGCTGGCGCGTCAGGTCGGCGTCGTCGACCGCCTCGGTCAGCAAGGCGGTGCGGGCGCGGGCCCGCGCCAACTCCGCGGCGATGTGATCGCGCAACCGTTCGCCGTCGACCCGGCCCGCCTGCGGGGCTCGCACCACCGGCTCACTCCTCGCGCTCACTGGTCTCTCCTCTCCGCGGCGGCCCGCCGCTGGCGTAGCCCTCGCCGGATCTCGTCGTGGGTGCTGGCCGGCAGCTCCAGTCGTGGCATGGCGCTCAGGGCCAGGTCGAGCAGGGCCGCCGCGGCAGCGGCCAGCGCCGGGTCGGCCAGGCCGTGTCGGGCGGCGGCCGACCATCGGTGCGCCACCGGCATGGCGATCGTGTACGCCTCGCGCACGGTGCCCGGGTCGGCGAACAGGGCGGTCAGCACCGCCAGTGGCAGCCGCCAGCCGCGATCGGGTTGGGCGTCGAGGTAGCGCAGTTCCAGGTAGCCGCGCGGCCGTACCGGCGGAAAGAGGGTGCTGACGTGGTAGTCGAGGTCATCGGTGGTGGGCGGTCGTGGCAGCGCGCCGTCGAGCCAGTCGGCGAAGGTCACCCCCGGCGGCGCGTTCCAGTCGGCGCCGTGCCGGCGCAGACAGAGCAGCGGCGCGGCGAGCACGTAGCTGATCCAGGCGTCGGTCGGGTCGCCCTCGGCTCGGGAGGGCGACCAGACCGGGCGGGTCCGAGCCGGGTCGATGGCCAGCCAGGCGGCCATCCGGGCGGAGGCCCAACCGGTGCCCCGCCCGGCGTGTCGGGGGGCGGAGGCGAACGCGGCGAGCAGTGGGGGCCCGACCGCGTGGGCCGCGGCCCACCGGTCGGCGACCTGGTCCGGCTCACCGGCGTCGAGGCAGATCTGCAGCCCGGCGGTGCTGTACATCATCGTGCGGCCGGCCGGGCCGTGGCGGTCGAAGGCTGCGCGCATCGCGCGGTAACGGGGATTTTCCACCACCGGGCGGGGCCGTCGGTGGGGGTCGATGCCGCTGCTGCCGAGGATCAGCCCGGTGGCGGCCAGCAGGTCGGTGACCTGGGCGATGTCGGCCTCGGTGGCGCGGATCAATGCGGCGACCGAGGGGCGGGGCGGGGTGGAGATCTCCAACTGGCCACCCGGCTCCAGGGTGACCGTGCCGCCGTGCCGCAGCGGCTCGGCTGGGCTGGTGGCATCCAGGGTGGCGGGGCTGTGCCGCCCCAGCGCCGCCCGCAGCCGCGTCGCGTCGACGGGGCGGGCGGGATCGGCGGCGTCGTGCACTGTCCATTCCAGTTCGACGCCGGTGTGGGTGGGTGGGCCGGTCTTGAAGCAGATCCGGGCGAGATGTCGGACGGCGGCTGCGGACTCGCGCAGGATGGCGCTGTGGTCCAGCTCGGATGACGTCACCAAGGGTCGGGCCCCCTCTCCGTGTGCCAGGCCCGGCACACTGTGCCACCGTAAACCCACCCACCGACACCGTCGGAGGCGTGCACGGTGCCACCAATCTCTGTCTAACAGACGAATTTCCGAAGCAGGGCGGAACCAAACCGCTTCCGCCGCCGACCGGTCAGCCGCCGGCGCGGTGGCCCGGGCCCGGCGGTGACGGCGGGGCTTTCCCCGAAGAGGGCGGCTTGCTCTTCGGGGACTCGGAGGGCGTGGCCTTCGCCGGCTCGGACGGCTTCGTCTCGGGTACCAGCCGCTGGCAGTACGCCTCGACCTCGGCGTGACCGCCGGCGGCGGTCACCAGCTTCTCGAAGCCCGGCGTGCGCAGGGCCTTCTCCCGCTGCTCGGGCTTCTTCGCCCGCCACGCCCGGCACAGTCCGTGCACGTGGGCGGCGGCGGTGGGACCGGCCGGCGGCGTGGCGGTGACCGACGGCGGCGCACCCGGCGGCGGCGGGACACCGGGGCCCACCGACGGATCGGGCCCGGCCGACCGGGATGCGCTCTGGTGCGGCGTGGGCGACGGACGTGACGGTGCCGGTGGGACCGGGTCCGGCGGCCGTTCCCGGGTGACCGCGGCGAAGGCGGCTCCCGCGGTGGCGGTTGCTGCCACCGCGCCGATCCAGGCCACCGCGCCGGTGGTCATCCGGCGACGGCGTGGCCGCTGCGGCACGGCCGGCGCCGGGTTCACCCGGGCGGCCCGGAACGCGGCAACCGCGGCGTCCTCCCCGGCCAGCTCACTCGGGCGGACGGGGCCGGCCGCGGCGGCGAGCAAGGCGGCCACCGGCTCGGCCGGGGGCACGTCGCGGGCGTTCAGGTGCGCCTCGGGTGAGCTCGCGTCCACTGCGGCGGAGGGGCCCTGATCCCGCGTGGCGTCCACCCGGGCAGAGGCCGCGTCGAGCATCCGCTCGGTGTCGGCGTGGTCGGCCCGCCGGAACGGGTTCATCGGGAGTCCCCTCACGTCAGCCGTCCGCCGGTTCGACGTGCGATGCCCGCAGGGCAGGGCTGCCTCCCGCACGCGGCGGCGGCACCCCCTCGACCCCGGCCGACGACTCGGCCGGGGTCTGGCGCTCCAGCAGGACCGCGAGCCGGCGTAGGCCACGATGGGCGGCGGTCCGCACGGCGCCGGCCCGGCGGCCCAGCACCCGTCCGGCGGATCCCGCGTCCAGCCCGATCACGGCGCGCAGCAGGACTGCTTCGGCCTCCCGGGGCGGGAGGGTGGCGATCAGCGCGAGGGCGGTCTCCGTACCGAGCGTCTCGCTGGCTCGCTCGGCGGTGTCCGCGTCGCTGGCGAGCTCGACGAGCGCCTGCACCGGGACCGGGAGCGAGGGGCGGCGACGCATCCGGCGCAGGTGGTCCATCGCGCGGTTACGGGCGATGGTGACCGCCCAGGCCCGGAACTCGCCCCCGCTGAAGCCGGGCAGGTCTCGGGAGATCTGGAGCCAGGTCTCGCTGGCGACGTCCTCGGCGTCGGCCCCGACGAGCGCGGTCAGGTACCGCAGCAGCCCGGGCTGGAGGCTGCGGTAGAGCAGGCGGAACGCCTCCTCGTCCCCGGCCTGCGCGGCGGTCACCACCTCCGACAGGTCGGTGCTCATGCGCGGTCCACGCATGGTTCACGGCGTGTCGGCCCGACCAGCCGGGCTGGCGGGCACCACGCGGCACGAGTCGTCCGCCCGATCAGCACCAGCACCGCACCGCCCTCCACCGCTCTGATTGTGCCCGCGCCCCCGATTGTCGGGGCGGCGTGTCCGGGGGCCGGCGCCAGGGTGGTCGGTCGGCGCGCTGGGCGCCGACGTAGGCGGGAGGACCTGAGCCGGGCTAACGCTAGGAGCGGGCTCACGACGCGACAAGTCGGCGTCATGTCACGGAAGAGTGACAATTATCAACCTGGCGCGACGGCGCGTCGCCGTCACGGACGGTACGCGACGGACGCCCACCACGCCTGGAGGCGGTTTCTTGCCACCGTCGACGACCGGAGAGCCGAAAATAGTCGCTTTTCGTGACACCACACATTCGCACCGTCACGAAGGGTGGGCGTCCACACTGGTCAGGCCGGATCCGCCGGTCTGAACCAGCCGCCCGGCGGCCCTGCCACGGTGCGCCGCCCCGCGCCACTCTGGGTACGGTAATGCGGTGTTGTCATCGGAGGTCGTACTCAGCGGTCGCTACCGCTTGGACGAACGTGTCGCCACGGGCGGCATGGGCGACGTTTGGCGTGCCTCCGACCTGATCCTCGGCCGGCAGGTAGCGGTCAAGGTTCTCCTGCCGGCGCTGGTCTCCGATCCCGATTTCATCGCCCGGTTCCGGGCCGAGGCACGGATCATGGCGGCGCTGCGGCACCCCGGCATCGTGCAGGTCTTCGACTGCGGAGCGGACGACCTCCCCGACGGCGGGCGGGCCGACTACCTCGTCATGGAGTTCGTCGCCGGCGAGCCGTTGTCCAAGCGGATCGAGGCGGCCGGGCGGCTCGACGTGGCCGAGACGATGTCGATCGTGGCGCAGGCGGCCGCGGCGCTCAACGCGGCGCACCGCGGCGGCATCGTGCACCGCGACGTCAAGCCCAGCAACCTGCTGGTGCAGGAGGACGGCACTGTCGTCCTGGTGGACTTCGGCGTGGCCCGCTCCACCGACATCACCAGCATCACCAGCACCAACGCGGTGCCGGGCACCGCCCTCTACATGGCCCCCGAGCAGGCCGCCGGGAGGCCGGTCAGCGGTGCCACCGACATCTACGCCCTGGGCGCGGTCACCTACTGCTGCCTGACCGGCAGTCCGCCGTTCACCGGTGACAATCCGCTCCAGGTCGCCGTGCGGCACCTGGACGACGAGCCGCCGGAGCTGCCGCACGACATTCCGGAGGCGGTCCGAGCCCTGGTGTCGCGGGCCCTGGCCAAGGATCCGCTGGACCGATTCACCAGCGGAGCGGCGATGGCCGAGGCCGCTCGGACGGCGGTCACCGGCGGCGAGCCGCCGACGGCGATGGCCGGGCCGGTCGCGCTGCGCGACGCCGGGCCGGGCACCCGGACGGACGTGCCGGCCGGCGCGGCCGTGGCGGACAGGCGGCAGCGACGGCGGGGTCCGCTCGTCGGCGCGGCGGCGGCCATGCTGGTCGCGCTGGTCGGGCTCGGCGCGGCGCTGGCCGCGACGCGTGACGCCGGTGAGAACCCGGCGGTCAATCTGCCGGCCCCCTCGCCGACGGTGGCGCCGACCGGCCCCGTCGACCTTCCCGCGGCCAACGAGCAGATCACCAGCGTCGGGCCGGGCCGCCCGGATCGGCCGCACGTCGCCGGCAACTCCCCGTCGGCGTCGGTCTCCGCCACGCCGACCCCGCAGCCGAGCGAGACCGTCAACTCGCCGACCCCGTCGGTGGGCGTCACCACGGCACCGCCCCCCACCAGCGCGGCGCCCACGACGGCC
Organism: Micromonospora sp. NPDC047644; assembly: GCF_040704315.1. Taxonomy (NCBI): domain Bacteria; kingdom Bacillati; phylum Actinomycetota; class Actinomycetes; order Micromonosporales; family Micromonosporaceae; genus Micromonospora; species Micromonospora sp. NPDC047644. Next base: position 18,533 of record NZ_JBEYSY010000020.1, read on the forward strand.
GCGCCGCCGACGACCAGCGCGCCCGCTGATCCGCCCGCCAGCTCCAGCCCGGCGGTCGAACCGGAGGTGCCGGCGGGCGGGTGAGCCGACCGCCGGGCCGACCCCCCGCCAGTCCCATCAGCACCGATATCCCCAAAACGGACTTACGACGCCGAAGACGCCTCTAGGCTCCTCAGCAGGCTATTAACACCATCTGCTGCGGGAGCCTGGGTGAGCGCTGAAAAGCTGGTCGTGATCGGTCAGGGGTACGTCGGACTGCCGCTGGCCATGCGGGCCGTCGAAGCGGGCCTGGACGTCGTCGGTCTCGACGTCGACGCCGACCGGGTGAAGCGTCTCGCCTCCGGCGAGTCGTTCGTCGAGGACATTCCGGCCGACCGGCTGGGCCGCGCGTTGGGCAGCGGCCGCTACCACCCCAGCACGGAGTACACCGACGCCGAGGGCTTCGACATCTGCGTCATCACGGTGCCGACCCCGCTGCGCGACGGGACCCCGGACCTCAGCTTCGTCGAGCAGGCCGGCATCGGCATCGGCCCGTACGTTCGCCCGGGCTGCACGGTGATCCTGGAATCGACCACCTACCCGGGCACCACCGAGGAGCTGCTGCGCCCGCTGTTGGAGTCGGCGAGCGGCCTGACCAGCCCCGGTGACTTCCACCTCGGCTACAGCCCCGAACGGATCGACCCGGGTAACCCGACCTGGCGCCTGGAGAACACCCCGAAGGTCGTCTCCGGTGTGGACCCGGCGGCGCTGGCCCGGGTGGACGGGTTCTACCAGCGCCTCGTGGAACGCACCGTAGCGGTGGACTCCACCCGCGTCGCCGAGCTGACCAAGCTGATCGAGAACACCTTCCGCCAGGTCAACATCGCGCTGATCAACGAGCTGACCATGCTCTCGCACCACCTCGACATCGACGTCTGGCAGGCGATCGACGCCGCCTCGACCAAGCCGTTCGGCTTCATGCCGTTCCGACCCGGCCCCGGCGTCGGCGGGCACTGCCTGCCGATCGACCCGTGCTACCTGTCCTGGCAGGTCAAGCGTCGCCTCGGGCGGCAGTTCCGGTTCATCGAGCTGGCCAACGACGTCAACCACGAGATGCCCGAACACGTCGCGCAGCGGATCATGGGAGGGCTGAACCGGGACGGCCGGGCCGTCAGCGGCGCCCGACTGCTGCTGCTCGGTCTGGCGTACAAGAAGAACACCGGCGACATGCGCGACTCCCCCGCTGTGGACGTGGCCCGTCGCCTGCAGTCCCTCGGCGCCGAGGTGCACGCCGTCGAGCCGTACGCCGAGGCGCACCAGATCCCGGCCGGGATCACAGTGGTGGGGCTCAGTGAGCGTGAGGTGCGCGCGGCCGACGCCGTGGTGGTGGTCACCGACCATGACACCTTCGACTACGACCTCGTGGTCCGGCACGCCCGCTACGTCTTCGACACCCGCAACCGGTGCGTCGGCCCGATGGTCGAGCGCCTGTAGACCCGGCACCGCTGGCCGGTCCCGCCGCCGGGGAAGATGGCGGGACCGGCCGGCGGATGTCCGTCCGGTGGCCGGGATCCGACCCGGCCGTCCGGACCGCGACCGGGTCACTGGTCGGCGAGCGCCTCGACGACCGGGCGGGACAGCGCCCGGCGGGCCGGCAGCACCGAGGCCAGCAGGGCGGCGAGCACCGCGACACCGAGGATCAGCCCGAGCTGGCCGAGCGGCAGCACCACGTGGAAGTCGCCGCCGAGACGGTCCAGCAGGGCCATCGTGGACGCGCTGACTCCGGTGCCGAGTCCGACCCCGAGCACCGCGCCGACCAGCGCCATCAGCACCGCCTCGACGGCGAGCACCGCCCGCATCCGCCCCCGGGTGAGCCCGACCGCCCGCAGCACGGCGTTCTCCCTGGTCCGTTCGACCACCGACAGGCTCAGGGTGTTCGCCACGCCGACCAGGGCGATCACGACGGCCAGACCGAGCAGCGCGGTGACGAACGCGAGCAGCATGTCCACGGTGCCGGTGAGCATCTTCTTGTAGGCGCCCTGGTCCATCAGGTTCACCGTGGGGTAGCGGCCCAGCACCACGGTGATCGCGTCGCGGGCCCGCTCGGCGCTCACCCCGGCGGCGGGGTCGATCTCGGCCAGGTAGCCGCGTCGGGCGGGGAAGAGCGCGGCGAAGTCCTGGTCGGACAGGTCGATGACGTGACCCGCCGGCACCTCACCGTCCGGGGTGTCGTCGGTGACCACGGCGGCCACCCGGAACACTTTCCCCCTGACGGTCACCGGTGAGCCCACCTCCCAGCCGCGGGCCCTCGCCAACTCGCGGTGCACCAGCACCTGCCCCGGCCCGACCCGCTCGGCGTCGCCGGCCAGCACCCCGCTCAGCGTCCGGCCGACCAGCGCCGGGTGGGCCGCGCGGATCTCGACGTCGTCGACGACGGTGCTGCGCTGCTCGTGCACCACACCCAGTTCGGGACGGGAGGCCAGCTCACCGACGAGCGCGGCCGGCAGGTCCTGACCGATTCCGCTGACCACGAAGTCCGTTCCGATCTGGGCGTCCACGCTGCGTTCGATGCCGTCCTTGGTGCTGCGGGCGCCGACCATGAACGCCGATACCAGTCCAATGCCGATCACCAGCGCGGTGGCGGTCGCGGCGACCCGCCGTGGATTGCGCACCGTGTTGCTGACCGCCAGTTCACCGATGGCGCCGAGCGCCCGTCGGACCGGCCAGCCGAACACCCGGGCCAGCGCGGGAACCAGCACCGGCCCGAACAGCACGATTCCGAAGAAGGTGAGCACCCCACCGACCGCCACCAGGAGCAGTTGGCCGGCGCCAGCGGCGCCGGCCAGCGCGGCCACGCCGACGGCGAGGACCACCGCGCCGATGCTCAGCCGTACCCGACCAGCACTCCGGCTGGGCTGTACCGCGGCGTCGGTGAGCGCGGCCACCGGGGCGATCCGCGTCCCCCGCCAGGCCGGCAGGAGGGCGGCGCACACGGTCAGCCCGGTGCCCAGCAGCAGGCCGGTGAGCACTGTCGACCCGGTCACGGTCAGCCCACCGGTGACCGGCACGTCCAGGTGGGACAGCAGCAGCCGCAACCCGGCGGCGAGGGCCACCCCGAGCAGCACCCCGAGCGCGGAAGCGACCAGCCCCAGCACCGCGGACTCCAGCAGTGTGGACCGGAAGACCTGTCCCCGGGTGGCCCCGATCAGGCGCAGCAGCGCGGTCCGCCGGGTGCGCTGGGCCAGCACGATCGCGAAGGTGTTGGCGATCACGAAGCCGGCCACCACGATCGCGACCCCTACGAAGATCAACAACAGCATCCGGAACTGGTCCACGTTGCGCACCGCGTCCTCCACTGCCTCGTCGAGGATCTGCTGGCGGCTCTTCACCGTGGCCTCGGCGCCGGCCACGGCGCGCACCCTGTCGATCAGCGCCGCGACGTCGGCCCCCGGTCGGGCCGCCACCATGATCCGGCCGTACCCCCGCTCGCCGGTGAGGGTCAGGGCGTCCGGCCCGACCACGCCGACGAACGGACCGCCGATGTCGCGGGCGGTGCCGGCCACGTCGACGGTGCCCACCAGGATGTACGGGCGGGCCGCCCCACCGGTGGCGCCGATCCGCACGGTCGCGCCGAGCCCGAAGCCCTGCTCGGTCGCCGTCGGCGCGTCGAGGACCACCTCCCCGGCCCGGTCGGGCAACCGGCCGGCCACCACGTCGTACGAGCGCAGCGCGTCCTCGGTGGGGATGGCGACGAGCATGGTGAAGCCGAGCACCGGCCGACCGTCGGCACCGACGACGCCGGCGGTGTTGGTCAGCTCACCGGCGGCGGCGGTCACCCCGTCGACCGCCCGCACCCGCTCGACCAGTGCCGGGGGCAGCACCTCGCGGCCGGCCGAGTAGACCCCCAGGTCGGTGTGGCGGTCGAAGGTGCCGGCCCGCTCGTACGCCCCGGTCCGCATCCCGTCGACGAAGATCATCGTGCCGGCGACGAACGCGACGCCGAGCACGACGGCGAGCGCCGAGAGCAGCATGCGCAGCGCCTCGGCGCGCAGCGAACGCAGGGTCAGGCGGATCATGCGGGGCTCCCGGTGCAGGTGGCGGATCGGACCCCTCCGACGCTATGGCCGGCACCGGTCTGTCGATCTCCAGCTGCGCGCTCGACCTGCGTGCGCCCCGGGTCGCGGTCCGCCCGCCGACCGGTACGCCCCAGGTCGTACGCGGTGTCATCCGCCGGGCGTGACCAGCCCGCTCTCGTACGCCAGGACCACCGCCTGGACCCGGTCGCGCAGCTGGAGTTTGCCCAGGATCCGCCCGACGTGGGTCTTCACCGTCGCCTCGGCCACGTGCACCCGGGCGGCGATCTCCGCGTTCGACAGCCCCTGGGCGACCAGCAGCAGCACCTCCCGTTCCCGGTCGGTGAGCTGCGCGAGTCGAGGGTCGGCGCTGGGGGCGGCGCCGAGCTGCCCGGCGAACCGGTCCAGCAGGCGCCGGGTGATCGACGGGGCCACCACCGAGTCGCCCTGGGCCACCACCCGGATCGCGGCCAGCAGCTCCTCCGGCGGGACGTTCTTGAGCAGGAAGCCACTCGCCCCGGCCTGCAGCGCCGCGAACGCGTCCGCCTCGGTGTCGAAGGTGGTCAGCACCAGCACCCGCGGGCCGTCAGCGGACCGCTCGGCGCAGAGTCGACGGGTCGCCTCCACCCCGTCCATGGTGGGCATCCGGATGTCCATCACGACGACGTCGGCCTCGGTGCGGGCGAGCACCCGCAGGGCGTCCGCGCCGTCGATGGCCTCCCCGACGACCTCCAGGTCGGGCTGGGACTCCAGCACCATCCGGAACCCGGCGCGGACCAGCGCCTGGTCGTCCACGATCACCACCCGGACCGTCATGCCGCGATCACCTCCGTTGCCGGCTCTGACGGTAGCGGCAGCCGAACCTCGACCTGCCAGCCCCCGGTCGGCCGGGGACCGGCGGTGAGGCTGCCGTCGTACACGGTCACCCGCTCCCGCATGCCGAGCAGGCCGTGACCGCCGGACGGCGCCGGACTGACCAGCGGTCGGCCGCGACCGTCGTCGACCACCCGGACCACGACGGCCTCCGCGGTGTACGACAGGACGACCTCGACCCCGGCGCCGACACCGGCGTGCTTGAGCGCGTTGGTCAGCGCCTCCTGCACCACCCGGTAGACGGTCAGCTCCAGGCCCGGCGGCAGGGCCGGTGGCGCACCGGCGACGGTGCTGCGGACGTGCAGACCGGCGTCGTCGAACCGGGCCAGCAGGTCGGGCAGCTCGGCCAGCGCGAGGCGTCGGTGCTCGGGATCGGCCGCCACGGCGAGCCCGTCGGCCCCGTCCGGGCCGGCCGGGCCGGCGTCGCGCAGAACGCCGACCAGGCGGCGCATCTCCTCGAGGGCCTGCCGACCGGTGTCCGCGACCACCTTCACGGCGGTGCGGGCCTGGGCGGGGTCACGGTCGAGCATGAATCGGGCCCCGTCCGCCTGGACGATCATCACGGCCATGCTGTGGGCGACCACGTCGTGCAGCTCCCGGGCGATCCGGGTGCGTTCCTCGGCGACCGCCGCCCGGGACTCGGCCTCCCGCTCGCGTTCCAGGGTGCTGGCCCGCTCCTCCAGGCTGAGCACGTAGAGCCGGCGGGTCCGCACGTTCAGGGCGACCAACCACACCGCGCCGGTGACCAGCGCGTACCACAGCGCGGTCACCCACCACTGGATGACGTTGGGGGTCTGCGCGGCGGCCAGCAGCACGCCGACGGCCGCGACAGCGCCGGCCAACACGCCGTCGCGCAGCCGCCGGCCGTACTTGACCACGCTGTAGAGCGCGATCAGGACGGCCACGTCGTAGACGAGGGGGCCCCAGCGGGCGATGACCTGGATCAGCGCGAGCGCCGCGACCGCCACCGTCACCGCGCTCGGGTGGGTGCGGCGGAACAGCAACGCCACCGCCATCCCCAGGCCGACCGCCGTGGCCGCCCAACCGCCCGGCTGGCTCACCGCCGCGGCCAGGGAGACGAGGACCACCAGCGCGGCGACGGCCACGTCGAAGGCGACGCCGCGCAGCGGGCGACCGAACAGGGTGCGTGTCACGGGCACCCAGCGTACGTGCCGGGGCGCTCGGCCCTCGCGCCCGCGCCGGGCTCAGCCGCCGAGGACCTCGCGCATCCGGTCGATCTCGACGGTCTGCTCGGTGGCGACGGAGTTGGCGAACTCGTTGAGCGTCAGGTCGGAGCCGACCGTGAGCAGGTCGGTGGCCATCTCGATGGCGCCCTGGTGGTGCTCGGTCATCATCCGGACGAAGAGCCTGTCGAAGTCCGCGCCACGGGCTGCGGCGAGCTGCCGCATCGCCTCTGGCGACTGCATGCCGCGCATGGTGCCGTGGTCGTGCCCCTGCACCTCCGCCGGGAGGCCACGGGTCTGCAGCCAGCCACGCATCATGCCCATCTCCGGCCCCTGACTGGCCCGGATGCGCTCGGCGATGGCCCGGACGTCGGGGTCGGCGGCCCGGTCGGGGGCGAGCTCCGCCATCGCCAGGGCCTGCGCGTGGTGCGGGATCATCATCCGGACGAACCAGACGTCCAGCGAGTTGTGCGGGGCGGGACCGACATCGCGGACCTCGTGCGCCGGCCGGGTGGCCGCCGTCTCGCCCGGCCGGCCGGGCGCGATGACGGTCAGGTCGGTGGGGACGGGGCTGGCCGACGGCGACGCGGCGGAGGTGGCGGGGGCGGAGACCGGCTGCGGCGCGCTCGTACCGGTGTCGCCGTCGAGGCGGATCACCATGAACACCACCAGCGGCAACACGAGAGCCAATGTGACGACGGCCAGGATGCGTGCGCGCCGGTTGGTCATGGGCCACTCCCTGCAGTCGAGGTCACCGCGATGCTATCCATTGAAGAACCCGCTTTCATGTGATCCAGCTCACATCGACGTTCTTCGTCGGACGGTAACGTGTCAACCATCGTCTCCCCCTTGCGAAGGGCCCCGCCGATGATCAGATTCCACAAGCCACGGTTACGACAACTGCGTGTCGTGGCGCTCGCCACGACCGGCCTCCTCGTCGCCAGCGCCCTCGTCGCCCCGGCGAGCAGCAGTGCCCAGACGGTGCCGCAGGCGGCCCCGGCCCTCACCAACACGATCCCCGGCGTCGACGAGATCGTCAGCAGCCCCAACCTGCGCCAGATCGCCAACGTGCCCAAGGTCGCCCCACTGGACGCGACGAACAGCGACATCGCCTTCCAGGGCAAGTACGCGTTCGCCGGCAACTACAACGGCTTCGTCATCTACGACATCTCGCGGCCCAGCGCGCCGACGGTCAAGGCCCGGGTGCTCTGCCCGGGGTCGCAGAACGACATCTCCGTCCACGGCGACCTGCTCTTCCTCTCCACCGACTCGTCGCGCAGCGACGACTCCTGCAACAGCACCACGCAGGGAGCGGACGTGAAGGGCTCGTGGGAGGGCATCAAGGTCTTCGACATCAAGGACAAGGCCAACCCGCGCTACATCAAGTCCGTCGAGACGGCCTGTGGCTCCCACACCCACACCCTGGTGCCGGGCAAGGACCGCAAGGCTGTCTACCTGTACGTCTCGTCGTACAGCCCGCGGGCCGAATTCCCGGACTGCCAGCCGCCGCACGACTCCATCTCCATCGTCAAGGTGCCGCTGAAGAAGCCGACCGACGCGGCAGTGGTCGCGACGCCGAACCTCTTCCCGGACGGCGGCTTCCCCGGCAGCCCCACCGGCTCCGCGACCACCGGTTGCCACGACATCACCGCCTACCCGTCGAAGGACCTGGCCGCCGGCGCCTGCATGGGTGACGGCATCCTGCTCGACATCAAGAACCGTGAGGCCCCCCGGGTCATCAACCGGGTCCGGGACGAGACCAACTTCGCGTTCTGGCACTCGGCCACCTTCAACAACGCCGGCACCAAGGTGATCTTCACCGACGAGCTGGGTGGTGGCGGGGCGGCGACCTGCAACGAGGCCGTCGGCCCGAACCGCGGCGCGGACGCCATCTACGACATCGCCGGCCGCGGCAACGCCCGGACGATGACCTTCCGCAGCTACTACAAGATCCCCCGGGCGAACGCCGACACCGAGAACTGCGTGGCGCACAACGGCTCGCTCATCCCGGTGCTCGGCAAGGACATCATGGTCCAGGCGTGGTACCAGGGTGGCATCTCGGTGTTCGACTTCACCGACTCGGCCAACCCGAAGGAGATCGCCTTCTGGGAGCGCGGTCCGCTGTCGGCCGACACCTTCGTCGGCGGCGGCACCTGGTCCGCGTACTACTACAACGGCCACATCTACTCGAACGACATGGTCAAGGGCCTGGACGTCCTGGAGCTGAACGACTGGCGTACCTGGTCGGCCAAGCTGACCCGTTACCAGGAGCTCAACGTGCAGACCCAGCCCAGCTACCTGGGCTGGTAGGCACCGCGCGCCACACCGGGCCCGGTCCCCGATCGTCGGGGGCCGGGCCCGCCCCATCTCCGGCGGCAGTCCGCCACGGTGGGGCTGGTCACCAGGGCGTGGGGTTGCCGGGCGCCTGGTCAGACCCTGTGTCAACGTGAACACTTGTGACCCTCGCAGCCCCGCCCGAACCGACCACACGCTGGCGGCCCCACCCGCTGGACCTGGTGGCGGCCGTGCTCGCCGTGGTCGGGGCGGCCTGCGCGCTGAGCGGGCTGCTCCCCCGCGCGGAGACCACCGCCACCCTGCACCGGATCCTGCCGCTGCTGCTGTTCCTCGGCACCGTGATCGTGCTCGCCGAGCTGACCGCGGTCGCCGGTGTCTTCGACGTGCTGGCCAGCCGACTGGCCATCGCCTCCCGAGGCAGGTGGGCCGCACTGTTCCTGCTCTGCGGCGGTCTCGCCACGCTGACCACCCTCGTCCTCAACCTCGACACCACGGCCGTGCTGCTCACCCCGGTGCTGCTCGCGCTGGCCCGGAACCTGCGCATCCCCGCCGCCCCGCTCGCCGTCACCACGGTCTGGTTGGCGAACACCGCGAGCCTGCTGCTGCCGGTGTCGAACCTGACCAACCTGCTGGCCGCCGACCGGGTCGGGCTGGCACCGCTGACGTACGCGGCTCGCATGGCGTTGCCACAGCTCGCCGCCGTGACGGTAACCATGGCCCTGCTCTGGTTCGGATGGTGGCGGCGGGAGCGGCCCGCCGGCGGGCGCTTCGTCCCGCCGACCCGGCACGTGCCGGCCGACCCGGTGCTGCACCGTACGGCGCTGGCCGGTTGCCTGATCTTCGTCGCCGGCATCCTCGCCGGCGTGGAGATCGAGATCGCCTCCACCGTCGGGCTCGCGCTGGTGCTGGTCGGGTTCCTGGTCCGCTCCCCCGCAACGCTGCGCCCGGGACTGGTCCCGGTGCGCCTGCTGTTCTTCGTCACCGGCCTGTTCCTGGTGGTGCAGACCCTCGGCCGGCACGGGCTGGACGACCTGGTCGGCACCCTGATCGGTGCCGACGGTGGCGCCCTGGGGGCCCTGCGTGCCGGTGGCACCGGAGCGCTGCTCGCCAACGCGGTGAACAACCTGCCCGCCTACCTGGCCGGCGAGTCGGTGCTGCCGGCCGCTGACCACACCCGCCTGCTGGCCCTGCTGATCGGCACCAACGTCGGCCCGCTGGCCGCCCCCTGGGCGTCCCTGGCCACCCTGCTGTGGTTCGAGCGCTGCCGGGCGGCCCGGGTCACGGTGCCGGTGACCCGCTTCGTGCTGACCAGCACCCTGCTGGCGGTCACCGCGACGCTGGCCGCGGTCGGCGCGCTGCTGCTGGTGAACTGAACGCTCAGCCGCGGTACACCGCGACCTGAAGCTCGGTGACGCCCTTCTCCGGGGTGTCCGGGCTGTAGTCGAGGTAGACCTCCCGGGCGAAACCGTCGGTGCGGTAGCCGTTCTCCTCGATCCACCGGGCGAGCGCCTGCATGCTCGGCTCGACGTCGTCCATCGCCCCGTGATGAATGATCGTCGCGGCGGTACCAAGGTGCGGCAGGTCGCAAACCGTGACGTCGGGCGCCGCGGACGGTTCGGCGTCGACGAGCACACCGGCGTGGACGACGACAGCGTCACCTCCCGGGTCGACGGGCTCGTACCAGGCGATGCTCGGCCCCGTCGGGTTGACCCCGGCGGCGGCCAGCCGACGGAACAACTCCGGGTAGAGCGGCTGGATCACCGGGCCGATGTCCGCACCCTGGTAACTGGGCGCGACGGCGGTCAGCTCCGCCACGCGGACCGGCGCGATCTCCTTGAGGACGACGTCCTGGGTGGTCATCCGACCCTCCGACTCGATCATGCGGAGCCTCGCCTCAACCGCCGTCAGCCGGGCCGTGTCGGCGGCCAACTGCTCCGCCAGCTGGCTTCGACGCAGCCGCAACATGCCGCGCAGCTCGGCCACGTCGACGGCGTCGTCGACGATCGAACGCACCTGTTCGAGGGTGAGGCCCAACTCCTTGAGGGCGATCACCCGGTTGAGCCGGCGCAGCTGGTCGGCGCGGTAGAACCGGTAGCCGGTGTGCGGGTCGACGCTGGCCGGGGGCAGCAGGCCGATGCTGTCGTAGTGGCGCAGCATCCGCACCGACACCCGGCCGAGTCTGGCGAAGTCTCCGATGGTGAACATGGCCCCCTCACACTCGTCCCTGACACCGTGTCAGAGTCAAGCGGCGGGGCAGCCGTCAGTGGCGGGCGGGGCGCGGGCCGACCAGCCGGCGGACCATCGGAGCGGCGTTCCACCTGGCCGCGCCGACCAGGTCGCGGGCGTGCTCCAGCACCGTGTAATCGGTGCGGGTCAACCCGTCGGCGATGGCCCGGTCCAGGTCGTTGCCGCAGCGGCTCAGCACGGTGTCGAAGTCCCGACGGACCGGCTCCTGCAGGTCGTAGCCGAAGGAGCGGTGCAGCCGGGCGAAGAGCGGCTTGTACAGCCGGACCCGCTCGTGCAACCCCGACGAGTACGACATCGGGTTCTTCCGACGGCGGAGGATGTAGTCCGGCAGCACGTCGGCGAACGCCCGCCGGACGATCCACTTCTCCTGCCCGTGGCGCAGCTTCAGATCCACCGGCAACCGCATCGCCAACTCCACCACGCTGAGGTCGAGAAACGGCACCCGGGCCTCCACGCCGTACGCCATCGCGGCCCGGTCGACGCGCTGCAACTCGGTGCGGCACAGGTTGCGGATGCGGTGCAGGAACAGTCGGCGGGCCGCCGCCGGGCCGACCCTGTGGTACATCGGGTACCCGCCGAACAGCTCGTCGGAGCCGTCGCCGGTCAGCACCACCTTGATGCCCAGATCGCGGAGCCGCCGGAAGATCGGCACCGAGACGACCGCGTTGATGATGTCGCCGTACTCGGTCAGCTCGGAGATCCGGATGGCCTCGCGGACGTCGGCGAGCCGGATGTCGCGCGGGCGCAGCTCGACCACGACGTGCGGCACGTCGAGGTCGGCGGCGAGCCGCCGGGCGTACGCCACGTCGGGGCTGTCCGCGACTCCGACGGTCACCGCGACGCAGTCCGGGTGGATGTCGCGGACCTGCCGCAGGGTCAACGAGCTGTCCAGGCCACCGGAGAGCACCACCCCGACGGTCAGGTCGGTCTCCACCCGCATCCGGATCGAGTCGCTGAGCGCGGCGCGGACCAGCAGCGCGGCCTCGTCCGGGTCGTCGATGACCGGCAGGCCGTCGGCGATGGTGAGCAGGTCGACGTACGGGCTCAGTCGTACCTGCCCGTCCGCCTCCGCCCAGCCGTGATGCCCGGGCGGCACCTCGACGATCGGGGCGCCGTGCCCGACGAGCGCCTTGACCTCGGAGGCGAGGTACAGGCAGCCGGGTCGACGGGACCAGTACAACGGCTTGACCCCGAGCGGGTCGCGGGCCAGGTACGCCCGGCCGGTGGCCCGCTCGACGACCGCGAAGGCGTACTCGCCGCGCAGCCGGGTCACCGCCGCCTCGCCCCACTGCTGGAACGCGGCCAGCAGCACCTCGGTGTCGCTCTCGGTGCGGAAGGCCTGCCCCAGGCGGGTCAGCTGCGCCCGCAACTCCCGGTGGTTGAAGATCTCCCCGTTGAAGCAGAGCAGCCACCGCTCGTCGGTCGACGTCCAGGGCTGCACCGCCCGGTCCCGGTCCACGATGCGCAGCCGCCGGGTGCCGGCGAGCAGCCCATTCTCGGACCGGGTCTCGGTGACCTCACCACGCGGGGCCAGGGCGGCGAGCATCCGCCGGAAGGTCGCCGGGTCGGCCTCGGGGCCGATGCTCAACGCGATGCCGCACACCGGCTCAGACCCCCATCTCAGCCTCGTACGACCGGCGGAGGCGACGCCGGGCGGTGGGCGCGAGACACAGGTGCCAGGCCTGCCCCTCGTCGATCACGTTCAGCTCACCGGCCTCCTGCCGGCTCAGCAGCAGCTCCGCCAGCGCCTCGCGCGCGCCGAAACGCTCGAACCAGGCCAACTCGACGTCGGCCGAGTAGCCGAGGCAGTGCCCGCTGGGCAGCATCGCGGCGTAGCCCAGACGGCGCAGCCGGTACTGGTGCTCGGCGCTGCGGACCAGGCTGGTCACCCAGAGCGGCGGGGTGGCCGGCGGCGCGACGGCGGTGAACTCCCGTCCGATGTCGTTGAGCAGCGCCACCACCTCACGCCGGGCGCGGCGGAACAGCAGCCCCGCGGTGCGCGGGGTGGCGTCGGGTCGCAGCCGGCGACGCAGCCCGCGGGCCGCCCGGCCCAGTATCGTGCCGGGCTGCTCCTGGTACCGGAAGCGCAGCAGGTCGCGGCGGCGCAGCCACTCCAGGTCGACCAGCTCGGGGCTGCCGTTGACCTGGTCGTCGGTGACGAAGGTCGGCGCGTCCTGCCACCACAGCACGTCGATGCGGGAGAGCAGGTAGATCCGGACCAGCGCGCTGAGGTCGGTCGCCGAGGTGCGGTCGTTCGGCTGGTAGCGGGCCATCTCCAGCAGCAACGTCTCGCGCGCGCCGATCAGCCCCTGCGGGGTGGCGTCGAGGACGGCGGCGAGCGCCGGTTCCCGCAGCCGCTCGTCGATGAGCACCTGCCGGGCCCGGGTGCTCGCCGCGTCGGCCAGCGCGCCGACCTCGACCAGCAGCTCGGCGACGGCGGCCCGGTAGGCGGACAGGTCGGGAGCGGGGGCGGACGCGCGGCGGGGGGTCGCACCGGACGGTCGACGGCGGGCCGGAGCAGTGGGCGACGGAGGCGAACCGGGCTGCTGTCCCGGGCTTCGGCTGGGCACTCGCATGACGGGTCCCTCTCTCCGGTCACGGCACTGGGTAGGTTCGCCCTGAAACACACCGTAATCATCGGGACCGGAACGGACCGAACATTCCTCCTATCTACCCTCGAAGGGTGCGCGCACGACGCACCGGCCCCGGGCGGTGCCATCGCGGTGTGGCGCCTTTGGAGCTGATGCCGTCAACGAATCGCCACCGCCGCGCCCCGTCCTGGCGGCGGCCCGCCTGGGCAGACCACCTGAGCGCCAGCCCGAAGCCCGAAGCCCGGAGCGCCGTGTGCGGAGCGCGGAGCGCGGAGCGCGGAGCCCGAAGCCCGAAGCCCGAAGCCCGAAGCCCGAAGCCCGAAGCCCGAAGCCCGAAGCCCGAAGCAAGCGGGCCCGTGATGTCACAAACGATTCAGCTCCAAAGGCGCCGACCGACCCATCACCCACCACTCACCGGGCTGTCCCGCGCGGGCCCGAACACGGCCCCGCCGGCGGGACGCAGAGCATGAGCCAAGGCCGAGCCCGCCACGCACCGTCGCGCGTCCAGGCCGCCGCCGCTGTCAGTCGCCGCCCGTCGACACCAGGGCCTGCACCTCGGCGTACGACGGCAGTCCCCCCGCGGCGGTGGACCCGCCGTCACGGACGGCGTCGGCGGTGGCGAGCGCGGCGCCCAGCGCGGCCCGGAACAGCAGCGAGCCGGTGCTGACCCGGGCCACCCCAGCCGCGCCCAACTCGGCCAGCCCTGGGCCGCCCGGCTGGTACAGCGCGTTGACCGGAGCGTCGATCCGCTCGGTGAGGTCGCGCAGGGTGGCCAGGTCGGACGTCCCGGGCACGAAGATCCCGTCGGCACCGGCCATCCGGTAGGCACGAGCGCGAGCGAGGGTCTGCGGCAGTGGGTCCTGCACCCCGAGCCACCAGGTGTCGGTGCGGGCGTTGACGAACAGCTCCGGCACCGCCGCCTTCACCGCCACGATCTTGGCAGCGGCGACCTCGGTGTCGGCGAGGGTGCCATCGGCGCGCCCGTCCTCCAGGTTGATCCCGACCACGCCGACCCCGGCCAACTCCCGGACGTATTCGGCGACCTCGGCCGGGTCGTCGCTGAATCCGGCCTCCACGTCCACGCTCAGCAGCACCGGCAGCCGAGCCAGCCGGCGGGTCAGGGCGAGGGTCTGCGCCGCGGTGGCCGCGACGCCGTCGGGAAGGCCGGCGGTCGCGGCCACCCCGAGGCTGGTGGTGCCGATGGCCGGATGCCCACGCGCGGCGAGCATCGCCGCCGAGGCGTGGTCCCACGCGTTGGGCAACAGCAGGGGGCGGCCGGCGCGGTGCAGGGCGTGGAACGCGGCCCGACGTTCGATCATCGGACGCTCACCTCCAGGGTTGTCGGCACCCGCAGGGTCGGGTGCGGTTCGTGCCGCAACGGGTCCGGGTCGCGCCGGCAGCGTTCCCGCAGCACGTCGAGCACACCGGTGGCGAGCGCCAGCGCGTGCCGGTCGCCGGGACAACCCCGCTCCCCCGCCCCGAAGGTCAGCAGCCCGGCACCGGGCCGACCGGGCCGGAACGTCGCGGGTTCGCTGAACACCTGCGGGTCACGGTTGGCCGCGTCGAAGCGCAGCAGCACCGGGCTTCCGACCGGCAGATCCTGCCCGCCCAGGCGTACCTCGTCGACGGTCACCCGTCGGGTGGCCCGGACCGGTGGGTCGAGGCGCAGCACCTCGGCCAGCAGGTCGGCGGTCCGTGCCGTGGTCGGCGCGCCACCCGGGGGCAGCAGGTGATGGGCGGCGGCGCCGATCAGGCCGGCGGTGGCATCACACGCCTGGACCAGCAGACCGATCAGGTTCGCCCGTACCTCCGGTGAACCCTGCGGCGCGAGCGCCAGCAGCGCCGTCACCGCCCGGTCGGCCCGCGCGGTCAGGGCCGGGTCCACCCCCGGGTGGTACGCCGCCGCGACGACCGCGACCGCCGTCCCGGCGGCTACCGGATCAGCGAAACCGAGGCGACCGGCCAGCGTCCGCAGCGGCACCGGCCGGGCCAGTTCCCGCATCACGTCGACGCGGTGCTCGGCGCGGTGGAGAACGGCCACGGTCAGCCGCACCGCCTCCAAGCGCAGGTCGTCCGGGTCGAGCGGGGCCAGCGCGCGCACTGCGACCGCCCGACGGTCGGCGTGCCGCAGCGGTGGACTGAACCGGCTGACCGTGGCACGCAACCAGGCGAGGGTGCCGGGCGGACCGGTGTCGACGGCCGGCACCTGGAACGCCGGGTCGGTGAGCGCCGCCCGCACGTCGGCGTGCCGGGTCACCCACCAACCGCGCTCCGGTTCGAACGAGGGCGGTCCACACGACGGTGTTCCCGGGGCGGGCGCGATGGGCGGCCAGTTGAGAGTCACCGCCCGACCGTAGGGCGCGAACCGTTCGCCCCGGACCGAACGATCCTGCCATGGTCACCCGCTGCTCGCCGGTCAGGCGCGACCGCTCGTGGGCGACGGGACCACCGGCGGGTCGAGGGTGTGTTCGGGGATGGCGAGCGCGGCGGCCAGGCCGGGGCGGCCGGTGGGAGTGAGACGGACGGCGCGGCCGATGCCCTGGCTGATCCAGCCCAACTCGGTGAAGCGGCGGCAGAGCGCCGCGCCGAGCGCCCCGGCCAGGTGCGGGCGGCGTTCGGTCCAGTCCAGACAGTCGCGGACCACCGGGCGGCGGGCGGCGCGCAGCACGTCCACGGGTACGCCCACGCCGGCTGCCCAGGCCCACCCGTCGGGCGTGAGCGCCAAGCCACTGGCCCGGTCGAGTCGGCGCTCGCTGAGCATCGCGTCGTACATCAGCACGCCCAGCCGCCCGGCGAGGTGGTCGTAGCAGGTCCGGGCGTACGCCAGGGAAGCGCTCGCGGTCGCCGCGCGCAGCGACCCGGTCGGGGTGGGCGTGGCCGGGGCGTGCCCGGCCAGGTCCTCGATGAGCTGGGCCACCGACGGCCCGGCCAGTCGCAGGTAACGGTGGCGGCCCTGCCGTTCCTCCACGAGCAGCCCACCGCGGACGAGTCGGGTGAGGTGGTCGCTGGCCGTCGACGGGGCGACACCGGCGCGCCGGGCCAGCTCACCGGCGGTCCATGCCCGCCCGTCGAGCAGCGCCAGACACATCCCGGCGCGGGTGCCGTCGGCCAGCAGGGCCGCCAGCTCGGCCATCCCCCGACCGTCGGTGCCAACGCTCATCGCCCCAGTCTAGGAAGGGAGTCGGGTCAGCGCGGTCACCGAGCGGTCCGTGCCGTCGTAACTGCGGGCGGCGTCGAAGTCGCCGGTCGGGCGCTGCCCACCGGCCACGGCACGCGCCAACCGCAGGTCGGCGTCGCGGAACCGCAGGGCCAGGCTCAGGTGCGGCACCCAGGCATCGGGGGCGTGCCACGGGCGGTGTCCGTCGGCATCGGCGAGAACGTCCCAGACGGCGGCGTGCAGCGCGGTCAGCGCCGGAGTGGGTCGGACGAGCCAGACCAGTGGCGCGCTGCCGTCCAGGACGACGACCCGGTCGAGCGTCACCGGCACCGGCAGCGCGGCGTCGAACAGCCCGGCCAGGCGGTGCTCGACCCCCGGCGGGAACTCGTCGACGGCGGCGAGGGTGAGGTGCGGGCGGTTGGTGGGGTGGATGTTGCGGGCCAGGCTGGGCAGCCCGGCGGCGGCCAGGCGGCCCCAGACCGCCCGGACCGCGACCTCCAGGCCGGGCGAGCAGAGCAGTTCCACCGTACGCACGCGCCCACGGTAGCCGGACGGTCCACGCCACCCCCGCGGCTTTCGAGATCAGCGCCGGAGAGTGCTCGCGGTCCTTCCCGGCGCGCGCCGCCGGTGTCGACGGTCAGAGCCAGCCGTTGTCCCGAGCGGTGCGGACGGCCTCGGCACGGTCGGCGACGCCGAGCTTCTGCACGGCGGCGGAGAGGTGGTTGCGCACGGTCCCGGTGGACAGGTGCACCCGACGGGCGATCACCGCGACCGGCGCGCCGACCTCCACCAGCCGCAGCGTCTCCAGTTCCCGAGGGGTCAGCGGGCACGGGGGCAGGGTCAACGCGTCGGCGGCCAGCGACGGATCGACGTAGCGCCCTCCGGTGTGCACCCGGCGGACCACATCGGCGAGCGCCGCACCCGGTGAGCCCTTGGGCAGGAACCCACGGGCGCCGGCGGTCAACGCCTGGCGCAGGTGCCCGGGACGACCGTGCCCGGTCAGCACGACCACCGCGCACTCGGGTCGGACCCGGGTCAGCTCGGCGGCTACCGCGATGCCGTCCAGGCCGGGCATCTCCAGGTCCACCACTGCCACGTCCGGGCGGTGCGCCAGTGCCGCGCTGACGGCGGTCTTCCCGTCGGCGGCGTGCGCCACCACCTCGATGTCCGGTTCCAGGGCGAGCAGCGCGGCGACGGCGACCCGGATCAGGTCCTCGTCGTCGGCCAGCAGGACGCGGATCACGACGGCACCGGCACTGTGGCTTCGAGGGTGAAGATCGCGTCCTCCCGGCGTACCCGCAACTCGCCCCCGGCGGCGGCGAGCCGGTCGGCCAGCCCGCGCAGGCCGTGGCTGTGCGCGTCCGGGCCACGGCCGTCGACGCCGTCGTTGGCCACCGTCATCCTGGCCACGTCATCCTCCCGCTCGACGCGGATCCGGCACCAGTCGGCCCGGCTGTGCCGCATCACGTTGGTGCTCGCCTCGCGCAACACCGCCGCCAGCTCGACGGCGGCGGGCTGCGGCAGGTCCGCCGGCAGCGGCGCAACCGTGCAGCGCACCCCGCAGGAGCGCAACACCCCGACCACCGCGGCGAGCTGTTCGTCGAGGTCGACGGCCCGATAGCCGTGTACCGTCTCGCGTACCTCGCCCAGCGCGGAGGCGGCCAACCGTTGCACCTCGGCGGCCTCCCGTCCGGCTCGTTCCGGGTCGACCGGCGCGAGCCGGGCGGCGAGTTCGGCCTTCAACGCGATCACCGTGAGGCGGTGCCCCAGGACGTCGTGCACGTCGCGGGCGAAGCGCAGCCGTTCCTCGACGGCGGCCAGCCGGGCCTGGGCTGCCTGGCCCTGCCGGGCCTCCACGAGCAGGTCCCAGAACCAGACCTGGAACCCGTTGACGGCGGCGCCCGCCGCGCCGATCGCGCCGGTCACGGCGAGGTGGCGCGGCACCGAACCACCGGTCCACCAGGCCACCGCGACCGACACCGCCAGGACGCCGACCGCGACCGCCAGCGCGGCCCGCCACCGCACCAGCAGCGGCGTCATGCTGATCAGCGCCGCACCGAGCCAGGCCCAGGTCGGCCACCTGCCGGCCGCCACCGGGCCCACCAGCGGAACGGTCAGCACCGCCACCCCGACCAGGCTCAGCTCGGCCCGATGCCGCCAACGCGGGTCGAGCCACGGCGTCACGGCCGCGTACAGGACGACGGTCTGGGCGATCACGAAGGCGAGGATGCCGACCGCGCCGAGTGTCACCCGGCCCGGGTCGGGCTCGCGGGTCAGGCCGACCGCCGGCAGCAGGACGCTCGCCCACCCGCCGGTGGCCAGCGACACCAGCGTCGCCCGCCGGACGCGGCGCAGCCGGCGGTCCGCCCGCGGAGTCACCGCCTCGCTCGCCACGCACCGATCCTAGGACCGCCCCGCGCGTGGTCCACCCATGCGAACTGTCACGGTTGGGCCGTGCGGTCCGCACGGTTTTTCCGTGACGAACGGGTCTGCCGGCCACACCGGGGGCACCGGCAGGGTCGAGGCATGGAAAACACCCGGATGTACGCGGACGGCCGCACCGCCGTACCGTCGCCCGCGCCCCTGCCCACCGACGCGCCGGCCTCCTCGGCCCCGACACCGACCACGGCGGCGCCGACCGCTGCGGCACCGGCCAGCAGCAGGCGGCGGTTGCTGTGGCACCTGGGCGAGATGGCCCTGGCGATGGTCGCCGGGATGCTGCTGCTCGGACCGTTGTGGGAGCTGGCCGGCGCGGCGCTGGGCGTGGGCGGCGCGCTGGCCCGGCCGGAGGTCGCCGCACTGGTGATGGCCACGAACATGACAGTGGGAATGACGGTGGTGATGCGCTACCGGGCGCACCGCTGGCACGCGGTCGCTGAGATGGCCGCCGCGATGTACGTCCCGTTCCTGCTGCTGCTCGTGCCGTTTCGGGCCGCGCTGATCGACGCCGACGCGCTGATGCTCGGCGGTCACCTGCTGATGGTCCCCGCGATGGTGCTGGTGGCCCTCCGGCACCGACACGAAGCCTCCGTGCCGGTACGCCGACACCCGGTCGTGGTGGCGCTCGCCCACCGCTGGCCGGCCGGGCTGGTGCTGCTGCTGACCGCGGACATGTGGGTCGACCCGGGCGTGCTCAGCCCGTGGACGATGCTGGTGCTGCCCGGCGGCTACCTGCTGATCGGCATGGCCCGCCGCACGCTGGGCGGGCGGGGCGTGCTCGCCACCCAACTCGCCGGCCTGGCCGTCTGGGTCGCCCTGACGCTGGTCGCGGTGCTGGCCGGTGGGCGGACCGCCGCCTGGCTGGTGGCGCTCGGGTGGTTGGCGCACGCCGGCTGGGACGTCGTGCACCACCGCAACCACCGGGTGGTGCCGCGCGGCTACGCCGAGTTCTGCGCGGTGCTCGACGTGGCCCTCGCCGCGGTGATGGTGCTGGCCATCCTGACCACCGACGCCTGACCGGGGCCGCCGCAAGGGTCGCCGAACAGCCGTGGCACGGGTCCGGGGACAGCTCTTGTGGCGGTCGCCGCAACGGCCCGGAGGGCATGATGAAAGGCTTGGCACATGAGTTCCGCACCTGCACAGCACGACGCACCGATCGACGCCACCCCCGACGGCACCGACGAGGTGAGCGCCTTCACCGAACTCGGGCTCCGCGCCGAGCTGCTGGGCGCGCTCGCCGCCCTCGGGTACGAGGAGCCGACCCCCATCCAGCGGGAGGCTATCCCACCGCTGCTGGAGGGTCGGGACCTGCTGGGGCAGGCGGCCACCGGCACCGGCAAGACGGCCGCGTTCGCGCTGCCGCTGCTGAACCTCATGACGGCGCACCGACGGGGCGGCGACCCGGTGGCGCTGGTGCTGGTGCCGACCCGGGAGCTGGCGGTACAGGTCTCCGAGGCGTTCCACCGCTACGGCAAGGACCTGGGCGCGCGGGTGCTGCCGATCTACGGTGGGCAGCCGATCGGGCGGCAGTTGCGGGCACTGGACAGCGGTGTCGACGTGGTGGTGGCCACCCCGGGCCGGGCCCTCGACCACATCGCCCGGGGCACCCTGCGCCTCGGCGGGTTGGCCACGGTGGTGCTCGACGAGGCCGACGAGATGCTCGACATGGGCTTCGCCGAGGACATCGAGGCGATCCTGGAGCACGCTCCGACGCAGCGACAGACGGTGCTCTTCTCAGCCACCATGCCCTCGCGCATCGACGGGATGGCCCGCCAGCACCTGCGCGAACCGGTGCGGATCGAGATCGGCCGGGAGCAACCGGTCGCGGGTGAGGCGCCCCGGGTGCGGCAGAGCGCGTACATCGTGACCCGGGCGCACAAGCCGGCCGCGCTGGGTCGGGTGTTGGACGTGGAGTCCCCGACCGCGGCGATCGTGTTCTGCCGCAGCCGGGAGGAGGTCGACCGGTTGACCGAGACGATGAACGGCCGGGGCTACCGCTCCGAGGCGCTGCACGGTGGCATGAGCCAGGAGCAGCGCGACCGGGTCATGGGCCGGCTGCGGGCGGGCACCGCGGACCTGCTGGTGGCTACCGACGTGGCGGCGCGTGGGCTGGACGTCGAGCAGTTGACCCACGTGGTCAACTACGACGTGCCGTCCGCGCCGGAGTCGTACGTGCACCGGATCGGTCGGGTGGGTCGGGCTGGCCGCGAGGGCGTGGCGATCACCCTCGCCGAGCCGCGCGAGCACCGGATGCTCAAGACCATCGAGCGGGTGACCGGCCAGCGGATCACCATCGACAAGATCCCCACCGTGGCCGACATGCGCACCCGGCGGCTGGAGCTGACCCAGGCGGCCCTGCGGGAGAGCCTGCTGGAGGACGACCTCGACCCGTTCCGGGTGATCGTGGAGACGTTGACCGACGAGTTCGACCTGATGGAGGTCGCCCTCGCCGCCGTGAAGCTGGCCCACGAGGTGACGTCGCCGGGCTCCGACGACGAGGAGGAGATTCCGCAGGCTCCGGTCCGTGGGTCGCGCGAGGGCCGACCGGAGGCCGGCGGCCGGGGCGGCGACCGGCGCGGCGGGGGCCGGCCGCGCTCCGGCGGCGGCAACACCGTCCAGGTTTTCGTCGGCCTGGGTCGACGCGCCGGGGTGCGCCCGCAGGATCTGGTCGGCGCGATCACCGGTGAGACCGGCATCCGCGGCCGGGACATCGGCTCGATCGAGATCGCCGACCGGTTCTCACTGGTGGAGGTGCCGCAGGGGGTGGCCGACGAGGTCATCTCCGGCTTGCGCTCCAGCACGATCAAGGGCCGCAAGGCCACCGTGCGCCGCGACCGCGGCGGCGACGAGCGCTGAGAACGCGGTCGGCGAGGCGGCGGGAGAGACCGGGGCACCCGCCGCCCCGCCGGTGTCAGCCGATGTTTCCGTTGACCACGTTGTCGGCCCCGACCAGCGACGCGCCACCGGAGCGGTGGTCGTACGCCCGCATCACGTTGTTGGTGACGATCCAGTTGTTGCTGGTGCCGACCGTCATGATCGGTCGGTCCTGGCGGCGGGGCGTCGCGTCGTCGTAGAACTGGTTGCCGATCACCTGGCACAGGTCGGCGTCGCGGCCGAGGATCCCGTTCGCGCCGTTGTCGTGGATGTCGAGCCCCATGACCCGGGTACGGCCGGATGAGGCGACCTCGATGCCGTTGGTGGCGTTGCGCCACAGCCGGCCGCCGATGAACTGGGTGCCCCAGACCTGCCGCAGGTCGGCACCGCTGCCGGTGCCACTCGTGCCGTTCGACTCCAGGTAGACGTTCTGGAAGATGTTCCGGTGGGCGGGTTCGCGCAGTTCCACGCCGTTGCCCCGGCAACCCCAGACATGCAGGTTGTCGAAGAAGCAGGCGCTGTCCAGCAGCCGTATCCCGGTCTGGCACTCACCGACCCAGACGTTGAGGAACTCGTTGTCGTACGCGACCTTGTTCACGAGGATGCCGACGCCGAGGCAGTCCTCGATGTTGATGTCGGTGATCTTGTTGGCGTGGGCGCTGGTCTCCGCGTCCTTGCCGAGGAACTCGATCGCGTGGCTGCCCGAGTTGCCGAAGTGCAGGTGGTGGAAGGTCGATCGCGGACCACGGACGGTCAACAGCACGTTGGAGGTCCGCATGCCGTAGAAGTGCACGTTGGAGATCTGGTTGTACTTACCGCTCGAGACCAGGCGACCCGTGTAGCCCGGGGCCGGCTGGATGATCGCGGCTCCGATGTTCTCGCCGGTCCAGGTCACACTCGTCGGGAAGCGGACCTCCGATCCGAGACCGAGCGCGCCCACCGGTTGGAAGATCTCCCCGCCACCGGCCGGCAGCAGGTTCAGCGCCGTGGTGACCTTGTCCGACTCGTCACTGCCGTCGAGGCGGCAGCCGACCCGGGGGTCCCGGAGGCTGAGCGGGGCCTCCCGCACGGTCGTGACGGGCGGCGATCCCGCCTGTTCGGCACCGGCGAGGGTGGCCACCGTGGTCGCCACCGCGGCGCCCGCGCCACCGGCGAAGAGCACCCGCCGTCCCAACCGTCGGCTCGGTGGATTAGATGCGCTCACGATCGGTTCCATGCCTCTCCCCCGTTGAGTGCCACCTCGCGCGGCGGGCAGACTCTACTGTGCATTGTCGCGTGCTCGCCGATGCGACTCAGAGGGCGTACGGGCCGAAACGGCCCCAGGCCACCACGGCGGCGAGGACGAGCAGCACCGCGCAGGTGACCGCGCCCTGGATCTCGGTACGACGCCCCTGCTGGGTGGTCTGCTGCCTGCCGGCCCGCAGGTGCACCAGGAGGCCGCCGACCATGACGATGACCAGCCCGACGGCGGCGAGCGGGGTGAGCACTGTGGCGATGCCGGTGGCAGCGGGCAGGACGAGCCCGACGGCGGCCAGCACCTCGACCGCGCCGAGCGACTTGACCTGCGACGGCGGGACCGGGTCCACCCACCGCATCACGTCACGCAACTTCTCCTTGGGCTGGCTCAGCTTGGCCAACCCGGCACCGGCGAAGACGGCGGCCAGCAGGAACTGAATGATCCAGAGCACCACGTTCACGGGGGTTCCTCCAGGGGGCCGCCTCGCGGCGGAGAGGTGGGACGGCGCAGACGAGACAGTAGACCTCTCCCCGCGTACCGAAAGGGCCCCCACCGTCGCAAGACGGCGGGGGCCCGGATCGTCGGAGCGTCAGACCGCGAAGAGAGCCGGCCCGTCCAGCGTCTTCACGTCGGCCGGGCGCAGCGCCAGGGCGAGCACGTCGGCCACGTCGGCCAGGGTGTGCACGGTCAGCGCCTCGCGCACCTCGGTCGGCAGGTCGTCCAGGTCGGGCTCGTTGCGCGCCGGGATGATGACCTCGGTGAGGCCGGCCCGGTGCGCGGCCAGCAGCTTCTGCTTCACCCCACCGATCGGCAGCACCCGACCGGAGAGCGTCACCTCACCGGTCATCCCGAACTCGGGACGGACCGGGCGGCCGGTGACCAGCGACGCCAGGGCCGTGACCATGGTGATGCCGGCGCTCGGACCGTCCTTGGGGACCGCGCCCGCCGGGAAGTGGACGTGGATCCGGCGTCCCGCCAGGGCGTTCGGGTCGATGCCGAACCGCCGCCCGTTGGAGCGCAGGTAGGAGAGCGCGATCTGCGCCGACTCCTTCATCACGTCACCGAGCTGGCCGGTCAGGGTCAGCCCCGGCTCTCCCTCCATGCTGGTCGCCTCGATGAAGAGCACGTCCCCGCCGGCGCCGGTGACGGCGAGGCCGGTGGCCACGCCGGGCACCGCGGTGCGCTCGGCCGACTCCGGGGTGAACTTCGGCCGTCCCAGGTAGCGGGTGAGGTTGTCGGTGTCGACGCGTACCGGCGACGGATCGGTCGCCAGCGTCACCGCCACCTTGCGCAGGATCTTGGCGAGGCCACGTTCCAGCTGCCGGACCCCGGCCTCCCGGGTGTACTCCCCCGCGATCAGCGCCAACGCCTCGTCGGCGATCTCCACCTCGTCGGCGGTCAGCCCGGCCCGCTCCCGCTGCCGGGGCAGCAGGTGGTCGCGGGCGATGGAGACCTTCTCGTCCTCGGTGTACCCGTCCAGGGTGACCAGCTCCATCCGGTCCAGCAGGGGGCCGGGGATGGACTCCACCACGTTGGCGGTGGCCAGGAAGAGCACGTCGGACAGGTCGAGGTCGACCTCCAGGTAGTGGTCCCGGAAGGTGTGGTTCTGGGCCGGGTCGAGCACCTCCAGCAGGGCGGCGGCCGGGTCACCGGCGTAGCCGGCGGCCAGCTTGTCCACCTCGTCGAGGAGCACGACGGGGTTCATCGAACCGGCCTCGCGCAGCGCGCGGACGATCCGACCGGGCAGCGCCCCCACGTAGGTGCGCCGGTGCCCGCGGATCTCCGCCTCGTCGCGGACACCACCGAGCGAGACCCGGACGAAGTTGCGCCCGAGCGCCCGCGCCACGGACTCGCCGAGGCTGGTCTTACCCACCCCGGGAGGACCGGCGAGGGCGAGCACCGCGCCGGAGCCGCGACCGCCGACCACACCGAGGTTGCGCTCGGCGCGCCGATTGCGCACCGCCAGGTACTCCAGGATGCGGTCCTTGACGTCGGCGAGGCCGGCGTGGTCGGCGTCGAGCACCGCTCGGGCCGCGGTCAGGTCGGTGTTGTCGTCGGTACGCGTGCCCCAGGGCATCTCGAGCACGGTGTCCAGCCAGGTACGGATCCAGCCCGCCTCCGGGGAGGCGTCACTGGCCCGCTCCAGCTTGCCGACCTCGCGCATGGCCGCCTCGCGGACCTTCTCCGGCAGCTCGGCGGACTCGACGCGGGACCGGTAGTCGGCGGAGCCGTCCGGCTCGTCCTCGCCCAGCTCCTTGCGGATCGCGGCGAGCTGCTGGCGCAGCAGGAACTCGCGCTGGGACTTCTCCAGCCCCTCGCGGACGTCACTGTTGATCTGCTCGGTGACCTCCTGCTCGGCCAGGTAGTCCTTCACCCAGCCGACCAGCAGCTCCAGCCGGGCGGTGACGTCCGGGGCGGCCAGCAGCTCGGTCTTCTGCTCCAGCGTCAGCCAGGGCGCGTAACCGGCCGAGTCGGCCAGCTCGGAGAGGTCGGTCATCCGCTCCACCGCGTCGATGACCTGCCAGGCGCCCCGCTGTTGGAGCACGGAGGTCACCAGGGCGCGGTACTCGCGGGCGAGTTCGCGGGCCCGACCGGCGTGGGCGGGTTCGTCGAGTTCGGTCGCCTCGACCCAGAGGGCGGCGCCGGGGCCGGGCACGCCGGAGCCGATCCGGGCCCGGGACAGGCCACGGATGACGGCGGCGGGCTCGCCCTCGGGCAGGCGGCCGACCTTTTCGATGGTGGCGACCACGCCCACCGGGCCGTACTCGCCGTCGATGCGCGGCACGGCCAGCAGCTTGCGGTCGCCGGTCGCCCGCGCCGCGTCGATCGCGGCCTGGGTGGTGGGGTCGAGGGTCACCGGGATGACCATGCCGGGCAGCAGCACGGCGTCGGTCAGGGGAAGTACCGGAAGAGTTGCCATCGAACACCTCGCGTTAGTTGAGCGTGTCTCACTCAAGTAACAAAGCGTTCCCCTTGTTCCAAGCTGTGACCCAGGCCACTGCCGCACCCGGTCCGTCGGGGCGCCCCGGACCGGTGGGCGACCCGACGGGCACCTCAGGTGAGCTTGCTCTTCACCGTGTTCACCACCGAGCCGGCCACCCCGGGGTTCGTGCCGTACAGACGAGGGTCACCCGGGGCCAGCACCGGTTCCGGCGCGTTCGCCCGCGGGTTGTCGTCGTACCGGAACTCCCCCTTGCCGTCCGGCGAGGGCCCGGACGCCCAGCGCCCCTGGGCGGCGTCGGTACCCGAGGAGAAACCCAGGTAGGTGTAGCCGTACTCCTCGGTGAACTCGCCCGAGTCCGGAAACGCCTCCGGCACCGGCATCTCCTCCAGCCCGTCCTCCTTGAGCTGCTCGATGGCCGCCAGCCACATGTTCTGGTGCATCGTGTCGCGGGCCAGCAGGAAGCGCAGCATCTGCTTGACGCCCGGGTCGTCGGTCATGTGGAACAACCGGGCGACCTGGAGCCGACCCTGCGCCTCGGCGGTGACGTTGAGCTGGAAGTCGGCCAACAGGTTGCCGCTGGCGGTGATGAACGCGCCGTTCCAGGGCACCCCGTTGGAGTCGGTGGGCAGTGCGCCACCTCCGCCGTGGATGAAGTGCGCCGGATTCTCACCGGCGTAGGTCGCGGCGCCTCCGGGATCCTCCGCGATCCCCTCGGTCAGTGACAGCGGCGCGTTGTCCAACAGCCGGGTGATCATCGTGACGATCATCTCGACGTGGCCCATCTCCTCCGTGCCGACGTCGAGCAGCAGGTCCTTGTACTTGCCGGGCAGTCGGCAGTTCCAACCCTGGAAGAGGTACTGGTTGGCGACCGTCATCTCGCCCCACTTGCCGCCCAGCACCTCCTGCAACCGGCGGGCGAACGCCGCATCCGGGCCGTCCGGCTTGGCTTCGAACTGCAGATCCTTCACGTGGCTGAACATCCGACCTCCTCGGTACCGGAAACAGGTAGCGAGGCCGTTCCCGCCCGGCTGACCCGAGCGGGCCAACCGGTGTCCCGCGCGGGTCAGCGCACCGCGCGGGCCATCGGCAGCAGCACCTCCAACGCCACCCCACGCGGCCGTAGCCGGTGCGCCCGCAGCGCTCCCCCGTCCGTCGCGACGAGCTGCCGCGCGATCCACAGGCCCAGACCGGACATCCCGACGGCCGGCGCCGGACGCCGCAGCGCGACCAGCAGCGCATCGTCGACCCGCCCCTCGTCGGTGACCAGGATGCTCAGGCTGGGGCCCCGCACCGTGGCGTACAGCCCGACCTGTCCGTCCGGCGGCCCGTGCCGCAACGCGTTCTGCACCAGGTTGACCAGTACCTGTCGGGTTCGTCCGGCCGGCACCGGGCAGGAGGCCGCCTCCCGGGTGGCCCGCGCCCGCCGACGGCCGAGCGGCACCAGCGCGGCCGCCTCCCGCAGGATGCCCGCCAGCGCGACGGCCGGCTCCGGCTGCGGAGTCGGCGTCAGCACACCGGTGCCGGCGGTCGCGTCGCGCAGCAGGCTCTGCAGGTGGGCGGCCTGGTCGCGGGCCAGCGCGCTGAGTGCCCGCCGGTCGTCCCCGGTCAGCTCCCGACGCTCGTCGGCCAACGCGCGGGTCAGCGAGGTCAGGGTGCTGATCGGCGTCCGGAACTCGTGACACAGCACCCGCAGCAGCAGCTCCGAATCGGCCGCCGTCGGTCGTTTCCCGCCCGCTGTCGGCTCAATGGGGCGCAACCCTCGCAGCAGGTCCCGCAAACCATGCCGTACGCGCATCCACCCGAGTCCTCTCGTTCGGTGCGAACCCGCATGATCGGTACCCGCTGGGGAACGGCGCAGACATGCCGGGAGCCTCCACCTTGCGACTCGTCGTCGTGGACGATCACCCTCTTTTCGCCCGCGGCCTGGAGTTGCTGCTCCCGATCACCACCAACGGTCGCGCCGAGGTGGTCGCCTCGACCGGCGACGCCGCCGCGGCGGCGGCCCTGGTCAGCCGTTGCCGCCCCGACCTGGCCCTGGTCGACCTGCACATGCCACCGCCCGGCGGCATCCGCGCGGTGGCCGCGATCCGGCGGACCACCCCACGGGTACGGGTGGTCGCGATGTCCGGTTCCGCCGACCCGGGGCCGGCGGTGGAGGCGCTGCGGGCCGGCGCCGAGGGGTTCCTGCCCAAGACCAGCGAGCCGGAGGAGCTGCTGCCTCCGCTGCTGGCGATCCTCGACGGCTGGGCGGTGCTGCCGGCCGACCTGCTGCGCGCCATGCTGCGACCCACCCGCTGCGCGCCCGTCGACCTGGACGACGAGGAACGGCGGCTGCTGCGGGCGATCGCCGCCGGCCGCAGCACCGTCGACATCGCCGAGGAACTGCACGTCTCCGAACGGACGGTGAAACGAATGACCGCCGCGCTGCTGCGCAAGTTGCGGGTCTCGAACCGGGCCGAGGCGGCCGCCATCGCCGGCCACAGCGGCATCCTCGGGGAATGAAGCCTCGCCACCGAACGATTCACGGTTTTGCTGTAACGGAATCGCGACGCGCCGAATGAATGGAAGGCATATTGTTGCGGATTACCGGGGTGATAGGTCAGACTTTGGACACATCCCGCCGCACACAGGGAGTAATCGGCAATGGCGAGAAAAGTAATCACGGTCCTGACCGACGACCTCGACGGTGGGAAGGCCGACCGGACGGTTGAGTTCAGTCTCGACGGCGTGGCCTACACGATCGATGTCTCCGACGAGAATGCCGGCGTCCTGCGCAAGGCGCTCGATCCGTACATCAATGCGGGTCGGCGGATCGGGCGCGGCCCGGTGGAGAGCGCCCGTTCAGTCCGGCGGCCGGGGCGACCCGCCGGCGCGGGAATGGATCGGGAGCAGAACCGGGCCATCCGGGAATGGGCCGTCAAGAACGGCTACAAGATTTCCGAGCGCGGCCGGATCCCGGTTGAGGTCGTCGAGGCGTACAAGAGCCGCTGACGCGACTCGACGGGGCCCCGCCGGAAACGGCGGGGCCCCGTCGTTTGTCCAGGCACCCGAAGCGGCGGCCGGCCACCCGGGGTCGTCGCCCCGGGTGGCCGGCCGCCGCCGGCACGTCAGGTCAGTTGACGTCGATGCGCACCGAGTCGAAGGCGGGGGTCTGGTTGGCCCGCTCCATCATCGGCAGGCGGTGCGAGCCGTCACCGGCCCAGACGGAGCACTGGGCGGTACCGGACTCCGGCAGGCCCGGAATCTGGATCGTCACCTCGTCGGGCTGGGCGCCGCCGCGGCCGTCCTCGGTCGCGACGAAGAACGCCGGCACCTCCTGCGGCTCCGGAGGAGCGGTCAGGCTGTCCAGCATCCGGCACGCGGTGTGGAAGTGACCGCGGACCAGGCCCTGGTCGTTGAGGAGCGAGCTCTCCACGTAGTAACCACCCTGACCGGCGGCCAGGAAGCGGTCCCGGACCAGGTTGCGGGTGCTGACCCGCAGCGTGAACGGCTGGTTCTGACCGACCTGGTCGGGGAACTGGGTGATCAGCAGCGACGGGTTGTTGGCCGCCGCGCCGACCTCACCGAATTCGGTGCTCACGCAGCGGTTGCCGTTCTGGAAACCGTCGTGCGGCTGGAGCCGGCTCTCGTCGCAGTCGTTGGCGAGCACGCCGAGCCCGGCGCCGGGCGCGGTGCCACCGCCGTTGTTGCCACCACCGTTGTTTCCGCCACCGTTGTTGCCACCACCGGGGGTGGTGGTGGGAGTGGTGCCGCCGCCGTTGTTGCCGCCCGTGCCGCCGGTGGGCTGCACCTGGCACTCGGCAAGCTGCGCGAGGCCCTGCGGCCGGGGTCCGGCCCGGTCGATGGCGGTCGTGATCCGGTCCAGCACGGCGCGGCGCTTGCCGGCCAACGGCTGGAGGATCGCGTTGCGGATGAACGCCTCACCCTTGTTGCCCTCGGCGGCGAGCCGGCGGTCCGCCTCGGCGATCTGGGTCTGCAACTGGGCGAGGTTGCGGTCCACCTCGGCCCGAGCCCGGTCCGGCACCTGCGGCAGTTTGGCCGCCACGTCCGGACAGGCGATGGCCGTGCCGGTGCCCACGGTGCCGTCCTTGCCGTCCTCGCACTCGGGGACCGACTGCTGCCCGTCACCCCAGTGATTGCGGACCCACCGACCGTTCTGCCAGGTCCGGCTGGTCGAGCCGCCACCGGTCGGCGCGGTAGCGCCCGGGCTCGGCTCCACGCACTGCCCGGAAGCCGGACGCGGCTTATTTGTCCGCCGGTCCTGGGCCGACGAAATCTGAGTCACGGCGACAACTCCGCCGAAGACCGCGAGCGTGCCGACAACTGCCAGCAGACGCTTGCTCCGCGCGTTGCCGGAAGGCCGGCGCGCCCGAGTGGACCTGCGCATCGAATTGCTCTCCTTCTCGATCCGGTAGTGGATTTCTGCCCTCGGCGGACCGACGGATGTGAGGTGGCACGCCGCGGCGGCGACCCACCGTGACCTACCCGGTAATGCGTCGATGGCCGACGATGCCCTTTCCGCACCGTCTCCCGCGCCCGGTGGACGCGGATGGGGAGATCCTGTTCATTCGCGCAGGAGTACGGGGCGGCGGCCGGGAAGGTTCAACAGACGCACAGAAAATTGCCGCGGCCGAGATCGAGCCGGTGCGCAGCAGGGATCAGCAGGTAAAACGGGCGCTGGTCAGTCGGCGCAGAGGTGGTCGAAGGCGAACCCGCCGACCAGTTCGTGGCGGCGCTGGCTCAGTGCGGCGATCCGCGCGGTCCACTCGGTGCGCGACAGCAGGTCGGCGACGGCGTTCTCTCGCAGCCGTTCCCCCACGGCGACGGCGGCGAGATCCTCGGCCAGCCGGGCCGCGTCGATGCCGCAGGAGAAGCGGTGTTCGGTCACCGAGACCTGCTCGATGAGGCACGCGTCGGGGCGTACCTGCACCCAGCTCCACCCCTGTGCCGGCCCGTCCACCCAGCGGACGTGCAGTCCTCGCACGATCGGGTCTGCCACCTGCCCGGCCACGTACGCCTCGACCGCCGCCACCCGGGTCAGCGCGCCGAGGTCGTTCACCGGCCCGGTACGCCCGTCCGGCAGCCGGCCCAGGATGTCCCGGAAGCCCACCGGCGCCGGTTCGGTCCCGGCGGCGGTGGGCCCGCCCGCGGCGTACGCGCGCGCGTCGATCACGTACTCGACGAGGCGGCGGCCATGCTCGGCGGCGCTCAACGTGGGCGACCCGATCCGCAGAGTGGGCAGGCCAGCGGCCGCGGACACCGCGTCCGTGAGTCGCTCCACGCGCTGCTGCGCCGAGCCGGGAGAGGGAACGGGACCGATCTGTACGGCGACGACCGGGCGGCCGGTGTCGGCGGCGTAGACCACGAAGTCGAAGCTGGCCCGGCTCGCTGAGGTCCACTGGCTGCCGGTGACGCCGGGCGGGCGGCCCTGGAGCAGGTCAGAGAGTCGGCGGGCCGCCAGGACCCGATGGCCGGCGCGGCTGAGCAGCGCGTCGCGCCCCGCCTCGGCGGGCATCGCCCGCAGCCAACCGCGGTCGTCGCTCCCGATGCTCGTCATCTGCCTGATCCATCCGCCGGTCGGTCGAGCCGGGCCGAGTCTAGGTGGTCGATCATGGGCCACCGACTTGCCATGTGACGCGTATCACAGTAGCGCTGACGTTCCAGGGATGGTCGCCGGGTGTATCCAGCGACCGCCGGTACCGGACCGGCCCGGAGGTGACCATGTCGCGACAGCAGTTCGGCTTCCTCGCCGGTTTCCTCGCCGTGGCGGTCTGGGCGCTCGCCGGCGTCGGCGTGGCCGCCCTCGCCGTGCTCGCCGGCCTGCTCGGCTGGCTGGTCGTCCGGGTGCTCGACGGCGACCTCGCCATGACCGGTCTCGGCGACCGCCGCGCCGGCACTCGGCGGCGGCGATGACCACCCGCCCGTCCGCACGGACGAACCCCAGCACCGGACTGACCGCCGGGACGGCCGGTCCGGAACGCCGCCCTGGTGACACGGCGGACGTCGCGCGGATCGCGGTACAGGCGGCGAGCCTCGTGCCGGGCGTGTCCGTCGTCCGCCCGGCGGCGGTCCGTCTGGATGACCGGTCCGTCGGACTCGACCTGCACCTGATCACCTGGTACGGGCACAGCGTGCCGACGATCGCCGAGACGGTCCGTGCGGTGGTCACCGACCGGGTGGCCGCCCAGACCGGGCTCAGCGTGGCGGTGGTGACAGTCACCGTCGACGACCTGCTCGTCCCCGGCGTCGACTCCTGCGGGGTCGGCACCGCCACGCCGGAGGACGGCTGAGATGCGCACCGCCAACCGGGTCGCGTCGTTGCTGCTGGCCACCGCGCTGCTTCTCGGCGGTGCGGCGGCGGCCGTCCAGGCGTTGCTGCTCACCCTGCACCGGCCGACACCGCTCGACACCAGCGGCTGGCTCGACGCGCTGAGCGGCACCCGGTGGCGTGACCCCACCGTGCGGGCCGTGGCCGGCGGGGCTCTCCTGCTGGGCCTGGCCATCCTCGTCGCGCAACTGCGTCGCTGGACGCCGGTCCGCCTGAGCGCCGACGAGCACGACGGCTGGCACCTGCACCGGCGCTGTGTGGAACGGCGCCTCGCTGACGCCGCCAGCGCCGTGCCGGGCGTCCGCCGCGCCCGCGTCCGGGTCCGACGGCGCGGCGGCCAGTGGCGCCCCCGGGTCCGCGCGACCGGCGACCCGGCGGCCCGGGCGGAGATCGAGTTCGCCGTGCGCCAGGAGTTGCGTCACCTCACCGCACCCCGCCCCGCCCGGATCGACGTCCGGCTGCTGCCTCGGCGACGGCCGGCGTGACCAACGCCGGGCACCGGCTGCTGTGGACCGTGATCGCGCTGCTGCTGGTCGCCGGCGGGGCCGCGGCGCTCACGGCCAGCCTCGGCACGTTGCCCGGCGCCGACCCGGCGGCGGTGCTGCTCAGCGCCGGGCTGGTCGAGCGGTGGCGCAGTGCCGCGCCGTGGAGCGGCCTGGCCGCAGCCGCCGCCGCAGCCCTGCTCGCACTGGCCGGGCAGCGCCTGCTGACCCGGGAGCTGCGGGGCCCGGACGGCGCGTTGCGCGGCACCCTGAGCCACCCCGGACGCCGGCCGGGCCGGACCCGGCTGGCCACCGACGTCCTCGCCGACGCGCTGGTACGCGATCTGACCGGCAACCCTGGCGTACGCCGGGCCCGGGTGGTGCTCACCGGCGCGCCGCCGCACCCCGACGTGTGGATCCGGGTGGACCTCAC
This sequence comes from Micromonospora sp. NPDC047644, assembly GCF_040704315.1. Taxonomy (NCBI): domain Bacteria; kingdom Bacillati; phylum Actinomycetota; class Actinomycetes; order Micromonosporales; family Micromonosporaceae; genus Micromonospora; species Micromonospora sp. NPDC047644. The sequence goes on from NZ_JBEYSY010000020.1 coordinate 51,669, forward strand.
CGCCGACGCGCCGACCGCCGGTGTACGCGAGCACGTTCGCGCGGCGGTCCGCCGATTCGCGGCGACGACCGACTGCCAGCCCGCGCACCTCGACGTGACCGCCCGCATCGAGCCCGGCCGGCCCTGACCCGACGCCGACCCGACAAGGCATGATCGGTGTCGGCGGACGGAGGTACGCGGGTGCGGGTGGTGTCGCTGGTGCCGTCCCTGACCGAGGCGGTGGCGCTGACCCTGCCGGGAGCACTGGTCGGGGCCACCGACTGGTGCAGCCACCCGGCCGGGCTCGACGTGGCCCGGGTCGGCGGCAGCAAGTACCCCGATCTGGACCGGGTGCGCGCGCTGCGACCGGACCTCGTGCTGCTCAACGTCGAGGAGAACCGCCGGGCCGACGCGGAGGCGCTACGGGCGGCCGGCGTGCCGGTGCGGGTCACCTATCCCCGGACCGTTCCGGGCGCGTTGACGGAGTTGGGCGACCTGCTGAGCGAACTGGGTGCGCCGACGGAGCCGGGCTGGCTGCGGGCCGCCCGCCGTGCGTGGGCCACTCCACCCCGGCCGACGGCGACCGCGGTGGTGCCGGTCTGGCGTCGGCCGTGGGTGGTGCTCGGCGGCGACACGTTCGCCGGTGACGTGCTGCGCCGCCTCGGTGTGTCGAACGCTTATGAGGACCATCCCGAGCGCTATCCCCGCCCGACCCTCACCGAGCTACGCGAGCGGGAGCCCGACCTGGTGGTGCTGCCCGACGAGCCGTACCGGTTCACCGCCGACGACGGCCCCGAGGCGTTCCCCGGCGTACCGTGCGCTCTGCTCTCCGGGCGGCACCTCACCTGGTACGGCCCGTCCCTGGCCGAGGCGCCCACGCTGCTGGCCGACCAGTTGTCCCGGCCCGTGCTGGTCGGCTGACCCACCGCCACCACCGGGCGGTCGGACGCCGCGCACGGCCGCTGAGCCAGCGGTCCGGCGGGCCCAGCCAGCGCCCCGGCGGCCCAGCCAGCGCCCCGGCGGCCCAGCCAGCGCCCCGGCGGCTCAGGCGTCGGTTCGGTGGCGGGCGGCCAGGATGCTGACGCCGATGGAAACCGTCAGGGTCAGCAGCACCACGGCCAGCGTCAACCAGACCGGCAGCTTGCCCACCGGCGTCTCGGCGAGGATCAGCTTCAGCCCGGCGAAGGCCAGTAGCAGCGCCAACCCGTACCGCAGGTAGCCGAAGTGCCGCAGCAGGCCGGCGAGGCAGAAGTACAGGCTGCGCAGCCCCAGTACGGCGAACGCGGTGGCCGTCCAGACCAGGAAGGTGTTGGTGGTGATGGCAAGGATCGCCGCCACCGAGTCGATGGCGAAGACCACGTCGGTGGCCTCGATGGCGACGAGCGCGACCAGCAGCAGCGTCGCCACCCGTCGCCCGGCCACCCGGGCGGTGAACCGGTCGCCGTGATAGCGGGCGTCGGTGGGCACCAGCCGCCGGAACAGCCGGACCACGACGTTGCGGTCCGGGTCCACGTCCGGCTTCCCGCGGACGGCCAGCCGCCAGCCGGTCCAGATCAGGAACGCGCCCAGCACGAACCCGGCCCAGGTGAGCCGGTCCAGCAACTCGGCACCGGCGAAGATGAACAGCAGCCGGAAGACGAGCGCCCCCACGACACCCCAGAACAACACCTTGTGCTGGTAGCCCGACGGCACCTGGAAGTAGCCGAAGAGCAGCGCGAAGACGAACACGTTGTCCACCGAGAGCGCCTTCTCCAGCAGGTAACCGGAGAAGTACGCGATCGCCGGGTCGCCCCCGAGGCCCCACCAGACGACCAACCCGAAGAGCAGACCCGCGCCGATCCAGACGGCGCTCCACAGCAGCGCCTCGCGAAGCTCGATGACATGGTTGTCCCGGTGCAGGAGCACGTCCACGGCGAGCAACACCGCGATCACGGTGCCGACCGCCGCCCAGGCCCACAGCGGGACCGCGACCGTCGCCTCAGCCACCGACGCCCTCCGCATCGACCACCGCGCACCGCCCGTCAACCAGGCCGGCCGGCCCTTTCCGAGCCTAGGTGAACGCCCGACCCGGCATCGGACGGTCGAACGAAGTTCGCCCAGGCCCACGACGACGATCCGGCAGCTACCCGTGACCCCCGGGGCGTCATCGTCGCGCCGCCGGGCCGACGGCACCACCGACCGTCGGCACCGACCGGCGCAAGGGGGTCACGGAGCAGGTTGCGGGTCCGCCGCACATCGGCGAGGGGTGATCCGGCAGGATCGACGGTGACCGGACACATCACCCAACACGGCAGGAGATCCCCGCATGACCCAGGCAGCAGGCGCCCAGTCGGGCAAGCCCGAGGTTGGTCCGATCGAGGGTGCACCGCCGGCCGACCTCGTGATCGAGGACATCACCGTGGGCGACGGCCCGCAGGCCGAGCCGGGCCAACTGGTCAGCGTCCACTACGTCGGCGTGTCGCACTCCACGGGTGGCGAGTTCGACTCGTCCTGGAACCGGGGAGAGGCGTTCGACTTCCCGCTCGGCGGCGGTCGGGTCATCGCCGGTTGGGACCAGGGCGTCGCCGGGATGCGCGTCGGCGGTCGCCGCCGCCTGACCATTCCGCCGCACCTGGGCTACGGCGACCGGGGTGCCGGCGGCGTCATCAAGCCGGGCGAGACGCTGATCTTCGTCGTCGACCTGCTCGGCGTGAGCTGACCGATCGTCGGGGTCGCCGGTACGCGCCGGCGGCCCCGTGCCCGGCTCTGACGGCGGCGGCCGACCCGATCGCGATCAGGCGGCCAGTTGCAGGTCCGTGGTGGCGATCACCGGGCGACGCGCGGCCTCGATCGGCGAGGTCAGCTCCAGAATCGGCATCACGCGGTGCAGCCCGCTGACGCGCAGCACCCGCGCCACCACCGGGCTCGGATCGACCAGGACCAGCTCGCCACCGCGGGCCCGCACGCGCAGATGCGCCGCCAGCAGCGTGCGAACGCCGGTGGCGGAGAGCAGCCGCAGCCCGGACAGGTCCAGTTGAAGGACCGGGCGGGCCGGCGCGGACCACAGCGCGGACCGGAACGCGGCCACAGTGGCGATGTCGATCTCGCCGGCCACCCGCACGAGGACCACCTGGTCACCCACGCTGACCTGCACGTCCAGCCGGTCGCTGTGCTCTTCCATGCCCAGAAATCTAGCCCCCACCACCGACACTTTCGCCCCTCCAGGGAGTGATTCCGGGTACGCCCAGGGGCATACCCCGAGGTACCCCACCTCCTCCTCGGGGTGGAGTCAGGGGCCTCCCGCGGCGCGCCGCGCGGGCTCGGAACCCGGGGGCCGGCCGGCATCCGGGTGGAGAATAGGTCGGTGCTGATCCCCCGGCCCCGGCCGCCCCGGCTGATCCGCCCCGTCCGCGAGCCAGCGACCAGCCCTCCGGCGCTGGCCGGGCCATGGGCCCCCACCGACCGCCGGCTGGACGAGGCCGAGTTGCTTCCCCTCCCCGCGGGGGCCGTCGGCCCCGAGGACGTGCTGGTCGACGGCGCCGGCCGGGTGATCAGTGGCGACGAGGACGGTCGGCTCTGGTGGTGGCCGGTCGACGCGCGGGCCGGCACCCGACCTGAACTGCTGGCCGAGACCGGGGGCCGTCCGCTCGGCATCGAGCTGGACCCGTCCGGTGAGACCCTGGTGGTCTGCGACGCGTACCGCGGGTTGCTGCGGGTCACCCCGGACGGCGAGGTACGCGAACTGACCGGAACGGCACCGCCGGTGCACCTGGCCAACAACGCGACGGTCGGCCGCGACGGCACGATCTACTTCACCGACAGCTCCGACCGGTTTCCGGTCTCGCACTGGAAGCGGGACCTGTTGGAGCACCGTCCCAACGGTCGGGTGCTGGCCCACCGTCCGGGCACCGGCCGCACCGAGGTGGTGACCGACGGGCTGTACTTCCCCAACGGGATCGCGCTGACCCCGGACGAGTCGGCGCTCATGCTGGTGGAGACCAGCACCCACCGCCTGCTGCGCGTCGAGTTCGGCGGCGGTGTGCGGGTCCTCGCCGATCTGCCCGCGTATCCGGACAATCTCGCCTCGGTGGGCGATGGGACGTACTGGATCGCGCTGCCCAGCCCCCGGGTGCCGATCGCCGAACGGCTGCTGCCCCATCCGCGCCTGCGCCAGATCGCGGCCCTGCTGCCCGACGCGATGCAGCCGCAGCCACGCCGCTACGGGCTGGTCGCGCTGGTCGACGACGCGGGAACGGTCCGCCGGACGCTGCACGGTCCGAACGGGCACTACTCGATGATCACCGGGGTACGCCAGCACGGCGACCACCTCTGGCTGGGCAGCCTGACCGGTCCCGGAGTGGCCCGCGTACCCCTAACCTGACCACCCCACCCTGTCCCGCACCGCACCGCACCCCACCCCACCCCACCGCCGCGCCGATCTTGCGCTTTCTGTCGCCGGGATGCGTGGTATGTCCGCTGTGTCGGCGCAGAGAGTGCAAGATCGGCGTGGTGGGGTGTTCCGTCGCGGGGCTACGGGGCTACGGGGGGCGGGTGACGGGCCGGCACGCTCGCGTGCGGGCCCGTCCCCTTCTTCTGCTCAGCGGCCGCTGACGGAGGGCGCCGGTGCGGGCGATCCGCCGGCCACCGCGCCCGGGTGCGCCGGGGCGACCGGCGCGGGCTTGAGCCCGGGCGGCACCGGCAGGGCGCTGCCCTTGGCGAACTCGTCCCAGCTCACGTTCCACGCCGTCCAGCCGTTGCCCGGCTGCAACTCCACCTCGGTGCCCTTGACGGTGACCAGGTCACCGACCTGCGTCACCCCCATCAACCAGTCGGCCGCGGTGGCCGAGACGTTCGCGCAACCGTGCGAGACGTTGGTGTTGCCCTGGTCCCCCTCCGACCAGGGGGCGGAGTGGATGAACTCGCCGCCCCAGGTGTAACGCTGGGCGTCGTCGACGTCGACCACGTAGCCACCGTCGGGCTCACCCCGGGTGTCGAAGGTGACCCGCTCGTGCTTCTCCATGATCACCATCTTGCCGCTGGAACTCGGCGTGCTCGGCTTACCCAGGCTCACCGGGATCCGCCGGACCTGCTTGCCGTCGCGCAGGACGGTCATCTGCTTGGTGGCGTTGTCGATCTCCAGCGAGACCTGCCGTCCGATCTTGGACGTGGCGGTCCGCTCGGCGTCGCCGACCAGTTTCTTTCCGATCGGCAGACCCTCCAGGCCGGCCCGGACACTGATGGTGGTCCCCGGCTTCCAGAAATCGGGGGCCCGGTAATAGACCTGACTTCCGTCCTCAAGCCACGACCAGGCACCCGGCTGCGGCGGATTCGTCTTTACGAACAACCGCCGTTGGACATCCGCCCTGGCCTCTTTCGGAATTCCTGGGTCGAACGCAACCGTTACCGGCATCGCCGTGCCGTACGTCCGATTGCCATTGAAATAGAGGGTGCTGGTGATCTGTGGCCTGGTCGATGTGGCCATCGTCGTGAACGTGGTGGTGCGGGTGGTGGTGGCACCGGAGTCGCCGGTCGCGGTCACCTCGGCGGTGTAGGTCCGTCGTGGTTGCAGCGGGGCGCTCGGCACCCAGCCGGAGCCGTCCTCGCGCGGTTCGGCGTTGACCTGCTTGCCCTTGTCGTCGGTGAGCCGTACGCCGGTGACCCGCCCGCCCTTGACCACGGTGCCCACCTCGGCGCTGACCGGGACGTCCCGGGCCTTGTCCCCCGGCGTCAGAGCGAGTTCCGGTGGGGCGGCGTGCTTCTTGGCCGAGCCGGTCGCCGAACCCCGGTCGGCGGTGCACGCACCCAGGACGAGTGGTGCCGCTGCGATGGTTACCGCCAACAGCGTCAATCGCCGCCTAGACGTCATGTTTCAGTCCCCCCGTTTTTCGACTTCCCTCCGCCACATTCTTGCCCGCTTGAGGGGACCATTTGCGGCATTCGGAAATAATTGGCGGCGCATTTATCGACCCATTTTCCGACAATGCTCCGCTTGGCCGGAACAGGGGTTCAACCGACCCGTGTCATGCGCTTTGCTCCGCTTGAGCGACGCAACGTCGACTGTCCGAATGGACGGTGAGCGGGCGGCATCGCCGACCCGGCTTGATCGACTGGGTTTCAAGGAAGTCGGGCCATCCCGGCCGCCCTGACACCGCGACTTTCATGAACCCGAGTGGATCAAGCACCGAGTGGCCGGGGCGGGGCAGCCGGGCGGGGCGGGCGAAGCGGGGCGGGCGAGAGGCGGAACGCGCGGCGTGGCGGGCCCGGGAAGTAGAAGCTCAGCCCGGACGGCGCACCTCGTAGGCGGACTTTTGTCAGTTGAAGCGAAACTTCCGGCGAACGCGACAAAGCTTTGCCTTCGTCCGGAGGCAAGGGTAAGGTCTGGATCTCGATAGAGGGTTGCCCATTCGTCGATCAACTTGCCGCCACCTCTGCCGGGTCGCCGCGTTCCGCTCCCGATGGGTCCGGGCCGCACCCGCGCCGTCCCTCACCGTCCAGCCGGAGCCCGCCTCCGGCCGGCTCGGCGCGCCCGGCGGACGGCAGTCAGGTCGACCGTCGCCGACGGCGTACCAGCCGTCAGGAAGGGACCACCACCATGGATCAACAACTCAACCGACCGGGGCCGACACCGGCGTCCGAGCCGGTCAGCCGGCGAGGAGTGCTCCGCGCCGCGACCGTCTCCGCGGCCGCTGTCGGCGCCGCCGGTCTGCTCGGCGGCCCGGCCGTCGCCGCGCCCGCCGCAACCACCGCGCAGGCCCAGGGCCGCCGCCGGCTGCCGGTGGACCGGATCAGCATTCAGCTCTACACGCTGCGTGATCAGCTCGCCGCCGACCTGCCCGGCACCCTGGACGCGCTGCGTCGCATCGGCTACCGGCGAGTGGAGCACGCCGGTTTCGTCGGACGCACCGCAGCACAGTTCCGGGCCGCGCTCGACGAGGCCGGGCTGCGGTCCACCTCCGGTCACGTCGGCATCCCGCAGCCGTTCGACGCCGCCACCTGGGAGCAGGCTCTCGCCGACGCCAACGTGGTGGGCTGCAAGAAGATCGTCCACCCGTACTTCGGTCGGGACGCCAGCGGTCAGCCGATCCGGGACCCCGCCGTCTACCGGGCCCTGGCTCGGGACCTGAACAAGGCCGGTCGGCTCGCCGAGCGCGCGGGTCTGGACTTCGGCTACCACAACCACCAGCTCGAGTTCGTGCCGCTGACCGGCGGCTCGACCGGGTTCGACATCCTCAGCTCGCAGACCGATTCCCGGCTGGTGCACTTCGAGCTCGACCTCTACTGGACCTGGCGGGGCGCCCACGACCCGGTCGACGTGATCCGCGCCAATCGCGGCCGGATCCGCCAGGTGCACGTCAAGGACCTCGACGTCGAGGGTGGTTTCGCCGACCTCGGCGACGGCCTCATCGACTTCGGCCGCATCTTCGCCCACGAGCGGGAAGCCGGCATCGAGGAATACATCGTGGAGCGCGACGACGCGGGCACCGCGCCGCGCTCCCCCGCCGACGCCCTGGACACCGCTCGCGTCGGCTTCGACTATCTCGCTTCACTTCGGTACTGAAACCACCCCGGGGGACTCACCTGATGAACAGGACCGCTTTCGCGTCCGTCCTGCTGTTGGTGACGGCCGGCCTGGCCGTACCACCGTCGGCAGCGTCCGCAGCGCCGGCCGCGCCGCCGGACAGCAGCTTCCAAAAAGTCACGCTGAACGACTTCCCGGGCGAGCCGATGAGCCTCGCCGTCCTGCCCGACCTGCGGGTGCTGCACACCTCCCGTACCGGTGAGGTCCGCATCCACGACCCGCGCACCGGGCTGAACACCCTCGCCGCCGACATTCCGGTGTACGAGCACGACGAGGAGGGGTTGCAGGGCGTCGCCATCGACCCGAACTTCGCCCAGAACAAGTGGGTGTACCTCTACTACTCGCCGCCGATGGACACCCCGGTGGACGACCCGGCGACTCCCGGCGTCAACGAGGGCGACGCGCCGGAGACCGGCACCGAGGCGGACTGGCAGCGCTTCAAGGGCGCGCTGCGGCTGTCCCGGTTCAAGCTGGACGGGCAGAGGCTGAACCTGGCCAGTGAGCAGCAGATCATCGACGTGCCCACCGACCGGGGCATCTGCTGCCACGTCGGCGGTCAGATCGACTTCGACAGCAAGGGCAACCTGTACCTGTCGACGGGTGACGACACCAACCCGTTCGCCTCCGACGGCTACATCCCGATCGACGAGCGGGCCGACCGCAACCCGGCGTACGACGCCCAGCGCACCTCGGCCAACACCAATGACCTGCGCGGCAAGCTGCTGCGGATCAAGGTCAAGGCCGGTGGTGGTTACACGGTGCCGGCCGGCAACCTGTTCAAGCCCGGCACGGCGCAGACCCGCCCCGAGATCTACGCGATGGGGCTGCGCAACGCGTTCCGGTTCGCCGTCGACAAGCGTACCGACGACGTGTACGTGGGCGACTACTCCCCGGACGCGTCCAACCCGGACCCGGAGCGCGGGCCGGCCGGGCACGGTCGGTGGATGCGCGTCGACAAGCCGGCGAACTACGGCTGGCCGTACTGCGTGACGCCGACGATCGCCTACCGCGACTACGACTTCGCCACCGGCGAGTCCGGCGCCCTGTTCAACTGCAAGCGCCCGGTCAACGACTCACCGCACAACACCGGCAAGCGCGTGCTGCCGCCGGTCGAGCAGCCGGAGGTCTGGTACGCGGCGGCCCCCTCGGCCGAGTTCCCGCAGCTGGGCTCCGGCGGCATCTCTCCGATGGGTGGCCCGGCGTACGAGTACGACGGGACCAGCACGTCGCGTACCCGCTGGCCGGCCTACTACGACGGGGTGCCGCTGTTCTACGAGTGGTCCCGCGACTACATCAAGGAGTTCCGCCTCGACTCCGACGGCGATGTGACCGACATCCGCCCGGTGGTGCCGTCGCTGGTCGTGGACAACCCGATGGACATGGAGTTCGGCCCGGACGGCGCGCTCTACGTCCTGGAGTACGGCGACGGTTACTTCGCCGAGAACCCGGACGCGCAGCTGTCCCGGATCGACTTCGTACGGGGCAACCGGACGCCGATCCCGAAGATCAGCGGCACCCCGACCGTGGGGCAGGCTCCGCTGACCGTCGCGTTCTCCAGCGCCGGCACGACCGACCCGGACGGTGACAAGCTCAGCTACGCCTGGGACTTCAACGCGGACGGCTCGGTGGACAGCACCGCTGCGAACGCGAGCTGGACGTTCCCGGAGAACGGCGAGTACACGCCGACGTTGAAGGTCACCGACCGCACCGGACGGTCCGCCTCGGCGTCCCTGCCGCTGGTGGTCGGGCCGACCGCGCCGGTCATCGAGTTCGTCGCCCCGGAGGCCGGGCAGCCGTTCCAGTTCGGACAGACCGTCGCGTACGAGGTGAAGGTCACCGACGACCTGCCGGTGGACTGCTCCCGGGTGAAGGTCACCTACGTGCTCGGGCACGATGAGCACGGGCACCCGCTGTCCACCTCGACGGGTTGCTCCGGAAGCATCCCCACCTTCCTCGACGGTGGGCACAGCGGCGCGGACAACCTGACCGCGGTGTTCGTCGCGGAGTACACCGACGCCCCGACCGACCCGGGCGTACCCCCGCAGTCCGCTTCGGCGACCGTGGTGCTGGACCCGACCCCGGTTGCGGGTCTGGCCGGCTGATCAGTTCCATCCCGACAGTGGCGGCGGCCGGATTCGTCCGGCCGCCGCCACCCGTCGTTCAGCCTCCGGATCGCGCTGTCGCCCTGGCGGCGAGCAACGTCGGTCAGCTCCAGTCGCTGTCCACGTGGTTGTCCCGCCACCGTCCGCCCACCGGCGGGGTGTCCAGTCGCATGCCCTCGTCGGCGTTGCCGGCCAGGTCGTTGTCCTCGACCCGGCAGTCCACGCAACTGCCCCGCTCGGTGATCCACAGCCCGTGCGTCTGGGTCGGGTTGTCGTGGTTGTCCCACACCCGGTTGCCTCGGATGGTCGCCGAGTCGAACGGCGCGTCGACGGTGATGCCGGCCCGCAGCTTCGGTGCGGCGGCCAGCTCGTATCCGCATCCCGGCGGGGGCACGTCCCCGCTCCACGCGCTGAACGCGTCCGGGCGGACCGGGGCGAGGGTGAGTTCGTCGCCGGTGTTGGAGGCCACCATGGCCACCGCCTTCCCGACCCGCAGCACCTTGCCCCGGTGACCGTCGTGCGGCCAGTTGGCTGAGCGGTCCACCAGGCACCGCTCGCTGTAGCGGACGGCGTCACCGGTGCCGCCGGTGCCCTCGCCGTACTGCCGTCCGTTGTTGCGGATCCGGTTGTTGAGCAGCACCGCGTCGGTCATCTGGTGGTCGATCCGGATCGCGTCGAGGCCGTTGCCCCAGAACTCGTTGCTCTCGATCACCACGTCCCGGATCGAGCCCCGGTAGCCGCGCCCGAGGTCGTGCGAGTGATATCCGTGCCGGCCGTTTCCGCTGATCCGGTTGCCTCGCACGGTATACGGGCCAGGGCTGTTACCGATGCTGACCCCGTCGCACATGTTGCCGTCGATGACGCAGTCGGTGAGCAGCCCACCCCGGCCGGCCACCGACGAGGTGCCCTGCGCCGACACGTCGAACCCGGCCTCCAGGTTTCCGGTCATGGTGCAGGCGGAGACGATCAGGCCGTCGGCACCCCAGTCGGAGATGCCGAAGCGGTTGCCCTGACTGTGGCAGCCGACGATGCGGTAGCCGCGCGGCGGCGCCCAGTAGTCCTTCTGCAGCTCCAGGAAGATCCCGTTGGTGCCGTTGGCCAGCGCGGTGCAGTTGGCGATCGTCAGCCGCTCCACCGCTCCCCAGCCACCGATGCCGATCCCGATGCCCGCGCCACCCATCTGCTCGCCGTTGTCCAGTCGGCCACAGCCGACCACCACCACGCCGTCGATCAGGGAGTCCTGGAGGAAGTCGCAGCCCAGCCCGGTGGCGGCGGTGTGGTGAATGTAGAGGTTGCGGAAGACGCCTCGCACCACGTACTGGAGGCCGAGGCCCTTGGCCAGGTAGTTGTACTCGGCCATGGCGACGCCGGAGCCGTCGATCTGGAAGTCGGCGAAGGTGCAGTCGGCGATGTGTCGGTCCCGGTCGGCGCCGTGCTGCACAGTCGTCCAGAAGGCCAACGGGGTGGGGTCGGCCCGGTTGCCCTCGTTGCTGAGCATGAACCGGGTCGCCGCCGGCCCGGCCCCGATCAGCGAGACACCGCTGCGCCACACGGTGCCCGCGTCCCGGATCGAGTAGATGCCCGGCGGGCAGTAGATGACCCGGGCCCGTCCGTCCGAGGCGTACCCGGCGCCGAGGCGGTCCACGAGGGCGGCCAGCGCCGGCTGGTCGTTGGTCGCGCCGTCACCGGTGAGCCCGTACTCCAGCGCGTCGCAGTAGAGCGGCGCGCCGGCCGAGGCGGGCCGTCGTACCCGGACCGAGTTCAGCAGCAGCTCGTTCGCCACGGCCACGGCGGGCTCCCTTCGACGCGTTCGGTGCGCTCCGGCGGGGCCGACTTCCCGGTGGAGCCGCCGGGAAACCCCGCAACGATGACGCCGCCGGGAGCCCCTGGATGTACGCCGGCCCCGGCGCCGCTCGGGCGGCACCGGGGCCGAAGGGGGTACGCGTCAGACGGCGGCGATCAGCAGCGCCGGTCGCTCCACGCAGTCGGCGACGTGCCGCAGGAAGCCGCCGGCCACCCCGCCGTCGCAGACCCGGTGGTCGAAGGTGAGGCTGAGCTGGGTCACCTTGCGGACGGCGAGCTGCCCGTCGACCACCCACGGCTTGTCCACGATCCGTCCGACCCCGAGCAGGGCCGCCTCGGGGTGGTTGATGATCGGCGTGGAGCCGTCGACGCCGAACACCCCGTAGTTGTTGAGGGTGAAGGTGCCACCGGTCAGCCGGGCCGGGGGCAGGCTGCCGGCCCGCGCGGCGGCCGTGGTGGCCGCCAGTTCCGCGGCCAGCTCGGCGGTGGTGAGCCGCTGGGCGTCGCGCACCACCGGCACCAGGAGCCCCCGGTCGGTCTGCGCGGCGATGCCGAGGTGCACCCCGGCGGACTGGACGATGCGCTGCGCCTCGGTGTCGACCCGGGCGTTGAGCTGCGGGTACCGGCGTAGTCCGCTGAGGCAGATCCGGGCCAGCAGGGCCAGGATGCTCACCGGCGCGTCGGGCGTCGCGGCGTTGATCGCGGCGCGGGTCTCCAGCAGCCCGGTGGCGTCCACGTCGACCCAGATGGTCACCTCCGGGATCTCCCGCCGGCTGCGGGAGAGCTTGTCGGCGATCACCTTGCGGACGCCGGTCAGCGCGACGATGACGTCGCCGTCCCCCGCGGGGGCCGACCCGGCCTGCGGGTCCGGCACGGCGGCGAGCCGGGCGGCGGGCGCGGTCAGCGCGGCCTCCACGTCGGCGCGGCGGATCACACCCCCGGGTCCGGTGCCCCGCACCGTGTCGAGGTCGACGCCGTGCTCGCGGGCCAGCCGCCGCACGATCGGCGAGATGACCAGGGCGGCGGATGGCGGTGCCGGGTCGCGCGACACGGCAGCCGCGCTAGTCGGGCCGGCGTCAGTCGGTTCGGCGGCCACCGCCAGCCGGGGCCGACGCCGGCGGCGGGTGGCGGTGCCGTGGCCGGTGCCATACCCGATCAGCACGTTGCCCGAGCCGGCCCGCTCCTCCTCGCGGTAGGTGGCGTGCCCGGCGGGCTCGTCGCCCCCGTCCAGCGGCGCGATGGTGATCAACGGCTGGCCGACCGGGCGTACCTCACCGGCCGCGCCGTGCAGGGTGACCACCCGGCCGGCGTACGGGCAGGGCACGTCGACGACGGCCTTGGCGGTCTCCACCTCGACCACGCTCTGGTCGACGGTGACCACGTCACCCACGGCGACCCGCCACTCGACGATCTCGGCCTCGCTCAGACCTTCGCCCAGGTCGGGCAGGAGGAAGACCTGTGTCCGTTCGACGATGGTCATGCCGCCGCCCAACGCGCGTCCGGCTGGTCGTCCCACTGCAGGCGGGCCACCGCGTCGAGCACCCGGTCCACGCCGGGCAGGTGGGTGTGCTCCAGCATCGGCGCCGGGTAGGGGATGTCCAGCCCGGCGACCCGCAGCACCGGGGCGTGCAGCGCGTGGAAGCAGCGCTCCTGCACCCGGGCGGCGATCTCCGCGCCGACGCCCGCGAAGCCGGGCGCCTCCTGGATCACCACGCACCGCCCGGTACGCCGGACCGAGGCGGCGATGGTCTCGTCGTCGAACGGCACGATGGTGCGGACGTCGACGACCTCCAGGTCCCATCCCTCCTCCCGGGCGGCCTCGGCGGCCTCCAGCGCGACCGGCACCGCCGGCCCGTACGCCACCAGGGTCGCGTCGCGTCCGGGCCGGCGCACGACGGCCCGGCCGAACGGCTCGTTGCGGGTCGGCAGGGACGCCTCGGCGCTGGCGAAGTAGAGCTTCTTGGGCTCCATGAAGACCACCGGGTCGGGGTCCTCGATGGCCTCGCGCAGCAGCGAGTACGCGTCGTCGACGGTCGCCGGGGTGACCACCTTCAGTCCGGGGGTGTGCGCGTAGTACGCCTCGGACGAGTCGCAGTGGTGCTCTACCCCGCCGATCCCGCCCGCGTACGGCACGCGGATCACGATCGGCACGCTCAGCGCGCCCCGGGTGCGGTTGCGCAGCTTCGCCACGTGCGAGGCGATCTGCTCGAACGCCGGGTACGCGAACGCGTCGAACTGCATCTCGACCACCGGGCGCAGGCCGGACATGGCCATGCCGACGGCGAAGCCGACGATGCCGGCCTCGGCGAGGGGGGTGTCGAAGCAGCGGTTCTCGCCGAAGCGGGCCTGGAGGCCGTCGGTGATCCGGAAGACGCCACCGAGCGCGCCGACGTCCTCACCGAAGACGACGACCCGGTCGTCGGCGGCGAGCGCGTCGGCGAGCGCGGTGTTGAGCGCCTTCGCCATGGTGGTTGCCATCAGGCGTCGCCCTCCTCGGCGTGCGCGGCGGCCAGCTCGGCGCGGACCTGCTCACGCTGTTCGACAAGCTGCGGGGTGGGCTCGGCGTAGACGTGGTCGAAGAGGCTCAGCGGATCGACTGTGGGCTGCTCGTTCATCCGGGTCCGCAGGTCCGCCGCGTACGCCTCGGCCTGCTCGGCGATCTCGGTGACGGCCGCGTCGTCGAGCACACCGCGGGCGCGCAGGTAGGTCTCCAGCCGGGCGACCGGGTCCCGGTCGCGCCAGGCGTCGACCTCGGCGCCGTCGCGGTAGCGACTGGCGTCGTCGGCGTTGGTGTGCGGCTCCATCCGGTAGGTGTGCGCCTCGACCAGGAACGGTCCCTTGCCGGCCCGGGCGTGGGCGACCGCGCGGGTGAGCACGGCGAGCACCGCGACCGGGTCGTTGCCGTCGACCTGCTCACTGGGTACGCCGTAGCCGACGCCCTTGTAGGCCAGCGACGGCGCGGCGGTCTGGCGCGACAGCGGGACGCTGATCGCGTACCTGTTGTTCTGCACGAAGTAGACCACCGGCGCCTTGAACACGGCGGCGAAGTTGATCCCCTCGTGGAAGTCGCCCTCGCTGGTGGCGCCGTCGCCGATGAAGGCCAGCGCCACGGTGTCGCGACCCTGGTACGCCTCACCGTGCGCCAGGCCGGCGGCGTGTACGCACTGGGTGGCCAGCGGGGTGCACTGGGGCGCGGTGTGCACCTCGGTCGGGTCGTAGCCGCAGTGCCAGTCGCCGCGCAGCAGGGTGAGCACCTCGACGGGGTCGATGCCTCGGGCAACCAGCGCCATCGACTCGCGGTACGTGGGGAAGACCCAGTCGGTGTCGCGGACCGCGAGGACCGCGCCGACCTGGCAGGCCTCCTGGCCCCGCGAGGACGGGTAGACGGCCAGCCGGCCCTGCTTGGTCAGGGCGGTCGCCTGGGTGTCGAAGCGGCGGCCGAGCACCATCCGGCGGTACAGCTCGCGCAGCGCCTCGGCGGGTGGTTCGGGGTAGTCGGCGCGGGCGGGCAGCGGCGTGCCGTTCTCGGCGAGCAGGCGGACCGGCTCGGCGTCCGGTAGCAACGAGCGCGCCGGGTCGGGCGGGGTGACCGTTCGACGGGTGCGCGGGGATGCCCTGCGGACCGCCTGGGGAGTGGTCGTCACGGCGGAACCTCCTGGGACGTGTGGTGAGCCTATGCTTCCGCTTGTGGATGATTGACTCAAGATCGACACAGAAGGCGGGACGGTTGGCATGCGGAGGGCGTACCAGTGAGCCAGGAGACCGCCGACGAAGCAGGCCGGGGCGCGGGATCGGGACGATCGGCCCGAGCGTTGGACGAGGTCGACCGGCGGATCCTCGACGAGCTGGTCCGCGACGGTCGGACGTCGGTGCGTACCCTCGCCGAGCGGATCCACATCTCCCGCACCAACGCGTACGCGCGGGTGGAGCGGTTGCTGCGCGACGGGGTGATCACCGGGTTCCGGGCCCAGGTGGCGCCCGAGGCGGCCGGGCTGGGCACGTCGGCGTACATCGCCCTGACCATCGAGCAGAACACCTGGCGGGAGGTGTCGGCCGAGCTGGCCCAGGTGCGCTACATCGAGCACGCCGCGTTGCTCGGCGGTGACCACGACGTGCTCGCGCTGGTGCGCGCGCCGGACAACGCCGCGCTGCGCGACGTGGTGCTGGGTCGGGTGCAGAGCATTCCCGGGGTGCTGTCCACGCGCACCTGGCTGGTCTTCGAGGAGTTCGACGGGGTTGGCAGCCCCTGGGCGTGACCGCCGACCTCAACGCTCCGGCGGGGCCTCCAGCCCGTCCCGGTCGGCCAGCTCCAGCAACGGTTCCAACGAGTGCCGGTCACCGTCCAGGCCCGCGTGCGGGTCGCCGCGCTCGGCGAACCGGGCCGGCATGCTGAGCACGTCGAAGTCCTCCGGACGGACGTCGTCCAGCTCCGACCAGTCCAGCGGCGCGGAGACCAGCGCGGCCGGCGTCGGCCGGATCGAGTACGCCGAGGTCACCGTGTGGTCCCGGGCCATCTGGTTGTAGTCGACGAAGACCGGCCGGTCCCGTTGGTCGCGCCACCAGGTGGTGGTGACCAGGTCCGGTAGCCGGCGCTGCATCTCCCGGCCCAGCGCGAGCACCGCCCGACGGCAGTCACCGAAGCTCCACCGCGGCTCGATCGACAGGTAGACGTGCAACCCCCGACCGCCGGTGGTCTTCGGGTAGCCGGTCATGCCCAGCTCCGCGAGGAACGCCCGCACCTCGTGCGCGACCGGCACCACCTGCTCGAAACCGACGCCGGGCATCGGGTCCAGGTCGATGCGCAACTGGTCGGGGCGTTCCACGTCGGCGGCGGTGACCGGCCACGGATGGAACCGCAGGGTGCCCAGGTTGGCCGCCCAGATGACCACTGCCAACTCGCTCGGCGCGACCTCGTCGGCGGTCCGGCCACTGGGGAACGTGATGTGCGCCGTTCGCACCCACTCGGGCGCACCCGCCGGCAGCCGCTTCTGGTAGAACGCGTCGCCCCGGTTGGTCTGCCGGGTGGCGATCGTCGCGCCCTCGAAGACGCCACGGGGCCAGCGTTCCAGCATGGTCGGCCGGTCCCGCAACGCGCGCAGGATGCCGTCGCCCACCGCCAGGAAGTAGCGGACCACGTCCAGCTTGGTCAGCCCACGCTCGGGAAAGTATGGCTTGTCGGGGCTGGAGACGCGGACCAGCCGCTCCCCCACCTGGATCTCCTCCGCCGCCGTGGCCACGCCCCTGAGGGTACGACGCGCGAGCGCACCGTACGGCCACCGAGCGGACACTGGCGCGGCGCCAGCGGAGACAACCCTCGACGGCCCGGTCAGGAGAGCAGCAGCACGCCGACCACGACCAGTGGCAGCCCGACGAAGAGGAAGATGCCGACCCCGGTGAGCACGCGCCCACCGCCGGCCGTCTCCCGCTCCGGCTCGGCACCGAAGGTGGCGCGTGCACCGAGCATGCTGATCCGGCTCAGTGTCAGGTCGCCCGTCATGCCGATGAGCCCACCCACCACCACCAACCCGATGCCCAGCCGGGCGGTGTAGTCACCGCCGGCGACCGCCACCCAGATCATCGCCGCGACCGCGACCAGCGCCCCGATCGCCGCGAACAACAGGACCGCTTCCCGCAGACCTCGCAAGACAGTCATTGTCGACCCCCGTCACCTGTCCGGCGCACAGTGTTTCGCATCGCCAGGTCGCGGCGCTGCCCCGAAACCGACAGCGACCACCGGACACGGTTACCGTCGGCGGCGCCCGGGTAGGGGGGCCGCATGGCGGAACTGGCAACCCTCTGGATCGTCCGGCACGGCGAGAGCACCGCGAACGTCGCGGCGACGCACGCCGAGGCGTCGGGCGCGGAGCTGATCGACCTCACCCATCGCGACGCCGACGTGCCGCTCTCCGCGACCGGCGAGGAGCAGGCCCGGGCCACCGGCCGTTGGCTGGCCGCACTGCCGGAGGCGAGGCGGCCGGATGTGGCGGTGGTGTCGCCGTACCTGCGCGCGGTGCAGACCTCGCGGCTGGCGCTGACCGGCACCGACATTCCCGTCCACCGCGACGAACGGCTGCGCGACCGGGAGCTGGGCATCCTCGACGGGCTGACCGGGCACGGGGTGCGCCGACGGTACCCGGACGAGGCCGAACGTCGGGAGCGGTTGGGCAAGTTCTACTACCGGCCGCCGGGCGGGGAGTCCTGGACCGATGTGGCGTTGCGGCTGCGGACGCTGCTGGGCGACCTGCGCCGTGACCACGACCGTTGCCGGGTGCTGCTCTTCGGCCACGACGCGCTGGTCTTCCTGCTTCGCTATCTGCTGGAGGGGTTGACCGAGGACGAGCTGATGGCGCTCACCCGGCAGGACGTGATCGCCAACTGTTCGATCACGGAGTGGTCGGCGGACGACGACGGCCGCCTTGCCCTCACCGCCTTCAACGACGTCGCGCACCTGCGTCAGCAGGGCGCCGAGCCAACCAGGGAGGACGAGATCCATGCCGAGCCGGTCTGAGGTGAAGGTGATCACCCCGGCGTTGCTGCGGGACTGGGCACTGCCGGTGCCGGTCGGCGGGAAGGAGAGCCGGGGCACCGTGCTGGTGGTCGGCGGTTCCCGCTTCACGCCGGGCGCGGTGCTGCTCGCCGGGGTGGCCGCGTTGCGCGCCGGCGCCGGGGTGCTCCAGCTCGCCGCCGCCGAGTCCACCGCGGCCGCGCTGAGCATCCAGGTGCCCGAGGCGCTGGTGGTCGGCCTGCCGGAGACCGCCGACGGCGCGGTGGCCGCCGACCGGGACGGCCAGCTCGGTGACCTGGTCGCGCAGGCCGACGTGGTGGCGATCGGCCCCGGCCTGAAGGCGATCGACGAGACCAACCGCCTGCTGGGCCTGGTCCTGGAGGCGGCCCGTCCGGACACGTCACTGGTGCTCGACGCGTACGCCCTGGGCGCGCTCAGCCACGCCCCGGACCTGCTGGTCGGCTCGGGCCGGCCCGTGGTGCTCACCCCCAACGTCACCGAGGCCGAGCATCTGCTCGGGCGGGCGCCCGGCGACGACCTGGACTCCGAGGCGGCCGAGGTGGCTGCCCGGTACGAGGCGGTGGTGTCGCTGTACGGGCACGTGGCCGCACCGGACGGGCGGGGTTGGCGGGAGGAGAGCGGCGACGCCGGGCTGGGCACCTCCGGCAGCGGGGACGTGCTCGCCGGGTTGCTGGCGGGGCTGCTGTCCCGAGGCGCCGACCCGGCACAGGCGGCCTGCTGGGGCTCGTTCGCGCACTCGGTGAGCGGCCAGCGGCTGATTCCCCGCTACGGCCGGATCGGCTTTCTGGCTCGGGAGTTGCTCGACGAGATCCCCCGCACCCTGGCGATGGTCTGAGGCGGTTTCACCTGTTTCCGCGTGCGGCGTCGGGGTACCGGAACCCCACCAGCCGAGACTGTTCAGGGAGGTCATACCGGTGTCGACCGATGCCATCGTCCTGCTCAAAGAGGACCACAAGGAAATGCGCCGCCTCTTCAAGGCCTTCCAGGACGCCGAGGAGGGGCCGGCGAGCAAGCGGCAGAAGCTGGTGGACCAGATCCTTGAAGCGCTGACCGTGCACACCTACCTGGAGAACGAGGTGATGTACCCGGAGGTCCGCCGACTGCTGCCCGACCTGGAGGACGACATCCTCGAGTCGTACGAGGAACACCACGTCGCCGACGTGCTCTGCGCCGAGCTGGCCAGCATGGACGCCGACGACGAGCGGTTCAACGCCAAGACGACGGTGCTGATCGAGAACGTCACGCACCACGTCGAGGAGGAAGAGCAGGAGTGGTTCCCCAAGGTCCGCGACGCGCTGGGCCGCAAGCAGCTCCAGGAGATCGGCGAGAAGATGATCGCGCTGCGCGCGGACGCGCCGCGTACCCCCACCGCCCCGAAGGCGATCAAGAAGGCGCTCGACGCGGTGACAGCCTGAGGCACCCCCTCAGACCGAAGGGCCCGGCGTCATGCCGGGCCCTTCCCCGCCCCGCCCCCGCCCCGCCCTGCCCCCGCCCCGCGCCCGGACTCCCCCGCGATCTTGCACTTTCTGTTGCCGCTTAGCGATGTCTCGTGCCGTTTTGTGACGACAGAAAGTGCAAGATCGCGGGAGCGGGGGCGGGGGCGGGGCGGGAGCGGGAGCGGGGGCGGGGGCGGGGGGGGTTAGCTGCTGGAGCTGGGCTTGGCCATGTGGCAGTGTTGCTCGGACTTGAGCCGGTCCGGAATGATCTTGCCGGCGGCGGTCTGCACCTTGTTGATCAGCGAGCCGGCGGTGATCGTCTGATCACCCTTCATCATCGCCTCGAAGCCCTGCTCGGCGACCTTCGCCGGGTCGTCCTTCCTACCCGAGCCGACCCGGGTGTCCTCCATGTCGGCCCGGTCGAAGAACTCCGTGTCGGTCGGCCCGGGCATCAGCGAGGTCACCGTGACGCCGGTGTCCTTCAGCTCGTTGCGCAGCGCCTCGGCGAAGGACTGCACGAACGACTTCGACGCGTTGTAGACCGCCTGGAACGGCCCCGGCATCGTGGAGGCGATCGACGAGGTGAACAGGACCCGACCCGCGCCCCGCTCGACCATCCCGGGCAGCAGCCGCTTCGCCAGGTGCACCGTCGAGCGCACGTTGAGGTCGACGATCTCCAACTCGTCGGCGAGGTCGGTGCCGCCCACGAAGGCGCCACCGGCGCCCCGACCGGCGTTGAGGGCCAGCGCCTCCAGCGGTCGTCCGGTCGCGGTGACGGCGGCCACCAGTTCTGTCACGCCCTGCTCGCGGGCCAGATCGACGCGGACCGACCAGACCTGCGGGCCACCGTCGCGGTGCAGCTTCTGCGCGGCCGCCTCGATGCCCTCGTCTTCGGCCGCGATGACCAGGTCGAAGCCGTGCTCGACGAACTGCGCCGCCAGCTCGTACCCGATCCCGCTGGAGGCCCCGGTCACCAGGGCGAGCGGCCGGTCGGAGGTGGGTGTGGTCATGTTCTCGACTCCTTCTGCGCGAAACCTGCCGCATCCCGTGCCGGTGCGGTGGTCACCTACCGTGTGCCCCGCGTCGGATCGCCCAATCACGTTGGCGGGGCCGCCTCCCGGAGGGCGGCCCGAACGGCCGGTCCCGGCCCGGTAGGATCCTCCCGGGCCGTTACTGGCGCGTGGGGATGGAGAACCATCGGGGAGCGGCCTCGTCACGTGGACGTTTGCCGAGCGCCTGGGCCTTCCCGCACGTCTGTTGGAGGTCGCATGTCCCGCAACGCCGAGTCCACCGCATTCCGGAGTGCCCTTGAGGTGATCCGGGCTGTCGAGCCGCGGGTCGCCGACGCCATCGGCGCCGAGCTGACCGACCAGCGGGAGTCACTCAAGCTGATCGCCAGCGAAAATTACGCCTCCCCGGCGACCCTGCTGGCCATGGGCAACTGGTTCAGCGACAAGTACGCCGAGGGCACCGTCGGCCGCCGCTTCTACGCCGGCTGCCAGAACGTCGACACCGTCGAGGCGCTCGCCGCCGAGCACGCCCGGGAGCTGTTCGGCGCCGCGCACGCGTACGTGCAGCCGCACTCGGGCATCGACGCCAACCTGGTCGCCTTCTGGGCGGTGCTGGCCGACCGGGTGGAGTCCCCCGCTCTGAAGAAGGCCCAGGTCCGCCAGGTCAACGACCTCACCGAGGCCGACTGGTTCGCGTTGCGCCGCGAGCTGGGCAACCAGCGGATGCTCGGCATGTCGCTGGACGCCGGCGGCCACCTCACCCACGGTTTCCGGCCGAACATCTCCGGCAAGATGTTCGACCAGCGCAGTTACGGCACCGACCCGGCGACCGGTCTGATCGACTACGACCGGGTGGCCGAGGCCGCCCGCGAGTTCAAGCCGCTGATCCTGGTGGGCGGCTACTCCGCGTACCCCCGGAAGGTGAACTTCCGGATCCTGCGCGAGATCGCCGACTCGGTCGGCGCGACCTTCATGGTCGACATGGCGCACTTCGCGGGCCTGGTGGCCGGCAAGGTGTTCACCGGCGACTTCGACCCGGTGCCGCACGCGCACATCGTCACGACCACCACCCACAAGTCGCTGCGCGGCCCGCGCGGCGGCATGGTGCTCTGCCAGCCGGAGCTGGCCGACCAGGTGGACCGGGGCTGCCCGATGGTGCTCGGCGGGCCGCTGCCGCACGTGATGGCCGCCAAGGCGGTCGCGCTCGCCGAGGCCCGTCGGCCCGACTTCGCCGACTACGCCCAGCGCATCGTGGACAACTCGCAGGCCCTGGCCGAGGGGCTGTTGCGTCGGGGCGCGACGCTCGTCACCGGCGGCACCGACAACCACCTGGTGCTGATCGACGTGTCCGGCTACGGGCTCACCGGCCGGCAGGCCGAGCAGGCCCTCCTCGACTCGGGCATCGTCACCAACCGCAACTCGGTGCCCCAGGACCCGAACGGGGCGTGGTACACCTCCGGCATCCGGATCGGCACCCCGGCGCTGACCACCCGGGGCCTGGGCACCGCCGAGATGGACCAGACCGCCGAGTTGATCCACACCGTGCTGACCCAGACCACCGCCGGCGCCAACGCCGACGGCACCCCGTCGAAGGCGAAGTACACGCTGGACGCCGGCCTGGCTGACAAGATCGCCCGCCAGGCCACCGACCTGCTGGCCACGTACCCGCTCTACCCCGGTGTCGACCTGAGCTGACCCGACCGACTCGCGTCGATCATGGAGTTGTGGTGCCCGAATGAGGGCGGGCAGCGACTTTTGCCTACCACCACAACTCCATGATCGACGCGGACAGGGGCGGAGCCCCGACGCGGACCGGGGCGGAGCCCCGGGGCGGACAGGGGCGGGGTCAGGGCATGGGGCGCTTGAGGTGGTAGCGGTGGACTTCGGTGCTGCCTTGGACGTTGTTGACATCCTCGGCGGCGGAGACCAACTCCCACCCCTCCCGGCCGGCGCGGTTGAGGTGCGCGATGGCGGTGTCGCCGTAGGCGGTGATGTCCTTACGTGACCCGTCCGGCGCGTACCAGACGAACGAGACGTGAAAATTGCGGCCCTGTCCCTGATAGCGGCGGACGAGCAGGGCGTACTCCCAGGCAACCATGCGGCTTATTATGACCGTCCACCGAGGACGGCGGAACGCGGGTCGTCGCGCATTGCCATCCGATGAACGCGGTGTGTCAACCCGCCGGGCGAGTCAACTCGTCGGTGATCAGCTCGGCGAGGCGATCCAGCCCGACGTCGATCTGCTCTGGTGTGACCGCGCTCACCGACAACCGCAACGCGCACACCGGGGCGGTGTCGTCGTAGAAGTGCGCCATCGGCGTCCACAGCACCCCGTAGTCGCGTGCCGAGCGGTCCAGCAACGCGTCGTCGACTTCGAACGGCACGGTCACCACCACGAAGAACCCGCCGGCCGGCACCGTCCAGCGCACCCCGGGCTGGTCCGCCTGAGCCAGCCGGTCCGGCTGGTCCGGAAAGCGCCGGGTGAGGCCGGCCACCAGGTGGCGCAGATTCCGGGTGTACGCGGACCGCTCCCGGGTGTTGGCGGCCACCAGGCTGCAACCGTGCTCCAGCAGCCGGCCTCCGATCACCGCCTGCGCGATCGGCGACGTGTTCACGGTGACCATGCTCTTGATCATGGCGAGCTGGTCGGCGAGCGTGCCGACCGGCCCGGCCGGGCCGCCGACCCGCTGGTCGGCGACGACGTAGCCGACCCGCGCCCCGGGGAGCACGGTCTTGGCGAACGAGCCGAGGTAGACGACCCGCCGGCTGGTGTCCAACGCCTTCAGGGTGGGCGGGCGCGGCCCGTCGTCGCTGTGGAACAGTCCGTACGGGTTGTCCTCCAGCAGCAGCAGATCCTCCTGCGCCGCCAGGTTCAGCAACCGTTGCCGGTGTGCGGTGTCGATACTGACGCCGGAGGGGTTGGCGAAGTCCGGCATCAGGTAGCAGGCGCGCGGCCGCAGCCCCGCAGCCCGGGCCCGGCGCACCTGGTCGGCCAGGTCGGCCAGGTCGACCCCGGTCGGCCCACCGGCGACCGGCCACACCGGCAGGTCCACCAGCCGGGCCGCCCCGGTCAGGCCGACGTAGGTCGGGGCGACCGCCAGCAGCACATCCGCCGGCCCGGCCCGTAACGCCCGCAGCACCAGGAACATGGCCTCCTGGCAGCCGACGGTCACCACCACGTCCTCCGGGTCGACGGTGATCCCCTCGTCGACGGCGAGGTTGCGGGCGATCAGGTGGTGCACGATGCCCTTGGTCCGGCCGTACTGCAGCAGCAGCCGCCGGGCCTGCTCGGGTCGGTGCCCCAGGTCGTCGACGAGGTGGCGGTGGAAGGTGTCCAGGTGCCGGTGCACCGCCGCGACGTCGAAGAACTCCTCGTACGGCCGGCCGGCCGCGAGGGACACCGCCCCCGGGTGGCGCTCGGACACCTCGTTGAGGAAGTTCATCGAGGTCAGCGCCGGATCACCCAGCGCGGGGTGCAGGTCGGCGACGGTCAGGTCGACCGGTTCGGCAGCGCTCATCCCTCAGCCCACCCCGACGGTACGCAGCTGGCCGGCCGCCGCCGGATCGGCGCAGCCGGCCAGGGTGAGCGCATCGGTCAACTCGGCGGTCAGCAGCCCCAACGCGTCCCGGGCGGCCGGTTCGCCACCGACTGCGAGGGCCCAGAGCAGCGGTCGGCCGACGAGCACCCCGGCCGCACCCAACGCCAGCGCCCGCAGCACGTCGGTGCCGCACCGGATGCCGCTGTCCAGCAGCACCTGGCAGCCGTCCCCGACCGCGTCGACGACCTCCGGCAGCATGGTGACGCTCGCCGGTGAGCCGTCCAGTTGCCGCCCGCCGTGGTTGGAGACGACCACCGCGTCCGCGCCGACCCGTACCGCCTCGGTGGCGTCGCGCGGGTCCAGCAGCCCTTTGACCACCAGCGGAAGGTCGACCTGCTCGCGCAGCCACGCCAGGTCGGTCCAGCGCAGCGCCGGCGCGAACGACGCGGCGGTGTGCGCGGCGATCGCGGACACCCCGGGGGCGCCGGAGTGGGCCAACGCGTCGCGACCGTCGGGGAGGTTCGCGGCCACCACCTCGGCCGGTAGCCGAAACGCGTTGCGCAGGTCCCGGGGACGTCGGCCGAGCACCGGGACGTCCACTGTGACCACCAGCGCCCGGCAGCCGGCCGCGACGACCCGGTCCAGCAGGTCGCGGACGAGCGTCCGGTCGCGCAGCCAGTAGAGCTGGAACCAGACGTCCGCGCCCGTCCGGGTGACCTGTTCGATGGGGGTGCTGCCCAGCGTGCTGGCCAGGTACGGGATTCCGGCCGCGCCGGCCGCCGCGGCCAGAGCCAGCTCTCCGTCCGGGTGCACGAGCCGCTGGTACGCCATCGGCGCCACCCCGACCGGCATGGCGTACCGACGGCCGAGCAGGTGGGTGCCGAGGTCGACGGTGTCCACGCCGCGCAGCACCCGGGGCAGCACCGCGACCCGGTCCAGCGCGCGACGGTTCGCGGCGAGGGTCACCTCCGCCGCGCTGCCGCCGGCCAGGTAGTCCCACACGTCCGGCGGCAGCACCGCCCGGGCACGCCCGGCGTAGTCGGCGAGCGACACGGCCGGCCGGTCGGCCAACCCCCGCTCACCCATCGCCGGGCCCCGTCGCGGTCACACCGGCTGCCTCGCCCGGGCCCGCCGGGGCCGGCAGTCCGAAACGCTCGCGGAGGAAGGCCGCCGCATCCTCCTGCGCGCGCCGCCCGTCGGTGAAGGTGCCCGGCATGGCGAAGAACCCGTGGATCATGCCGGGGTAGTGCGCCAGCCGGGTGGGCACGCCGGCGTCGCGCAGCCGATCGGCGTACCGCTGCCCCTCGTCGCACAGGGGATCCAGTTCGGCGGTGACCACCAGGGCCGGCGGCAACCCGGACAGGTCCTCGGCCAGCAGCGGCGAGGCCAGCGGGTCCCTGGCGTGCGCCGGGTCGACCAGGTAGTTCCTCCGGTACCAGACGACCGAACGGCGGTTGAACAGCGCCGGGTCGTCGTCCCCGGCCGGCTCGCCGCTCTGGTCGGTGTTCGGGTACACCAGCAGTTGCGCGGCGAGCGGCGGCCCGTCCGTACGACTGAGCAGGGTGACCGCGGCGGCCAGGTTCCCACCGGCGCTGTCCCCACCGACCGCCAGCCGGCTCGGGTCCACGCCCAACCGGTCGGCGTGCCGGGCGATCCACCTGGTGGCGGCGTGGCAGTCGTGCACCGCCGCCGGGAAGGGGTGCTCCGGGGCGAGGCGGTAGCCGACGGTGATCACCTGACAGGGCACGGCGTTGGCCAGCCGCCGGCAGATGCCGTCGGCGGTGTCGATGCTGCCGAGCGTCCACCCGCCGCCGAAGAAGTACAGCAGGGTGGGCAGCGGTCCCGACCCGGCCGGTCGGTACACCCGCAGCGGCAGCTCCCCGGCCGGGCCGGGGATCCGCTCGTCGCGTACCTCGGTCACCGGCTCGACCGCGCCGCTGCCGGCGCGGATCGCGGCCAGGTCCGCGGCGCGGGCCTCGGAGAGGGTCTGTGCGTACAGCGGTGGGGTGCCGGCCGCGGCGCGGGCCGCCCGGTACGCGGCCACCTCCGGATGCACTGCCATGTCGCTCCTATCCGCCGGTGCTGACCAGCAGCTTGTCGATGCCACGCAGGAACAGGCTGCCGCTGAATGTCGGTGTCTCGGTGACCGTCAGCGCGGGGAACCTGCCGAACAGCCGGGGCAGCGCGAGGCGACCCTCCAACCGCGACACCGCCGCGCCGAGGCAGAAGTGCAGACCCACCCCGAAGGCCAGCGACGGCGGGCCGGGACGGGTCGGGTCGAAGGTGTCCGGGGCCGGGAAACGGGCCGGATCGCGGTTGGCCGCGCCGATCATGATCAGCACGTTGTCGTCGGCGGCGACCGGCACGCCGTGCAGCACGGTGTCGGCTGGCGCGGCGCGGGCCAGGAAGTGCACCGGGCTCGCCAACCGCAGCACCTCTTCGACGCAGCCCTGCGCCAGCGTGGCGTCGGTGGGCAGCGTCGCGACCGTGCGCGGGTGGGCCAGCAGCAACGGCAGCCCGTTGCTGAACATGTAGACGGTGGTGACGAAGCTGGCGTTGAACAGCACGATCAGGTTGCTGACCAACTCGTCCTCGGTCAGCTCCACCTCCCCGGAGTCGAGCGCCTCGACCAACGCGCTGAGCAGGTCGTCCCCGGGCAGCCGGCGGCGGTGCCCGATCAACTCCCGGTAGAAGGCCCGCAACTCCTCGGCGGCGGTGTTGGCCGCGGCCAGCCGCTGCGGGGTCTTCCCCGCCACGTCCAGGAAGTCGTCGATCCACTCCACCCGCTCGCGGTACCACGGCAGATCAGCGGGCGGGATGCCGATGAACTCGGCCATCACCAGGGCCGGAATCGGGTACGCGAAGTCGGCCACGAAGTCGACCACGCCATCACCGGCGTCCGCCATCCGGTCCAGCAGCTCGTCGACCACCCGCAGGATCACCGGTTCCAGCGCGCCGAGCCGGCGCGGTGTGAAGGTGCGGGAGAAGACGTGCCGCATCCGGGTGTGATCGGGCGGGTTGACGAACATCATCGAGGTCTGGAAGGTCCGCAGGATCTCCTGCTCCTCCCAGCCGGGCGGCGGCTGTTTCGTCCATTCTGGATCGCGGAGCAGCCCGTCGACGAGGTCGTAGCCGACCGCGACCGCGGCGACCGTCCGGTGCTCGGCGCGCGCCGGCACCGCGCTGATCGGGCCGAGCCGGTGCAGCTCCGCGTACCACGGGTACGGATCCTGTCTGCCCTCTTCGCTGTACAGGCCGGTGAGTAACTCCCCTACCTCCATGATCAAAATCCTCCCCAGGATGTCGGTGACCGGGGGCGGCGGGGATCACCCGCCGCCCCCGGTCCGGATCACAGGTCGAGCAGCCGCAGCGGCACGGCGTCCGCCAGTGCCCGGTTGCCGGCGTCGTTCGGGTGGATGTGGTCCCCCGAGTCGTACGCGGGCAGCAACTGGCTGGGCCGTGCCGGGTCGCGCAGCACCCGGTCGAAGTCGAGCAGCCCGTCGAACTCCCTGCTGCCGCGCAGGTACGCGTTCACCGCCTGGCGGGTGGCCTCCTTCTGCGGCGTCCACACCCCCGGCGCGCCGTGCCCCTCGTACGGGGTGAGCGTGGCCACCAGACTGGTCAGCCCGCGCTGCTGGAGCTGCTGGTTGATCTGCCGCAGCGTGCCGATGATCGCCTCGGGTGAGTCGTTCGACATCCAGATGTCGTTGATGCCCAGGTGGGTGACGACGGTCCGCACCCCGGTCTGCGGAAACACGTCCTCGTTGAGCCGGGCCGCCGCGTTCGGGCCGAGCTGGAAGTAGCCCGGGTAGTTGCCGTCGCCCGGCTCGGTGCCCTCGTGGTTGAGCCGGTTGCCGGCCAGGCTCAGGTTGAGCACACCTGGGGTGCGCTTGTCCGGCCGGTCGGCGAGCAACCGGTCGGAGAGCAGGTCGGGCCAGCGCCGGTTGGCGTTGACGGTGCTGCCGTTGCCGTCACCGATGGAGTCGCTGAGCACGACCAGCGCGCCGGGGCTGCCCTTGCGCTGCACGTCGACGCCGGAGAGGAAGAACCAGCAGCAGGTGGGACGGGTGGTGAAGCCGGTGCCCTCGGCCGCCCCGGTCAGATCCCCGGCGCCGATGAAGTTGGCCTGCTGGGACTGCCCGTGGAACGTGGTCGGGCCGGTCGGCGTCGGGAAGTGCAGGGTGACCACCAGGTCGCTGTCGTCGGCGACCGGGAAGGCCAGCGGGTCGCTGAGCAGTTCCGCGCCCCGGTTCATGGTCGCCGTGGTGGCGCCGGTGAAGGTCAGCGGCCGTACCGAGGCCGCGTCGATGTCGGAGAGGTCGTCGGGGGTAGCGGTGTTCGGCCGGGCGACGGTGGCGCGACCGACGGCCACCGCCTGCTCGCCGTAGAGGTTGCTCAGGCGGACCCGCAGCGCCGGGCCGCCCACGGAGACGTGCACGATCATCCGGACGCTCTGGTTGTTGAGGCCGGTGTTCGTCAGCCCGACCGAGTTGCCCCGGGTGACCGCGGTGGCCCAACTGCCCGCCCACTCGGCGCGGGGGTCGGGTCGGCCGGCGGCGGTGCCGGACGGACCGGCGCTGGCGACGACAGCGGGTGCGCCGGCGACCAACAGCGCGGCCGCAGCGGCGATGACAGGCCATCTCTTCGGGGTTGCCGTTGCCATGGAACCTCCATCGTGTGGCAGCCCAGGGCCGTCCGCTGACGGCGCCCGCCTGGACGATGGTCCAGAAACCTAGCCGCCGCCGCTGACGGGCGTCAATCAACCTGATCGACGCGATCAAATGTCCGGCGGGCCGTTCGGATCGCCCGTCGGCACGGTTCCGACCAGCCGTTTCGCGCCTAGGCTTCCAGGCGGCGGCGGTGCGGTCGCCGAGCGCGCCACCGTCGCGTCGTCACCGGGAACTGCCCGGGGACCGCCGCTTTCTCAGATGGGGGCTGCCGGATGACTGACGGACCCGGGCACACCACGACCTACGTGGACAGGGTGTTGGACCTCTTCGCCGAGTTCGGCGACCGGGAGGCGCTCGTCGGCGCCGGTCGCCGTCTCACCTACGCCGAGGCCGCCGCGCTGGTCCGGGCGATGGCCGCAGCGTTGACCCGGCACGGCGTACGGCCCGGGTCGGCGGTGCTGGTGACGGTCGCGAACGCGGTGGAGGGTCCCCTGCTCCAGCTCGCCCTGCATCTGCTCGGCTGCCGGACGATGTGGGTCGCCCCGGTGACCGCGCGCCGGGAGGTCGACGAGTTCATCCGGTTGGCCCGCCCGGACGCCCTGGTCTACGACGCCCGGGACCGGGCCAGCCTGGGCCCGGAGCTGGCCGCCGCGCTGCCCGGCACACCGGTGTGCTGTCTGGGCTCGGGCGGCGCCGGCCCCGATCTCACCGCCGACGCCGACGCCGAGGTGGCGGGTCTGCCGGCGTCGGCGCCGGCGCCCGAGTCGTTCCTGCAGACCAGCGGCACCACCGGCAGCCCGAAGCTGGTGCACCACCGGGAGAGCTTCTACGCCCAGATCCTCACCCTGGCGGCCGACTTCCGCGCCGCCGGGTTCCCGTTGCTGCGGCACCTGTCGCACTCGCCGATGTGGTTGGCCAGCGGGCAGATCACCACGCTGTTCAACCTGTTCACCGGCGGGGTGCTGTTCCTGCGCGACGACTGGGACCCGGTGGCCTTCGTGGAGACCGTGCAACGGGAGCGGATCAACTCGACCTTCGTCACGCCGCCGATGCTCTACGAGGTGCTGGACCACCCGGCGTTGGTCGGCGCGGACTTCTCCGCCATGTTCATGTTCAACGTGGGCGCCGGGCCCGCCGCGCCCGCCCGGCTGCGCCAGGCCATCGCCCGGTTCGGCCCGGTGCTGCGCATCGTGTACGGCCTCAGCGAGGCGGTCGTGATCACCGCGCTGCCCGGGCTGACCGACGATCCGGAGCACCCGGAGCGGTTGCGCTCCTGCGGGCGGCCCTACGGCGACGTCCGCGTCGAGATCCGCGACGACGACGGCGCGGTGCTGCCGACCGGCCGCGACGGCGAGGTGTGGGTACGGACCCGTCTGAGCTTCGCCGGCTACCACGGTCAGCCGGAGCTGACCGCGCAGACGCTCGTGGACGGATGGGTGCGGACCCGCGACATCGGCCACCTCGACGACGACGGCTACCTCTACCTCGTCGACCGGGCACACGACATGATCGTCACGCACCGGCGGAACTGGGCGATCTTCTGCCGGCCCATCGAGGACGTGCTGGTCGGGCACCCCCAGGTACGGGCCGCCGCCGTGATTGGCGTGCCGGACGAGACGGTCGGCGAGGTGCCGCACGCGTACGTGGTGCTCGGGCCGGGCGCGACGGTCACCGGGGCGGAGCTGATCGACCTGGTGACCGTCGAACTCAACGAGATGTGGGCGCCGGCCACCGTGGAGGTCCTCGACCGGCTGCCGGTCAACCGGTCGATGAAGGTGGACAAGCGGGCGCTGCGCGCGCGGTACGCGGCCCACCGGGCGGCGGCGGTCGGGGCGTGACCGCCCGCCGGCAACTGGTCGTCCTGGTCAGCGCGGACCTGATCTCCAACCTCGGCACCCGCATCTCGGTGGTGACCATTCCGTGGCTGGTGCTGGTCACCACCGGCAGCCCCACCAAGATGGGTCTGGTCGCGTTCGCCGAGACCCTGCCGTACCTGCTGTCCAGCGCGTTGGGCACGCCCTGGGCGGACCGGATCGGCCTGCGCCGTACCTCGATCCTCTGCGACGCGGGCAGCGCGGTGGTGATGGTCGTCGTGGCGCTGACCCCGTGGTTGGGTTTCGTTCCGCTGGTGGCGCTCGTCGCGGTGGCCGGCGCGCTGCGGGGCATCGGGGACCGGGTGAAGCACGTGATGTTCCGGCCGGTCGCGGAGGCCGCCGGAGTGCCGCTGATCCGCCTGACCTCCGCGTACGACGGGCTCAGCCGGGTGGTGACACTGTTCGGCGCCGCGGTGGGGGGCCTGCTGATCGCCGTCTTCGGGGTGACCGAGGCGATCCTCATCGACGCGGCGAGCTTCGGTGTCTGCGCGTTGCTCATCGGCGTCCTGGTCCGCCCGCCGGCCGCCCCGACGCGCCCCAGCCAGCCGGAGAGTTACCTGCACGCCCTGCGCGGTGGTTTCCGTTACCTGGGCCGGGACCGGCCGCTGCTCGGCATGCTCGCCGTCATCTCGGCGCTGAACATGGTGGCCAACGCCAGCGTGGCCGTCTACATCCCGGTCTGGGTCGCCCGGGAGCTTCCCGGCCCGAGCGGTCTCGGCCTGGTGTTGGCGGCGTTCTCGGCGGGCGCGCTGCTGGGCAACCTGGTGTTCACCGCGCTCGGGCCCCGGTTGCCGCGGCGGCTGACGTTCCTGCTCGGCGCGCTGGTCGCCGGCACGCCCCGGTTGGTGGCGCTGGCGATCAGCGACGAGCTGCCGGTGGTGCTCGTGGTGACGTTCCTGTCCGGGATCGGCATCGCGGCGGTCAACCCGCTGCTCGGAGTGGCGCTCTACGAGCGGGTGCCGCCGGAGTTGCAGACCCGGGTGATCGGCATCGCGGGTTCGTTGGCGTTCGTCGGTCTGCCGGTCGGCGCGCTGCTCGGCGGTTGGTCGGTGGACGCGCTGGGATTCACCCCGGCCCTGCTGAGCATGGCGGCGGCGTGCCTGGTGGTCACCGCGTACCCGCTGCTGAGCAGGGCCTCCGGCCCGGAGACACCGGTGCGGCCCACTCCCGCCACCACCCGGTAAACCCGTTGCGGGCCCGGGCGGGCTGCCGCAGGCTCGGGCCGATGAACAGACAGCCCACGGACGACGTGCCGGTGACCGACGCCGCGGCCGACCGGATCGACACGGCCCTGGTCCGCCGACTGGTGGCCGAGCAGTTTCCCCGGTGGGCGGAGCTGCCGATCCGCCCGGTCGAGGTCGGCGGCTGGGACAACCGCACCTTCCATCTGGGCGAGGAGATGACCGTCCGGCTGCCCAGCGGCGCGGGGTACGCCCTCCAGGTCGCCAAGGAGCAGCGCTGGTTGCCGGTGCTCGGGCCCCGGTTGCCGGTGCCGATCCCCGTGCCGCTGGCCCACGGTCGTCCCGGTGCCGGATACCCGTACCCGTGGTCGGTCTACCGCTGGATCGACGGGCGCACCGCCCGAGCCGAGCGGATCGACGACCTGGCCCGGTTCGCCACCGACCTCGCCGCTTTCCTGCGGGCCCTGCGCGGCGTGGACGCCACCGACGGCCCGGCGGCCGGCCCGCACAGCGCCTGGCGGGGCGGCCCGCTGTCCACGTACGACACGGAGACCCGGGCGGCGATCGAGACGCACCGCGACCGCATCCCTGTCACGGTGGTCACCGGCATCTGGCAGGCCGCCCTCGACGCCACCTGGGCCGGGCCGGCGGTCTGGTTCCACGGCGACGTCGCGGACGGCAACCTGCTCGTCCGCGACGGCCGGCTCGCCGCCGTCATCGACTTCGGCTGCTCCGGCGTGGGTGACCCGGCCTGCGACATCGTGATCGCCTGGACCCTGCTGCACGGCACCAGCCGGGCCGCCTTCCGCGCCGCGCTCGGTCTCGACGACGCCAGCTGGGCCCGGGGCCGGGGCTGGGCGCTGTGGAAGGCGCTGATCCTCCTCGATGATCAGGACCCCGCCAAGGCCGAGTGGGCCTGGCGCGTGCTCGGCGAACTGCTCGCCGAGCACCGGGCGGACCGCTGAAGCGTCACCGGTCGGCGGGGGCCGGGGTGGCGTGCTCGCTACGGCAGCGCGGGCAGCGCAGCCGCGCCCCGGCTGCGGTCCGGGGCACCCGCAGCCGCTGACCGCAGCCGCAGGTGAGCACCGGAGCGGACGCCCGCAGGTACTCGTCCCGCTCCCGTCGCGGCCACCGGCTGTGGCAGCGGGCGCACCACTTCGGCGGGTAGCTGTGGTAGTGCGCGAGGCCGAACGCGCCCGCGACCATCAGGGTGACGGGGACGAGCAGGGCCAGCAACGCGAGCAGTGCGGGCAGCAACCCCCCGAGGCC
Source organism: Micromonospora sp. NPDC047644 (assembly GCF_040704315.1). Lineage (NCBI taxonomy): Bacteria > Bacillati > Actinomycetota > Actinomycetes > Micromonosporales > Micromonosporaceae > Micromonospora > Micromonospora sp. NPDC047644. The sequence continues at coordinate 84,616 of NZ_JBEYSY010000020.1, forward strand.
GCCGGACACCAGCGCGAAGACCACCGTGAGCACCACCACCGGCACCCCGAGCAGGGTGAACCCGAAACCCCAGGCGAACAGCAGCAGGGACGGCACGAACAGCCACATGCCGGCAGGCGCCCACCGGCGGACGCCGTACCCACCGCAACGGGGGCAGTTCGGCGACGCCTGGTGCGGCACCGACCGCAGCACCTTCGGCGTCAGCCACTCGACAAGCCGTTTGACGATCTCCTCGACCAGCTTCGCCGCGAGGGCCTGGAGGAACGAGTCGATGGCGCTCACCTCCCCCCGGACAGAAGGCCCCGGCGCCGCCGCACCGGACGGCCGGCCCACCGACCATCGTGCCCGGTCGGCGCCACCATCTGATCCCAGCGCACCGACCGCGACGCGCGAACGACGCCGATCCGACACCCGAGGGTGTTCGTCAGCCGTTCCCCTGCTCGCCGCACACGCGTCGGCCGGGTCGGCTACCGTCGGCGGCCCTGCCACCCAGGAGGCCGCCAGGTATGACGTCGTCAGCCACTCGCCGCAGCAACGCCGAGGTCACCGCCGTTCACCGGATCGGCGACAGTGCCCCGCACAGCGCGTTCACCGACCTCGTCCGGTACGCCGGGGGCTGGTTCTGCGCGTTCCGGGAGGCCCGGACCCACCTCAGCGACGACGGCGTGATCCGGGTGCTGACCTCGGCCGACGGACGATCGTGGCGGTCCGCCGCAGTCCTGCGGCAGGCGGGCGTCGACCTGCGTGACCCGCGCTTCGTCCCCCGGCCCGACGGGCGGCTGCACCTGCTGGCGGCGGCCGCCACCGGCGCAACCAGCAAGACGTTCCAGACGGTGACCTGGCAGTCCGGCGACGGGCATGCCTGGGGTGATCCGGTCCCGGTGGGCGAGCCGGGGGTCTGGGTGTGGCGGGCGGCCTGGCACGACGACGCGATGTACGGCGTCGGCTACGCCACCCGGGAGCCGAGGTTCGCCCGGCTCTACCGCAGCACCGACGGGGTGGACCTGCGGCAGTGGGTGCCGACGTTGTTCGCTGACGGCTACCCCAACGAGTCCGGCCTAGTCTTCGCGCCGGACGGTACCGCCCTGTGCCTGCTGCGCCGCGACGGCACCGACGCGAGCGCGCAGCTCGGCCGGGCCGTGCCGCCGTACCGGGACTGGACCTGGACGGATCTGGGTGTCCAGGTGGGTGGGCCGACGCTGCTCCGACTGCCCGACGGGCTGCTGCTGGCCGGGGTACGCCTGCACGACGGCGGGGTCCGCACCGCGATCTGCGTCGTCGACCCGGACCGGGGCGAGCTGACCGAGCTGGTCGCGCTGCCGTCCGGGGGCGACACCAGCTACCCCGGGCTGGTCTGGCACGACGACCTGCTGTGGGTGAGCTACTACTCGTCGCACGAGGGGAAGACCTGTGTCTACCTGGCCGAGGTCAGCCTGACCGGCTGAGCCTGGCCCGGCAGCCCAGCGGTCGGCTAGCGTGCCGACATGCCATCGACGCTCACCGAATCGACGGACCCGTACTGTCTGCGCCCCGGGGAGGCCACCGGACTGCTGGACGGGCACCGGTGGCGGCGGTTCGTGGCGCTCGGCGACAGCGTCGTGGAGGGCATGTGTGAGCCGACACCGGGCTACCCGGACGTGCAGTGGGTCGACCGGGTCGCCGCGGAGCTGACCGCCGTGCGCCCCGAGCTGGCGTACCGGAATCTGGGTCGACGCGGGCTGCGCGCGCACCAGGTGCGGGCCACCCAGCTCGCCCCGGCGCTGGCCTTCGCACCGGACCTGGCGCTTGTCGTCTGCGGCGGCAACGACGCCTTCCACCCGGCGTACGACGCGGAGGCGGTGGACGCCGAGCTCACCGCGATGATCGTCGCGCTGCGCGAGGTGGGCGCCGACGTGATCACCCTGGGCATGTTCGACGTCTCGCACAGCCCGGCGGTGCCCGCGCACCTCCGGCCCGGCCTGGGCGACAGGATGCGTCGCCTGTCCGCCCATACGGCGAACCTGGCCGAGCGACTGAACACGATCCACGTGCACCTGACCGACCATCCCCTGACGGCCGATCCCACCCTCTACAGCACCGACGGCCGTCACGGCAGCGCCCGCAGCGACGCCATAGCCACAGCCCAAACCCTGCGCGCCCTCTCCCCCCACCGCACCCCCCGCACTCCCTGACCCCGCCCCCACCCACCTGTTGATCATGAAGTTATTGCCACGACACGCCGCCGCGCGGGGCAATAACTTCATGATCACCGCGGGTGGGCTTGGGGCCGGGTTCAGTCGCGCAGGAGGATTCCGGTCAGGAGGACGCCGTGGGCCAGGTTGAGGATGCCGTCGCAGCCGGGGTAGCCGACCCGGGCCAGGCCGCCGGAGGCGTGCCGGCCGAACAGGTACGGGGCCAGGGAGTACGGGACGTCGGCCGTCACCGTCTCGCCGGTCTCGATCTGAACGAAGTCCATCGGCACCCGGTCGGTCGGCAGGTACTCCTGGAGGATGGCACCGCCCTGCTCGACGGCGGCGCGCACACCGTCGGCCCAGTCCGCGGCGCTCAGCTCCGGGCCGAGCAGCACACCGTGCCCGGCCGAGCCGTCCGCCGGCTTCGCCACCAGCGTGGCCTGCTCGGCGATGGCCCGGTCCAGCACCGCGGCGGTCAACGGCACCGTGTACGGCACGTGCCGGCGGATCAGTGCCTGGTCGTCGGCGGGCAGCCCGTCCACGTCCTCCCACAGCCACCCGAAGGTGGTCTTGTTGCCGAGCAGCCAGGCCGCCGCCGACACGAACATCGGTAGGGTGCCGGCGGCGAGGGCAACGGCCACCGCGTCCAGACCGGCGGTCGGGGTGACCCGGTTGGGCACGAACAACCGGAACAAGGCGTCGACCGGTGCGCCGTCGACGACCAGGCGGTTGTCGGCGTCCAGTGTGGCGGTGGCGACCGGGGCGATGACCAGGTCGATGCCGAAGTCCCGGGCCCGTACGGCGAGGGGGTCGAGGATCCGGATGAACGTCTGCGGGTCGTCGAGGCCCGGATAGTCGCCGTCGAAGTCCATCAACAGCGCCACCCGGGCGCCCTCGGGCAGCCGCAACTCGTCGCGGATCGCCACGAACCGCTGGTCCAGCAGCGACGGCGCGGCCCGCACCGGCAGGTCGTCGAGGATGCCGTGCGTCCGGTAGAGGCCCTCGTACCGTTGGATGACGGTGTCCGCGTCGAACCCGCCACCGAGGCTGCTGTCGATGTTGTACTCGACGAACTTCGGCACGCCGTCGGAGAAGATGACGTCCGGGCGGTACGCGGCCAGCAGCGCCTCGGTCAGCGGCTCGGCCTCGTCCAGCAGCCGGGTCTCCCCCGCCGGTACGCCAAGGAGCCTGCGCAGCTCACCGGCGGTGTCGGCCCGACGGCGGCAGGAGTCGAGGATGAGCTGGGCCAGCCGGTCGCAGACCTCGTTGAGCTGCCGCCAGGCGTCGGCGGTGAGCACCGGGGGCCGGGCCAACCGCCACTGCTTGTTGTAGGTGGCCCGACCGTGGAAGACCTGCTCCCAGGCCGCCGCCCCGCTGGCCACCATGGCTCGACGGGCCGGCTCCGGCAGGTCGTTCCAGGCCCGGTCGGCCGCCGGCCACGGGTAGTTCGGATCAGTCATGAGCCGTCCTTCATCGTGAGGTGGATGGCGGTGGCGAGCTGGTCGCGGCCGGGCTGGACGGCCCGGTCCAGCGCCGGGGCGAACGGCAGCACCGCCCCGTCCGGGCGGGTGACCCGCCGTGGCGGGGCGAGCAGCCGGACCCGCTCCACCACCGAGGCGATGATCTCGGCGGCCATGCCGCAGGAACGGTTGCCGTCGTCGAGCACCACGAGGCGTCCGGTGCGGGCCACCGACTCGGTGAGCCCGTCGATGTCGAACGGGTACAGGGTGCGCGGGTCGAACACCTCCACCGAGACCTGGTCGGCCAACTCCTCGGCGACGGCGAGCGCGTCGTGCACCAGGTGCCCGATCGCGACCACTGTCACGTCGTCGCCGAAGCGGTGGATCCGACCCCGGCCCAGCGGCACCGGCGTCAGGTCGTCGACGTCGTCACGCACGTCCATCGCTCCGGCCGGGGCGAACACCACCACCGGGTCGTCGTGGCGGATCGCGGTGACCAGCAGCCCGTACGCGTCGGCCGGGGTGGCCGGCACGACGGTGACCACGCCGACGTGGGCGAAGAGGCTGTACGGGTGGTCGGAGTGCTGCCCGGCCCACCCGGTACGCGAGCCGGACCCGGGCACCAGGTAGGTGACGGGAACACGGCACTGCCCGCCGGTCATCAACGGGAACTTGTGCGCGTGGTTGACGATCTGTTCGAAGACCAGGAACAGCAGTGACGGGATCTGGAACTCGATCACCGGGCGCAGCCCGGCCAGCGCCGCACCGGTGGCGAAGCTGGTGAACGCCTGCTCCGACAGGGGGGTGTCACGGACCCGTTCGGCGCCGAACCGCTTGGCCAGCCCGGTGGTCACCAGCGACGCCCCGACCTGGACGTCCTCGCCGAGCACGAACACCGCCTCGTCGCGGGCCAACTCGTCGCCGAGGGCCCTCGTCAGCGCCCGGCGGTACGACAGTCGGGGCACCTCAGCCACCTCCGGTGCGGGCGGTCAGGCCGCTGGCGTACAGGTAGGTCAACGCGTCGGCCGGGTCGGGTTGCGGGCTGTCCAGGGCGAACCGCACCGCCGCGTCGAGGGTCGCCTCGACCTCGGCGTCCACGGCGGCGCGGTCGGTGTCGGTGAGGCGTTCGCCCTGGATGCGCACCGGGTCCCGGGCCCGAGCACGGGTCACCTCGTCGGGTGGCCGGTAGTCGAGGCGTACCGCGTGTTCGAAGGTGTGGTGCACGTCGAAGCGGTAGGTCCGGGCCTCGATCAGTTCGGGGCCGCCGCCGGCGCGCATCCGGTCGACGGCGGCGCACGCGGCGACGCGTACCGTCTCGGGGTCCTGGCCGTCGACCTGGACGGCGGGGATGTCGAACGCGGCGGCCCGGCCGGCGATGCTGCCGGCCACCGCGCCGGCCACCGGCATGGTGGTCGCGTAACCGTTGTTCTCGCAGACGAACAGCACCGGCACCCGCCAGAGCGCGGCCAGGTTCAACGCCTCCAGCAACATCCCCTCGTTGACCGCGCCGTCGCCGAAGAAGCTCACCCCGACGGTGTCGCGGCCCCGGCGGCGGTGGGCCCAGACCGCGCCCGTGATGATCGCCCCCGAGGCGCCGACGATCGCGTTGGCTCCGAGCACGCCGATGCTCAGGTCGGCGGCGTGCATCGAACCGCCCCGGCCGGCGTTGAGGCCGGTGACCCGGCCGCACAGCTCGGCGAGCATCCGGGCCGGGTCGGCCCCACGGGCCAGGACGTGCCCGTGGCCGCGGTGGGTGCCGGCGAGCACGTCGTCGGCGCCCAACGCGGCGCAGACGCCGGCGGCGACCCCCTCCTGACCGAGGTACGGGTGGATGCCGCCGACGATCTGCCCGCCGCGGACCAGCTCCACCGCCCGTTCCTCGAACCGGCGGATCAGCCGGACCGTGCGGTAGAGCCGGACCGGGTCGGCGTCGGTCACACGGGCCCCTTGATGGCGGCCAGGATGTCGTCCCACAGCCGTGCCCGGGCGGCGAGGGCGGTGTTGACGGTGTCGGCGCACTCCTGCCACTTGGTGTCGTCGTCGCCGCACAGGTCGGCGAGCATCTGCATGGCCATCGGGGTGTGCTGTTCGCCGTCGACCTCGATGTGCCGCTCCAGGTAGTCGACGAAGGTGTGCAGCCGGTTGCTGACCTCGTTGACCGAGACGACCTGGGTGAACATGTCCGGGATCAGGTCCTCCCGGCCGAACGCGAACGCCGCCGCCTGGCAGTGCACCGGGGTGGACTCGATGATCTGCCAGGTGGTCGCGGCGAACCTCGCCGACGCGGCCGGCAACCCGGCCTCGGCGAGCGCCTCGGTGACCGGTCGGCCGGCGCGCAGCAGGTCGATGAGCGCGTTCACCGCCGTGGTGTCCGCGCCGGCCTCGGCCATGCCTTGCACGTACAGCTCGAAGTGGCTGATGTAGCCGCCGCCCAGCTCGTCGCTCTCCTCGACCATGACGATGTCGTTGATGAGGCGGCGGCTGCCGGTCGGGCCGGTCGGGATCCACGGCACCGTGACGCAGGTCAGTTGCCGTTGCAGCGACTTCAGCAGGGACATGAAGTCCCAGACCGCGAAGACGTGGTGCTGCATGAAGGTGACCAGCGCGTCGTGGGTGTCGAGGTTGGCGTAGAGCGGGTGCTTCACCACGGCGTCGCGCCGGTCGGTCACCGCCCGCTCCAACCGCTCGATGCCCGGGTGCGTCTTACCCCAGTCGTAGCGTGACATGTCAGCCTCCCTGCTGGGCGCGGTGGCGCCAGATGACCGGGCAGTATTGGAGGTCCGCGTAGTCCGGCCGCCCGTCGTGGGTGCGGCGGACCAGCACGTCGTGGTTGTACGAGGCGAGCGTGCCGTCGGAGAGCGGATACTCCCGCCAGGCGTTGTCGCCGTCCTGCAGGTGCAGCGAGATCGCCTGTCGGGGGCGACCGCTGACGTTGGGGCCACTGCCGTGGTAGGTGCGGCAGTGGTGGAAGCTCACGTGTCCCTTCGGGATCACCATCGGGATCTTGCGGATCTCCGCGCCGTTGTACGCGGCGTTCTCGGCCAGCATCTCCTCCAGCTGGCCGCGGTCCCGGTCGGCGAAGTGCCGCACCACCGTGTCGTCCGCGCCGATCTCCTTCCACCGGTGCGAACCGTCGACCATCGTGATGGTGCCCATGTCCTCCCCGCAGTCGTGGAAGGGGATGAACGCGGTCAGCATCTTCTCCGACGACGAGGACGCCCAGTAGTGCTTGTCGAAGTGCCAGGGCACGATGTTGCTCGGCTCGCCGGAGATCGGCGGCTTGTAGATCAGCGTGGACTGGAAGACCCGGATCTCGTCGGCCTGGGCGAGCCGGGCGGCGACCGCGCCGAGCAACGGCTTGCGCAGGATCGCGCCGAGCCCGTCGTGCTCGTGGTGGACGTAGTCGTTGTGCCGCTGCACCGGCCCCGAGGACGGCTCCCAGTAGGCCAGCTTCGGTGGGCGTACCGGCAGCCGCCGGTCCCGCTCACCGTCGTAGTAGCGCCGCGTGGCGGCGGCGAGGGCGTCCACCTCGGCGTCGGTGAACACCTTCTTCGACAGGTACCAGCCGTGCTCGGCATAGTGCCGCACGTCGTCGTCGGACGGCAGCAGCGCCTGCTCCTCGGCGGTCAACGTCGGCTCGTACTCCGTCGCGGTCATGCCCCCACCCCCTGTGGCGCGGCCACCGCGGTGGCCAGTTCCCGCTCCTTGGCCTCGTAGAGGGCCTTGATGTTGCCGCTGCCGAAGCCGCGCGCGCCGCGTCGCTCGATCAGCTCCAGGAAGAGCGTGCGACGCACGTGCATCGACTCGGCGAAGATCTGCAGCAGTTGGCCGTCGTGGTCGGAGTCGACGAGCACACCCAGCTCGCGCAGCCGGTCCAGTGGGGCGTCGATCCGACCGACCCGCGCCTCCAGTGCGTCGTAGTAACTGGCGGGGGTGCCGGCGAAGCGCACCCCGCGCCGGCCCAGCGCCTCGACCGCGCCGACGATGTCGTCGGTGCGCAGCCCCAGGTGCTGCACTCCCCCACCGGCGTGCTGGTCGAGGAACGCATCGATCTGCCCGGGTCGCCGGCTGCGGTCCGGTTCGAGCAGCACCACAGTGACCCGCCCGGACGGGCTCTGCACCACCTTGGAGTTCATGCCCTGTCCGTCGACCTCGATGTGCTCCTCGAAGATCTGCGCGAAGTCGAACAGCGCCTCGAAGTGCCGGACCGTCTCGTCGAGCTGGCCGGGCGGCACGCAGACCGCCAGGTGGTCGATCTCGGCGAGCACCGGCGGGTGGCCGTCCGGCGCGGACGCCGCCGCGGTGATGGCGCCCGGCAGGAACTCGGCCCCCTCGCCTCGGCGCTGCACCAGCCGGTGCCGCACGTCGGCGAAGCCGTCCACCTCGGCGATCACCACCTCGGCGTCCGCGCCGGTGCGGGTGGTCGGCGGCGTCACCCCGGTCGCGCCCCGGCCCACCAGCTCGGCGTACGCGGCCGGCACGTCGTCGACCTCGACGGCGACGACCCCGATGCCGTCACCGTGGCGTTGCACGTACCGCGACGCCGGATGCTCGGCGCTCAGCCCGGAGGTGAGCAGCAACCGGATGTCACCGTGGCAGAGCAGCAGTGAGCGCTGCCCCGCCAGCCCGGTCTCCGGACCACCCTGGCCACAGATCTCGAAGCCGACGGCGGTGCTGAAGTAGAAGGCCGCCTGTCGGGCGTCCCCCACATAGAGTTCGATGTGGTCGATGCCACGGATGTCCATGTCCCCTGATAACCCTTCCCACGGTTCCCCCTGTGTTGCTGGCCCGGGCACACCCCGCCCGGGATGCCGCCTCGATCACCCCCTCGGCTCGGCGACGCGCGCCAGCAGCAGGCTCACGTTCTGGCCGCCGAACCCGAACGAGTTGGTGACGGCGTACTCCAGGTCTGCCTTGCGGGGCGTGCCACGGATGTGGTCCGCCGGGCAGGCTGGATCCGGGTCGTCGAGGTGGTACGTCGGCGGCAGCAGGCCCCGACCGAGCGCCACCGCGGTGGTCGCCGCCTCCAGCACCCCGGAGGCACCGAGCAAATGACCGGTGAGCGCCTTGGTGGAGCTGACCGGCACACCGCCGACGCCGAACACGTCGGCCAGCGCCGTGGTCTCCGCGATGTCGCCGAGCCTCGTGCCGGTGCCGTGCGCGTTGACGTATCCGACCGCCGCCGCCGGCACACCGGCGCTGCGCAGCGCCCGGCGGATGCACGCCGCCGCGCCGGCGCCGTCCGGGCGCGGGGCGGTCGGGTGGTACGCGTCCGTCGTCGCGCCGTGGCCGGCCACCTCGGCGTACCCGGCGACGCCGCGGGCCGCGGCGTGCTCGGCGCGTTCGAGCACCAGCAGCGCGGCGCCCTCGGACAGGACGAACCCGCTGCGGGAGGTGTCGAACGGCCGACTCGCCCGGCCCGGGTCGGTGCCGGCGCGCGCCAACGCCCGCGCGTTGCCGAAGGTGTCGGCGAAGGTCGGGAAGAGCGGTGCCTCGCTGGCCCCGCAGAGGACCACGTCGACCTCTCCGGTCGCGATGAGTCGCACCCCGTCGGCGACCGCCTGGGCACCGGAGGCGCACGCCGTGCCGACCGACGAGCTGCAGCCGCGGATGCCGTGCGCGATGGCGATCCGCGCCGCCGGCATGTTCGGCAGGATCCCGGTGAGCAGGTACGGGCTGACCGCCGCCCGCCCCCGGGCCGCCCGGGCCAGCACCTGCGACTCCAGGGTGGCCATCCCGCCGACCCCACCGACGATCACACCGATCCGGTCGGGGTCGACGTCGCGGCCCACCTCGATGCCGGCGTCGGTCAGCGCGTCGGCGGCGGCCAGCAGGGCGAGGACGACGATCCGGTCCAGCACCCGGGTCTCCGGCCCGGACGCGACGGTGCGTGGGTCGATGTCGGGCAGCAGGCCGGCGACGTCCAACGACGTGCTCGCCGGGTGCCCCTCGGGCGGGCGGGTCAGCCCGGACCGGCCGGTGGTCAGCGCGTCGAAGGTCTCCTCGACACCCCGACCGACCGGTGTGAACAGACCCATCCCCGTGATCAACGCGGTCATGGGCGTGCCTCGGTGAGGTAGCGCTCGCGCAGGACCACCTTGCGGACCTTGCCGGTCACGGTGACCGGGATGTCGGCGGAGCGTACCGGCACGACCCGGCGCAGTGTGGCGCCGACGTCCGGGCCGAGGGCGGCGCGGACCCGCTCGGTGCGGTCCTCGGTCTCGTCGGCGCCGGCGGCCAACTCCAGCAGCACGTCGGTGACGACCGCTGCGGCCTCGGCGACGATCACCACGGTGCAGTCGGTGACGTCCGGGCAGGCGGCGAGGATGCGCTCCTCGGACAGCGCGGTGAAGAAGCGCCGCCCGTCACCGGCGTCGACCGAGTCCACCGCCCGGTCCAGGTGGTAATAGCGGCCGTCGCTGTCGGCGCGCACCAGGTCACCCGTGAGGTACCAGCCACGCTGGCGGAAGCGGTAGGTGGTGACCGAGTCGTTCCAGTAACCCCGGAACAGCGACGGTGAGTCGATGCCCAGGAAACCCACCTCGCCGACCGGCACCGGCTCACCGTCGGCGTCGAGCACCGCCACCTTCGCGAACCGGTACGGGCGGCCGATGCAGCGGCCGTACCGGTCGGTGTCGGCGCGGTGGGTGATGTGGAACATCGAGTGCCCCATCTCGCTGGAGCCCAACCCGTCGATGAAGACCGAGCCGGGCACCTTCGCCACCCCGTCGCGGGTGACGGTGTCGCGCCAACCCACCGCGACCAGCCGGCGGATGTGCGGCTCGTGCGAGGCGTCGCCGGTGTTGAACCACAGCCGCACCGAGTCCAGGTCGTACCCGGACAGGTCGAAGCGGGCCAGCTCCGCCCAGGTGACCGAGAAACCGAACACCCCGTCGGGGCGCCAGCGTTGGATGGCGTCCAGCACCTGCTCGCCGCCCTGCTCGGAGAGGAGGAACATCTGGGCGCGGTTGCCCAACGCCTGGTTGACCATCAGCACCGTGGCGGTGTGCGGCGCGGGCAGCGCGTTGAGGATCCGGGTGGTGCCCTGTGCCTGCGGCATGGTGAGCAGGTGTCGGGTGGCCGCGAACAGGCTGGCGTGCGAGTGCAGCACCGCCTTGGGCACCCCGGTCGTTCCGGAGGTGTGGGTGATCACGATCGGGTCGTCCGGGTGGTGCCGGTAGTGCGCCGGGGCCGTGCCCGGGTCACCGATGCCGGCCTGCGCGGGAGTGCCGAGCAGGGGTACGCCGAGGTCGTGCCCGGCCAGCATCGCGGTGTGCGCGTCGTCGGCCAGCACGCCGACGCCCCGCAGGCGGCGGATGTACTCGGCGGCGATCTCCGGGCGGAGTTTGCCGTTCATCAGCGCCGGGATCGCCCCGAGCCGGGCCAACGCCAGGAAGCTGAGCACCATGTCGGCGGCGGCGGTGGCCCAGACGGCGACCGGGTCGCGGGGGCGTACTCCGTGCTCGTGCAGCCAGGCGGCGCGGGCGGCGACCCGCTCGTCGAGCCGCCCCAGCGTCAGCGGCGTCTCGGCGGGGTGCCCGTCGACGGCGGTGTCGAAGGTCAGGCCGGGCCCGTCCGGGTCGGCGCCGTGCGCCAGCACCCGGGCCAGGACGTTGCCCGCACCCAGTTCGGTGTCGGCGGCCAGTGCGCCGCGCAGTCCCGGTGTCCTCATGGTCGTGCTCCTCCCCCCAGCAGCACCGCGACCGCCTCGGTGGGCCCGTCGGGTGCCTGTTCGATCAGGATCAGCAACACCTCGTCGGCGTCGCCGTCGTCGCGCAGCAGGTCGGCCTCGGCGACACCGTCGGTGTACGGGTCGCCGGTCGGGCTGAGGCAGACCACCGGTCCGCGCAGGTTCCAGCGGGCCGCGAGGTGCCCGGCGACGCTGTTGGGCACGGACTGGAAGAAGAACAGCGGGCCGATCCGCCCGCCGGCCTCGACGGTGGCCCGTACGTGCCGGGCGCTGGTGAGATCACCGCTGGCGCTGACCAGCACGATCCCCGTCCGCACCCCGGCGGGCACTCCCGCCGACCCGTACCCCCGCCGCAGACACCGTTCCGCCACGGCCACCACCACCGGCGCGAAGTCCGAGTGCACGAACCCCGGCACCCCTGCCGCGCTGCTCCCGACGTCCCCACCCTCGGGCCATGCAGCCCTCGCTCTCTCCCCCGGCGATCTTGCACTTTCGGTTGTCGTTTCGGGTGGTTGGTCGTATTCGTCGGGACAGGAACTGCAAGATCGCGGGAGGTTGGGGGCGGTCATCCGACGCCGACCAGGAGAGCGGTGTTGGCGCCACCGAAGGCGGCGTTGAGGGTCAGGGCGTGGGTGGCGTCCGACCGCTGCGGACGGTCGGTCACCACGTTCAGGGGGCAGTTCTCGTCGGCGGCCAGCCAGCCGGCGTTGACCGGCAGCTCGCCGTGGCGCAGCGCGAGCGCGGTGACCACCAGTTCGAGCAACCCGGACGCCTCCAGCGCGTGCCCGTGCAGCGACTTCGTCGAGCTGACCGGGACCTGGGCGGCATGACCACCGAGAGCCCGACGCAGGGCGGCGGCCTCGGCGGCATCGCTCTGCGCGGTACCGGTGGCGTTGGCGTTGACGTAACCGACGGACCGCGGCGGCAGCCCGGCCCGGCGCAGCGCGCCGCCGATCGCGCGGGCCAGCCCGGTGCCGCCGGGCTCCGGCTGGCAGGGATGGAACGCGTCACCGGCCCGGCCCCAACCGACCACTGTGGCCACCGGCTCGACGCCGCGTCGTCGGACGGCGCTCGACTCCAGCACCACCGCGGCCACACCGTCACCCAGCAGCAGCCCGCGACGGCCGGCGCTGAACGGGCGGACCGCCCCGTCGACGGCGAGGGCACGACCGGCGTCGAAGAGCGCGAACTGATCCGACTCCACCAGGTAGCCCGCCGCGACCACCACCCGCTCGACATCATCCCGGCTGATCCGGGCGGCGGCGTCGGCCACCGCCGTGCTGGCCGACACGCAGGCGCTGGTGTAGACCCGGGTGTGACCGGACAGTCCGCATCGGGCGGCGAGCTGACCGGCGAGCACGGCAGGCGTCGGGCCTGTGGCCGGGCCGCCGTGCACGGCGAGCAGCAGGGCGCAACCGGCGCGCCGGGCGCGGTTCAGACCGGCCGCGCGGCAGGCCGCGTCGATCGCGGCGGCCAACTCGTCGGGGAGGGTGGCGACCTCGGGCAGGGTGGCCGCCATGGTGACCCGGCGGGCAGCGGTGTCGAACCGGTCCACCGGTCGGAACGCCGGCACGCCGGCCAGCTGCGCGTCGGCGCCCCGCCCCAGGGCGCTGACCGCGTACACACCGGTGAGCTGGGCGACGCGCGTCTCAACCATCTGCGGAGGCGGTCAGCGACGCCCGGAACACCACCAGGGCGTCGTCGACGGTGCGGATGCCGGCCAGTTCGTCGTCGGTGAGGTCGAGCCGGCGTTCGAAGCGCTGCTCGACGAGGTGCACCAGCCAGGCAAGCTCCATCGAGCCGATCCGGTCGGACACCTCGGCAGCCGGTTTCGCGGTGAGTTCGGCGAGCATGGTCATCAGGTCAGCTCGCCCCAGATCGGGCTGACCGCCCATCAGCTCTTGTCGCTCGTCGCCTCGGTGACGCGATCGGCGACCATTGTGGTGAACTCGCCGACCGTCATCAGGGCGAGCTGCTCCGACTCGTCGTCGGCGAACGTCAGGCCGTACCGGTCCTCGACCCGGACGGACAGGTCGGCCAGGGCGAGTGACTCCAGGTCGACGCCGGAGGGGCCGAGGGTGGTGTCGTCGTCGAGCCCCTCGACGTCGTAGTTCATGTCGGCGAGCTGCTCGACGACGAAGGCGCGGACCTCGGCTCTCATGGATACCCTCTCTGCGTGGTTCAGCTGACGGTGTCCGGTCGGGACACCGCCTACGTGTGGGTCGGCCGGGACACCGGCGGTCAGCCGGATCCGGCCGCTGTGCTGCTGCGGCGGGCGGGGGCCCTGCTGCTCGGTCGCCCCGACGCCGAGGTGGTGCTGACGCACGACCGCGAGGGACGGCCGGTCGCCCGGGTCGACGCGGTGACCGGGTCGGTCGAGCTGTCGGTCAGCGTCAGCCGCACCGCCGGTCTGGTGGTGGTCGCCGCCCGTCAAGCCGGCCCGGTCGGGGTGGACGTGGAGCGGATCCGCCCCCTGCCGGCGCTCGCCCTGGCCCGCCGCTGGTTCCCGCCGGCCGAGGTGGCCTGGTTGGGCGACCGACCCGAGGCCGGCCGGACGGCGGACTTCCTGCGGCTGTGGACCGCCAAGGAGGCGGTCGGCAAGGCGCTCGGGTGGGGTTTGCGCGGCGGCGGGCTGCGCCGGCTGATGCCGCCGCCAGGGCTGCCGTTGCGGCCGGTGCCCGGCACCGAGCTGCTGCGGGTCGGCCACCCGCCGCTGGGCGGGGACCTTGTCCTGGCCGTCGCCGCGCGGGCGAGCGCGCAGGTCGACGTCGAGGTGGTGCAGCGGCCCGCTCACGGGGTGGCCGCCGAGCGCAGCGCGTCGGTCGAGCGGACCAGCTTGCCGGTGGTGGTACGGGGCAACTGATCGAGCAGGTGCAACGCCCTGGGCCGCTTGTAACCGGCCAACCGTTCGGCGAGGAGCTTGTCCAGCGTCTCCTCCGACAGCGGGCCGTCCGGCTGGACGTACGCGGTGATGCCGTCGTCCCAGACCACCACGGCGGCGGCGACCCCGGTCAGCTCGGCGACGGTGGCCTCCACCTCGGTCAGGTCGACCTTCATCCCGCCGACGGAGACCTGCGAGTCCAGTCGACCGCGCACCGTGACCAGGCCGCTGTCGTCGTCGACGGTCCCGGCGTCGCGGGTGTGCAGCCAGCCGTCGGACCAGCGGGTCGGGTCGCTCAGCCCGACGTACGGCGACGCCGGGCAGGACACCCACAGCTCACCGCCGGACTCGCGGACCTTGATCCCGGGGGCGGGGGCGATCGACGGTCGGTGCGCGCCGTGCAGGTCGGTGCCGATCACCCCGACCTCGGTCATCCCGTACATGTTGCCCAGGGGTACGCCGTACCGGTCGGTGAACGCCCGGGCGACGGCGGCCGGGACCAGCTCGCCCCCGGTGGTCATCCGTCGCAGCTGTGGCAGTGGGCCGCTCGGGCGGGTGGAGGAGAGCAGTCCGATGTGGAACGGCACACCCAGCACGGTGGCCGGTGTGGCGGCGGCGCTGATCGCGGCCAGCACGGCGTCGCCGCTGAGCCGCTCCGGCGGCACCAGCTCGACTCCGGCGTGCAGCCCGTAGAGCAGGCCGCCGACCAGGCCGAGCACGTGCACCATCGAGGGCAGCAGGATGATCCGCTCGCCGGGCAGCGCCACCCCGTCGATCCGGGTGTAGCGGTGCACCTCGGCGACCAGGTCGGCGGCGCTGCGGCCGATCACCTTGGACGGGCCGGTGGAGCCGGAGCTGAGCTGGATCACGGCGTGGCCGCTGACCGCCGGGCGGTCGGCGTACCGGGTGACGCCCTCGGTGACGTCGACGAAGATCTTCAGCGCGCCGCCACCGGTCCGCACCGGAGCGACCACCACCTGTGGGGTCAACCGGGTCAGCGCCCGGTCCACCTCGTGGTCGGTGAGCCGGTGGTCGAGCAGGATCGCCTGCCCCCCGGCGCGCCACGTGGCGAGCAGGTTCACCACGTACGCCAGCGACGGCGGCAACCGCAGCGCCGCGGCGCCACCGGGGCGCAGTCCGGCGGTGGTCAGCCGCTCCTGCGCGGCGGTCACCAGCCGGTGCAGGGTGGCCCGGTCGACGGGCTCGGGCAGCCGAAGACAAACGTCGGTCGGGTGGCCGGCGAAGAGGACTTCGTCCACCCAGCCGGGGTCTGTCGCCGTAGGATCTTCTGCCGTCACTGCCGTTCACCGCCCAGCATGAAAGAGGGCGAATCCGCCCATCACGTACGCTTGTCGGGGTGCTGCGGGGAACCATACGACTCCCACGGTGCCATTGCTAGATGCGAATGGATGGATCAAAAGCAGCGGCCAGCCGGATTGCCGACAGCCCGTTCGGCGGGCAGGATCGGGCGGGTGATTCGGCAGAGCGTCACCGAGGTATGACCCCTCGTACAACCGTCGCGCGTCCCCGGCCGGACGGCCGATGGCGGCGCGGTCACCGGCCGAGCGAGACGACTCTCGGACGCCACGGCCTGTTTCATGAGGGTGGTCGAGCCGAGGCGGCGACCGGCGAAGGCCACCAGTTCCTCCGAAACGGGCCTCAGCTCGGTTTGATGCTGGCGAGTTGGACGAGCAGCTGAACCAGCCGGTACGCCTCGGCGACATCGGCGGCGTGGAAGGCGACCGTCCGGCCACCACCCATGCGGGTCACACCCGGGACCAGAACGGCGAGGTCGACCATGTACGGCCCGTACAGATCGACCTCGACGTCAACCGGCCCGGCCATCGTCGCCGGTGGGATCGAGGCGCGCCGGGCGATCGCCTCGGCGGCGGCGTGGCGCAGCCGATCCCGCGCCTCCTGCGGATGCAGGGCCACCGCGGCGGCCTGACCCAGGGTCTGCTTGACGGCGACGGTGACCGCCGAGGGCACCAGCTCACTGAACTCGGCGCAGGCGGTGTCGTCGCCGCTGAGCAGGACGACGGGCGCGTCGAGGTGCCCCGCCATGGCGACGTTGAGGCCGATCTCGCCCAGCGACCGTCCGGCCACCCGTACGTCGAGGATGGCGTCGCTCATCGTGTGGGCCAGGACGGCGGGCCCGGCACCCGCCCGAGCGTGATAGCCGACGAGCAGGACGGCGTCCGTGTGCTCGTCCAGCCCGGCGAGCATGCCCAGCGGCCGGGGTTTGCCCCGCACCAGGTGAGCCCGCCGGTCGAGGCCCTCGGGCAGGATGTTCCGGAACGTCCCGTGCGCGTCGACGACCCACACCACCGCCTCGGGTTCGGCATCGAGGACCCCGGCGATCACCGCGTTCGCCTCGGCCGTCATCAACGCCCGGCCGCGTTCGTAGTCGTACCGATCCGGGTTCGTCTCGGTGGGATGAACGATCCCCGAGACGCCCTCCATGTCCACCGAGATCAGCACCTTCATGGCTACCGGACCCTACGCGCACTTTCCCCAATGTCGAACCCGAGCGGCGCAGGGCACGGCCCCGCCCCGCCCCGTCCCGCCCCGCCCCGCCCCGCCCCGCGCCGCCCCGCCCCGCCGATCTTGCAGTTTCCGTCGTTGAGACGCGTTAAATGCCCTCTATGTCGCGACAGTAAGTGCAAGATCGCGGGGAGGGTCCGTCGATCATGGAGTTCTGGTGCCTTGCTTGTCCTGGTAAGCAGCACTTTGTCGCCCGCCACAACTCCATGATCGACGAGGGCGGGGCAGCGCGGAGCGGCACCGGGGGGCGCGGACCCTCTCAGGTCAGGGCTGGGGTTTGGGCGTGGATGTGGAAGCGCAGCGAACGGGCGTCGGTGAAGCACTCCCGCATCGGGCGTACGAGGTCCCGGTGCTCGGGGCTGCGTTCCCACTCCTCGAAGTCGGCCAGGCTCGCCCACTCGCTGGTGATCAGCCACTGCTCCGGGTCGGTCGACGACCGGCACACCTGGTCGACCAGGTGCCCCGGCACACCACCGGCGACCAGGTGTCGCACCTGTTCGTACGCGGCGAGGAACGCCTCGGTGCGCGGCACCGGCACCCGTACCAGAAAGACTACCCGGGCCCTGTTGTCGCTCATGACGCCTCTCCCCTCATCGGCGCGGCCCCGCGCAGGACCAGCGCGCTGTTGAACCCGTCGAAACCCCGCGCGCAGATCAGGGCGAGTCGACTGCGCGGTCGGCGGTGCTCGCGCAGGAAATCCAGCTCGCACCCCTCGGCCACCTCGTCCGGCCCCGCCGACGCGGGCAACGTGTCGTTGGCGAAGGCGAGCAGCGCGGTGGCCACGTCCAACGCCGAGCCGCCCTGGTATGCCCGACCGGTCAGCGGTTTCTGCGTGGTCACCGGAGGCGGCCGGTCGGCGAACACGGCCCGCAGCGCCTCGGCCTCGCTGCGGTCGTAGCGGGGCACGCCGAGAGCGTCGGGCAGCACCACGTCGATTCCGGCGGCGGCGACGCCCGCGCGGTCCAGGGCCAGCCGCATCGCCCGCGCGTACTGGGCCGGGTCACCGCTGCTCTCCGCCGTGGTGTGCGCGGCGTCGTGGGTGGAGCCCCAGCCGCTCACCTCGCCGTAGACCCGGGCGCCCCGGGCCAGGGCGTGCCCCAACTCCTCCACCACGAACACCGCCCCGCCCTCGGCCGGCAGGTAGCCGCTGGCGGTGGCGTCGAACGGCCGGTACGCCCGCTCCGGGTCGGCGACGTCACTGAGCAGCCCCGAACGCAGCTGGCAGGCGAGCGCGTACGGGCTCAACGGGCACTCGGTGGCTCCGGCGATCACGACCGGGGTGCCCCGGCGCACCGCGCGGGCGGCGTGCGCCAGGCTGTCCAGCCCACCAGCCGACTCCGCGACCAGCACCCCGCTCGGGCCCTTGAACTGGTGGTGGATGGAGAGCTGCCCCACGCTGGCGGCGTAGAACCAGGCGATCGACTGGTACGCCCCGACCGTCCGGGAGGTGCCGCCCCACAGCCGTTGCAGTTCCCGCTGACCGAACAGGTTGCCTCCCGACGAGCTGGCCAGGGTCACCGCGTAGCCGTACGGGTCGGGGGCCCGGTCGGGCAGGCCGGCGTCGGCCAGCGCCAGCCGGGTGGCGGCGAAGCCGAGGTGCGTCCACCGGTCGGTCTGCACCAACTGTCGACTGTCGGCGTAGGAGTCGGCGGTGAAGCCGGACACCTCCCCGCCGAAGCGGGTCGGATAACCGGCCGGGTCGAACAACGTGATCGGCCCGGTCCGGCGGGTGCCGGCGAGGACCGTGCGCCAGTGCGCGTCCGCGCCGATGCCGCTCGGCGCGACCACCCCGATGCCGGTCACCACGGCGCGGGCGACCTCGACTCGCTCGCTACGCTCGCTCACACCAGCACTCCGCTTCGCTTCGCGCCGGCGCGAGACGCCACGCTGCTGTACCTGATGGCTCGCTCGCTCCGCTCGCTCACGCCGCCACCGCGCCGAGCATCCGACGGAAGACCATCGCCGACTGGAAGCCGCCGAAGCCGCTGCCCACCGAGAGGGCCACGTCCACCGGTACCTCCCGTGCCTCATTGGGGACGTAGTCCAGGTCGCACTCCGGGTCCCGGGTGCGCCAGTTCGCCGTCGGCGGCACCACACCGAACTCGATGGCGAGGGCGCACGCGGCCATCTCGATGGACCCGATCGCGCCGAGCGAGTGCCCGACCATCGACTTGATCGAGCTGATCGGGATCCGGTACGCGGCCTGGCCCAGCGCCCGCTTGAACGCGGCCGTCTCGTGTCGGTCGTTCTGCCGGGTGCCTGAGCCGTGGGCGCTGATGTAGGAGACCTGCTCGGGCAGGGTCCGGCCCTGCCGGAGCGCGTCGGTGACGGCGAGGCCCATCTCCAGCCCGTCCGGCCGCAGCCCGGTCATGTGGAAGCCGTTGCTGCGGCTGGCGTACCCGGCCACCTCACAGTAGATGTGCGCACCCCGACGCCGGGCGTGGCCGGCCTCCTCCAGCACCAGCACCGCCCCGCCCTCGGCCAGCACGAACCCGTGCCGGTCGGCGTCGAACGGGCGGGAGGCGTGCGCCGGGTCGTCGTTGTCCGGGCTGGTCGCCTTGATCGCGTCGAACGAGGCGACAGTGACCGGCGAGATCGGCGAGTCGGACGCACCGGCCAGCATCACGTCCGCCTCACCGTCCACGATCATCTGGTGGGCGTACCCGATGGCGTCGATGCCGGAGGTGCAGCCGGTGGAGACCACCTGCGCCGGGCCGTGCAGCCCGTGCCGGCAGGCCACGTCCGCGGCGAGGCTGCTGGGCACCAGCGCCTGATAGAGGTACGGGCCACCGCGCGTCCCGTCCACCAACCACCGTCGGCCGTGCTCGCTGACGGTGACGTACTCCTGTTCCAACGCCATCGTGCCGCCCACCGCCGTGCCCAGCACCACCCCGGCCCGGTCCCGTTGCGCGTCGGTGAGCGCCAACTGGGCGTCGGCCACCGCCTCGGCGGAGCAGGCCAGCGCGAACTGCACGTACCGGTCGGCCCGGCGTCGCTCGGCCTCGCTCAGCCCCGCCGCGACCGGGTCGAAGTCGCACTCCGCCGCGATCTGCGACCGGAACGCCGACGGGTCGAAGAAACTGATCCGTCGGGTTGCGGTGCGCCCCTCGGTGATGGTCTTCCAGAAACGGTCCCGGCTGGCGCCACCCGGGGCCACCACCCCGATCCCGGTCACCACCGTGCGGCGCCCGGTCATGGTGCCTCCACCAGCTCGGTGTCGACGTGGCCCAGTTCGGGCCGGGGGGCGAGCGGGCCCAGGTGGAAGACCACCTCGGCCGGTTCCACGCCGGTGTTACGCAGCCGGTGCCGCACGTTCACCGGTACGAACAGCCCCTCACCGGCGGCCAGCAGCGTCGGCTGGTCGTCCAGGTCGACGGTGATCGCGCCCCGCACCAGGTACAGGAATTCCTCGCTGTACGGGTGGTAGTGCTCGGCGATCCGCTCCCCCGGCTCGAGCGTGGCCACCCCGAGGAAACCCGAGGTGCTACCGACGGTGCGGGGGCCGAGCAGCACCCGCAGCTCACCGCCGCGACGGCGGTCGGCGGGTACGTCCCGGGCGGCGATCGGGCGGGTGCTGAGGTCACTCATCGTCGGCTCCCGTCGGTGCGTCGTTGCCGGTCGGCGTGCCCTGGTCGGCGCGCTGCCAGGCGATCCGCTCCACCCGGTCCTTGATCACCGCGAGTTGGATCACGCTGTTGGTGTTGATCCGCTCGGTCATCGCGGCGTTGTCGGCCGGCGCGGTCGGCTTCATCGCGAAGTCCTGCGTCCAGGTCATCCGGGTGCCACCGGCCTCCTCGGTGTAGCGCCAGTGGATGCGCATGTACTCGAACGGCCCGGTCTCCACCCGGTGCGCCCGGACCTGCCTGCTCACCGGGTCGGCGGTGCGCTCGCTGACCCAGCTCCAGGACACCCCGTTCTCGTCGGGGTACATGGTGAGGCGGAACCGCACCGTGTGGGCCTCGCGGTGCAGGATCTCCACCACGGCGTACTCGGTGAACAGCTCGGTCCAGTTCGCCACGTCGTTGGTGACCTCCCAGACCAGCCCCAGTGGCGCGTCGATGACCACGCTGTTCTCGGTGTGCCCGGGCGGGTCGGCGCGGCGGGCGACCAGGTCGGCCACCGCCGGGATGCTCAGCTGTCCGGCCTGCTCGGGGATGGCGACCTGCCAGCGGTCGGCGACGACCGCCGACAGTTCCAGCAGGGCGAGCGAGTCCATGCCCAGCTCCTCCAGCGACGCGGCGGGCGCCCGTGCCGCGGCGTCGGCGTCCAGCCCGCAGTGCGCCACCAGGATGTCGGTGATCTCGGCTGTCATCGGTCGACCATGGGTGACGGTCATCGGGTCCTCCTGTGGGTTGCGTCGGGATCTGCGGCGGGCGCGGTGCGCGGTGCGGGGGTGGCCGTCGGCGCGGGCGCGGGCGGGGCGAGCAGACGGTCGACCAGGCCGGTGGTGTAGCGGCCCTTGCGGAACGCGGCGTCGTCGAGCACCCGCCGGACGAACGGGATGGTGGTGTGCACGCCCGGACCGGCGACGTCGAACTCGTCGAGGGCACGTTCCAGTCGGTTGAGGGCCAACTCCCGGTCGGGCGCCCAGACGATCACCTTGGCGAGCAGGGAGTCGTACCAGGGACCGACCAGGTAACCGGCGCTGGCGTGGGTGTCCACCCGGGTGAACGGGCCGCCGGGTGGGGTGAACCGCTCCAACCGGCCGGGGGTGGGGGCGAAGCCGCGCCCGGGGTCCTCGGTGTTGACCCGACACTCCACCGCGACGCCGTGCAGGCGGATCTCCTTCTGCCGCCACCGCAGCGGTACGCCGGCGGCGATGTGGAGTTGCTCGTGCACCAGGTCGATCCCGGTGACCATCTCGGTGACGGGATGCTCCACCTGGATCCGGCAGTTGATCTCCAGGAAGTGGAACTTCTCCTCGGCGTCGACAAGGAACTCCAGCGTGCCGGCGCCAACGAAACCGACCTGGAGCGCACCCCGCAGGGCGGTCTCGGCGATGGTGTCGAGAACGGCGGCGGGCAGCGCCGGCGCGGGTGCCTCCTCGACCAGTTTCTGGTGCCGGCGCTGCACCGAGCAGTCCCGGGTGCCCAGGTGCACCCCGTTGCCGTGGGCGTCGCAGAGCACCTGCACCTCGACGTGCCGCGCCTCGGTGAGGTAACGCTCGACGTACACCCGGTCGTCGCCGAAGGCGGCCTGCGCGGCGGCCCGGGTCCGGGTGTAGGCCCGGCGCAGCTCGCCCGGGGTGCGCACCACCGTCATCCCCCGGCCCCCGCCCCCGGCGGCGGCTTTCACGATCACCGGGTAGCCGACGGCGTCGGCCACCTCGGCCGCCGCGGCGGCGGTCGGTACCGGCGCGACGCTGCCCGGCGACAGCGGCAGGCCGGCGCGGCTCATCAGTGCGCGGGCCGAGGACTTGTCGGCCAGCGTGGCCATCACCGCCGGTGGCGGGCCGATGAACGTCAACCCGTTGTCGGCGCAGATCTCGGCGAAGTCGGCGTCCTCGGAGAGGAAGCCGTAGCCGGGGTGCACGGCCTGCGCCCCCACCTGCCGGGCCGCCTCCACGACGGCGGCGGCGTTGAGGTAGCTGCGCCGACTCGACGCCGGTCCGATCCGCACGGCCTGGTCGGCGAGGCGCACCGCCGCCGAGTCGGCGTCGGCGGCGGAGTAGACCACCGCCGTCCGGACGCCGAGCTCCTTGCAGGCGCGCAGCACCCGCAGCGCGATCTCGCCCCGGTTGGCGATCAGCACGGTCTCGAACATGGTCAGTCACCCCGCGCCGTCATGCCGGGTCCAGTTCGACGAGCGGCTGGTCGTACTCGACCGCCTGACCGTCCTCGACGAGGATCGCGGCCACCCGGCCGGCCCGGTCGGCGGTCACCTCGTTCATGAGCTTCATCGCCTCGACGATGGCCACCGGCTGGCCGGGGCGGACCAGGTCACCCACCGCGACGAACGGACGCGCGCCGGGCTCCGGCGCCCGGTAGAAGGTGCCGA
Organism: Micromonospora sp. NPDC047644; assembly: GCF_040704315.1. NCBI lineage: Bacteria > Bacillati > Actinomycetota > Actinomycetes > Micromonosporales > Micromonosporaceae > Micromonospora > Micromonospora sp. NPDC047644. The sequence continues at coordinate 107,359 of NZ_JBEYSY010000020.1, forward strand.
CGATCGGTGCCCGCACCGCGGCGCGCCCGGGAACCGGCGGCCGGAGCAGCGCAGGAGCGGCGTCGGTCGTCGGTCCGACCGCCGGTGCCGCCTCGGCCCGGGACAGGGGTACGTCCGGTCGGTTCGCCTCCTCGGGGTGCCACTCGACCTCCAGCACCGCCGGCCCGCTGCGCAGCCGGATCCGGCGCACCGGCCCGGCCAGCTCGGCGATCAGGTGTTGCGCCTGCCGGCGCAGCCCGGCGAGGGCCTCCTCGCCGTCCACCCCGACATCGTCGGACGCGTCGACTGTCGACAGCCCCCGGTCGCCGGCGGTCATCGCAGGCCCGCCCGAGCGCCGACGCGGTTCGCGCCGAAGCGTCGGAAGCGTTGCCGGCGCAGGCGGACCAGCATGGCCGGCGGCACGTCCAGCAGCGGCAGGAGGTTGGCCAGCAGAGCGGCACGCAACCGGTGGGCGGTCTCCGCCGGGTCGTCGTGCGCGGCGCCCGACGGCTCCGACACGACCTCGTCGACCACGCCGAGGCGGCGCAGGTCGGGCGCGGTCAGTCGCAGGGCGCGGGCGGCCTGCGGGGCCGCCGACCGGTCCGGCCAGAGGATCGCCGCACACCCCTCGGGGCTGATCACCGAGTAGACGGCGTTCTCCAGCATCAGCACGCGGTCGGCCACCGCCAGCGCCAACGCGCCGCCGCTGCCGCCCTCGCCGGTGATCACCGCGAGCACGGGGGTGGGCAGCACGGTGAGGGCGAGGATGTTCTCGGCGATGGCCGCCGCCTGGCCGTGCTCCTCGGCGCTCACCCCCGGGTCGGCGCCGGGAGTGTCCACCAGGGTGACCACGGGCAGGCCGAGGCGGGCCGCGAGGCGCATGAGCCGCAGCGCCTTGCGGTGCCCGGCCGGGCTGGCCATGCCGAAGTTGCGGGCGACCAGCTCGGCGGTGGTGTGCCCCTTCTGGTGACCGATGACCATCACGTGCCGGCCGGCCAACCGCGCCACCCCACCCACGATGGCCGGGCAGTCCGCGCCGAGCCGGTCGCCGTGCAGCTCCACGAACCCGTCGAAGACCGAGTCCAGGTAGTCCAGTGCGGTGGGGCGCCCCGGGTGCCGCGCCATCCGGACGGTGTCCCACGCGTCGCGTACCGCCGGGGTGCCGGCGTCTGCCTCGGCCGGCGGGTCCGTCGGCCGCGTCTGGACCGCGCCGTCGTCGGCGAGGCGCTCACGGTGCGACGCCGGATCCTGCCGGGGTACGGGCGGACGCGCCGGCCGGCCGACGCGGGTCGCGGCGAGCAGCGCCGTCAGCCGTCCGCGCAGCGACCGGCGCTGCACCACCATGTCGACCTGCCCGTGTCGGAGCAGGAAGTCGGCGGTCTGGAAGCCCTCCGGCAGGGCCCGTCCGGTGATCTGACGGATCACCCGGGGGCCGGCGAAGCCCATCCGCGCACCACTCTCGGCGATCACCAGATCGGTGTTGGTGGCGAACGAGGCGGCGACTCCGCCGTAGGTCGGGTCGGTGAGGACGCTCACGGTGAGCAGTCCCGCCTCGCGCAACGCGGCGATGGCCTGACTGACGGTCGCCATCTGCATCAACGACAGCGCGCCTTCCTGCATCCGCGCCCCGCCGGAGGCGGTGATCAGGACGAGCGGCGTGCGGTCGTCCAGCGCCCGTTCGGCCGCCCGGGTGATCAGCTCGCCGACCGCGCAGCCCAGGCTGCCACCGAGGAAGCGGAAGTCCATCACCGCCAGGGCCACCGGGTGCCCGCCGATGGTGGCCGTGGCGCAGACGACCCCCTCGGCGAGACCCGTGCTGGCCCGCGCGCCGGTGAGCCGGTGCGGGTACGGCAGCACGTCGACGAAGTCGAGCGGGTCCGCCCCCGGCAGGCGGTCGGGCAGCAGGCGCAGCGAACCCGGGTCGACCAGTTGGCGCAGGCGTTCCGGCGCGCCGAGTCGGGCATGCTCTCCGCATTCCGGGCAGACGTCGAGGTTGCGGCGCAGCCGTTTGCGGTAGAGCAGGGTCGCGCAGCCCGCGCAGCGGGACCAGAGCTGCTCTTCGCGCGGCGCGGTGGCCGTCACGACCGCCGCCCGGTGCCCAGGGCGTCGAACCGGTAGAAGCACCGCGCCATGGCGTCGCGCGGTGAGCGCCAGGTCGACAGGTACGGCGACACGTACGGGCGTAGGCGGTCGCTGACCCGGATGAACTCGGGGTGGTCGCGCGCGGCCTCCACCGCCCCCTCCGCCGGCTGTGCGGTCTCGAGCAGGTGCACGTAGAGGTCGTGCAGTCGGTACAGCGAGCGGTGCCGGACACCGACCAGGCGCGGTAGCTCCGTCGCGTCCGACTCGGCGAAGATCTCGGCGACCCGCTCCTCGGCGGTCGGATCGACCTTCGCGATGATCAGCGATCGGTCCATGTTGGGCCCTCCCCCCACGGCGTCCGGCCGGCGACGGGTGGCCCCCGGACGCGCTGGACGACTGCCGACACGATGCGCCGATCCTCGTCACGGCGGCGTCACCGTGCCCGGTCGGCCAGCGACGAACGGTGGTGACGCTGCGTTGACGCAACCTGTGTATCAGCTATGTGCCGGGCGGGTTCGACGCGCTACTGTTTATGCAGTTCAGAACCGATCTCGGGTTGTCGGTCGCCAATAGAAGGTCCACCTTGGCGTTGACGCAACGTGACCGTTATTGATAATCTTCAGCCTGGTCAGCCCGCCGGTCTCGGCGGGCGGGGCCACGCCCGGCCAGGCCGCGATCGGCGGGTCGACAGTGGCGTCGAGGGCAACCGATCCGGGACACAGCAGACAGTCGGGACGAGCGTTCCGCAGGGGGTGCCGCCGTGGCCGCTGATCCGTCCGTGCCGACCGCCGGAGACCCGCCCGAGGAGGGCGTCTCGCTGCACCTGCTCGGAGGTTTCCGACTCCTGCGCGAGGCGGTGCCCGTCGTGGTGCCGCGCGGGCTGCAACGGGTGATCGCGCTGATCGGGCTCCGCCCCGGCGCCACCCGCAGCCAGCTCGCCGGGCTGCTCTGGCCCGACGCGTCGGAGGAACGGGCGCTGTCCTCCCTGCGGACCGCCCTGTGGCGGCTGCGACAGGACCCGTGCTGCCCGATGACAGTGGCCAGCGACACCGTACGCCTCGGCCCGGCCGTCCGGCTCGACGTGGACGACCTGGTCGGCACCGCGGCCCGGGTCCGCGACGGCGACGACCCGCGCACCGCGGCCGGCGCGCTCGCCGCCGGGCGGCACGATCTCCTGCCCGGCTGGTACGACGACTGGGTGCTGCTGGACCGCGAACGCCTGCGCCAACTCCGCCTGCACATGCTGGAGCAGGTGGCCGGGCACCACCTGGCCGCGGGGCGGCACGGCGAGGCCCTCGAAGCCGCGCTGGAGGCGATGGCCGCCGAGCCGTTGCGGGAGACACCACACCGGCTGGTGGTCCGCATCCACCTGGCCGAGGGCAACGCCTTCGAAGCCGTGCACGCCTTCTACGTCTACCGGGACCTGCTGCGCCGGGAACTGCGGCTGGAGCCGAGCCCCGCCATGAGCGCCCTGCTCGACGACACCCTCGCCCCGATCCGCCAGGCCAGCCGCGAGGCTGTCGCCGACCGCCCGTCACCCGCCGTTCGGCGTCCGTGACGACGGCGCCCGTCACGGCCCGTTCGGCCCACGTGACGGTGATGTGACAGGCGCTGCGGCACGGTGGGCGCACAGAGCACGTGGCACCGTCCCCGAGGGGTCGGGCAGGCCACCGGCGGAAGGGGTCCCATGAGTCGTCTACTGATCGTCAGCCGGATCATCCCGGGAGCGGAGGGGCGGGTCGCGCAGATCTTCGCCGAGTCCGACGCCACCGAACTGCCCGGCCTGACCGGTGTCACGCACCGATCCCTGTACTGCCTGCACGACCTGTACGTACACCTGCTGGAGACATCGGACGACGTCGACCCGGACGCGCTCGCCGCGGCCCGCAACCACCCACTCTTCCGACAGGTCAACGAGCGGCTCTCCGCGCACACGTCGCCGTACCTGCCGACCTGGCGTTCCCCCCGGGACGCGGTCGCCGGCTGCTTCTACCGGTGGGACGCGGCCGAGGCGCCCGCAGCGCGACCGACCGGTACCGAGACGCCCGCTCCACGTCCGGCCAGCGCCGAGGCACCCACTCCGCGCCCGGCCGTCACCGAGGCGCCCGCCGCGCACCCGGCCGGCTGACATGTCCGCCGCGCCGCCGCACGTGCTGATCATCGGCGCGGGCACGGGTGGACTGTGCCTGGCGCACGGCCTGCGCCGCGCCGGGATCAGCGTCGCCGTCTACGAACGGCACCGCGACCGCGCCGAAGGGCTGCTCGGCTACCGGGTCGGTATCGGCCCCACCGGTAGCCGGGCGCTGAAAGAGTGCCTGCCTCCGGAGCTGTTCGCCACCTTCCTGGCCACCTGCGCCCGGCCGCCGCACTACTTCAACGTCGTCACCCAGGGGCTGCGCCAGACCGCGTCGTTCGCGCTGCGGCCGAGCGCCGACCCGGTCCGCACCGAACACTCGGTGGCCCGGATGGTGCTGCGCCAGGTGCTGCTGACCGGCCTGGAGGACGTGGTGCACTTCGACAGGACCTTCACCCGGTACGAGCAGCGCGACGACGGCACGGTCACCGCGCACTTCGCCGACGGCACCAGCGCCACCGGCGACCTGCTGGTGGCGGCCGACGGCACCCATTCCGTCGTACGCCGCCAGTACCTGCCACACGCTGTCACGCGTGACGCCGGGACGATCAACATCGCCACCCGCATCCCGCTGACCCCGCACACCCGCGGTCTCGTTCCGGAGCGGGTCCAGCAGGGCATCTCACTGATCTTCGGCGTCGGCGGGATGATGGGCGTGCTGCACGTCATGGAGTTCAAGTGGGACGCCGATCGCGCGATCAAGCCCGGCGTCGGCGAGCCCGACGCCGCGCTACTCCGAGACTGGCCCGGCCTGGCCCACGACACCACCACCGACAACATCAACCTGATCATCTGGAGTGCGGCGAAACGGTTCCCGACCGACATCATGGAACGCCGCGGTGAGGACCTGGTGCAGGTCGCCCTGGACCTCACCGCGAACTGGCACCCGCACCTGCGGGAACTGCTCGCCCACGCGGACCCGGCCAGCGCCCTACCGATCACAGTGGCCACATCCGAGCCGGTGCCGCCCTGGAAGAGCAGCACCGTCACCATGCTCGGCGACGCCATCCACACCATGACCCCGGGCCGGGGCGTGGGTGCGAACACCGCGCTACGCGACGCCCGCCTGCTCTGCGCGCAACTCAGCCGCGCCGCCGCCGGCGACAAGACGCTGCTCCAGGCGGTCGCCGACTACGAGGCCGTGATGGCCCCGTACGGCTTCGCCCGGGTCGCCGAATCGCTGAACCGCAGCGGCACCAGCGGTGACGACCGCATGTACCGGCCGGTGGTGGGTCGACTCGCGTTGCTCGGCGCGCGCGGCTACTTCGGAGTGACCAGCCGGGTACCACGGCTCCGTCGCCGCTTCGTCGACGACTTCCACACCTACGAGGGCGACCGGGACTGAACCCCGCAAGCGCCCGACCCGGGCTCGGCGTTCCACGCCGGGCCCGGGTTCGTCGTTTTACGCCGGGCCCGGGTTCGTCGTTTTACGCCGGGCCCGGGTTCGTCGTTTCCGACGCGGGACGCCCGACTGATCGCCGCCGGACCCACGCCGTGCCGCGTCGGGCCGGTTTCCGGCCTGATCGGGCGACGCTGTGTCACCCGTTGGGTACCGGCTGAGGTGGTCATCCCACCCGCGACGCTGACGGCGGATCCTGCCTGTCGTCGGCAATACGCGTGTGCGAAGCTGCGGCGAGTTTTTCTCGTGACTTTTCCAACGACCTGAGAGGGAGGTTCGCCGTGGCGTGGTCTTTCGGACACTCGCTGATAGTGGTACTGGCACTGTTGCTGGGCCTGGCCGCCGGGTGGCTGCTGCGCGGCCGGCGGGGCGTACAGGGCAATTCGATTGTGGATGGTGACCCGGTCGCCGGTCTGGCGGTGATCTCCACGCCCACCCCGGCCGCCACCACCGACGAGGCCCAGCCCGCCGCCGCCGTCGACCCGGCGCCCATCGCGGTCGCCGACGAGCCGGTACCGGTCGACACGGTCAGCGCGCCAGCCGCGGTGACCGGACCGGACGGTCCCACCCCGGTGTCCGTGCCGGCGGACGCCCCGAGCACCGTCGACCCGGCGGACATGGCGCTGACCGAGGACCCGCCGCCCGTGCCGGCCACCGAGCAGCCCGACGCCGCCGAGCTGCGCCAGGAGCCGGGCGTCGACCCGACCCCCGAGCCGGGCACTGTCGACGAGCAGCCCGCCCCGGCGGCCGTTGTCGCCCCCCGCCGGCCGGCGGACGACCTCCCGTCCGCCGACACCGCACCGCTCGACACGACGCCGGCCGACGACGCTGCGATCGACGACGCGCCGGTCGCGGCCAAGCCGGCCGACACCGCGCCCGCCGACGCCGCGCCGGTCGAGACCGCGCCCGTCGACAGCACGCCGATCGACTCGGCGCCGGCCGACGACTTCCGCCGGATCCAGGGGATCGGGCCGAAGATGGCGGCCGCGTTGCAGGACGCCGGCGTGCGCACGTACGACCAGCTCGGCGAGTTGGACGAGCCGGCGCTGCGTGACCTGATCCGGGCCGCCGGTCTGCGCGCCGCACCGGGGCTGGCCAGTTGGCCGCAGCAGGCACGCGTGCTCGCCGGCGCCGGCGACGAGATGGCCGCGGTGCTGCCGAACGGCAACCAGGCCTGACCGACCGCGTTCGAGCCCCCGGGCAGCCGTCCTCCAACACGGCTGCCGGGGGCTCGGCCGTCGCGGCGGTGGGGCGTGGGAGTGGACGGGCAGGCTCAGGCGCGCAGCTCGGCCGCCAGGTCGCCGATCGACGCCATCGCGTACCGCTGCATCCCAGGCCCGAAGGTGATGCGTGTCGCGCCGTGGCGGCCCAGTTCGGCCACGGACTCCCGGGTGGGTTCGGCGGCCATGTTGATCGGCCCGGAGATGCCCTCCCGCAACCGCGGGAGCACCTGCGGCGGCGCCAGGATCGGGTAGACGCAGTCGGCGCCGGCGGCCACGTAGAGGCGGGCGCGTTCCACCGCGTCGGCCGGGTCACCCGCTCCGAACAGGAACGTGTCGACGCGGGCGTTGATGAAGAGAGCGTCGCCCGCTTCCGCACGCACCTCGGCCAGCCAGTCGGCGTGCCGCCGGGGGTCCTTGAGGGTGGCGTCGCCCTCCGAGTCCTCCAGGTTGCAACCGACGGCACCGGCCTCCATCAGCCGTCCGACCAGCTCGCGAGGGGCGAGGCCGTAACCACCCTCGACGTCGGCGGACACCGGAACGGTCACGGCGCGGACGATGCGCGCGACCGCCGCGAACATCTCGTCCGGCGGTGTCGCGCCGTCCTCGTACCCGAGCGAGGCCGCCACACCCGCGCTCGGGGTCGCGAGCGCCGGGTAACCGGCGTCGGCCAGGACGCGGGCGCTGCCCGCGTCCCAGGGGCCCGGCAGGACGAGCGGGTCACCGACGGCGCGGTCGTGGTGCAGGGCACGGAAGGTGGAGGCTGTCATCGTTGTGGTCTCCCGCCGATGGTGACGATCCGGCCGTTGTCGGGCGGCACCCCCGCGGCCTGGATCGAACCACCCTATGCTTGGTGGACCGTACGGTCAACAATCGCTACGCTGGTCAGATGGCGAGGCCACGGCAGTTCGACGAGGAGCGGGTGATCCGCGCCGTCCGGGACCAGTTCTGGGACGCCGGCTACGCGGCGACCTCCCTGGAGGACCTGGTGCGCGTCAGCGGGCTGGGCAAGGGCAGCCTCTACGGCGCCTTCGGCGACAAGCACCGGCTGTTCCTGCGGGCGCTGCGGGAATACACCGACACCAGCGGCGGCTACCTGCGCGAGATGCTCGCCTCCGCTCCCCGCGCCCTGGACGCGCTGCGCGCGTTCGTCATGGCACCGGTGGACGATCCGGGTGGTGCCGCCGCCCGGCGCGGCTGCCTCATGGCCAACAGCACGTACGAACTCGCCACCAGCGATCCCGACGTCCTCGCCGAGGCGCGACGCACCTACGAGGCGACGACCGCCCTGGTCGCCGAGAGCGTCGGGCGGGCTCAGGACGAGGGCGATCTGCCGCGCGACGTCGACCCGGTCGAGACGGCGCGCGCATTGCTCGCCGCACAGCAGGGCCTGGTGTTCATGGGGCGGACGGGGCTGGACATCGACACCCTGACCGCCGCGGCCCGCACCCTCGCCGACAAGCTCCTACCGGACGCCTGACACCAGCGGTTATTTGATCTTGCGGGTGGACCGCACCACGATGCTCTCGTACTCGGGGTGCTTGACCAGCCAGTCGGCGATGAACGGGCAGATCGGCACGACGGTCCGGCCCCTGCCCCGCGCGTCGTCCAGCACGGCCCGCGCCAGCGTCGACCCGACACCCCTGCCCTCGTAGGCCGCATCGACCTCGGTGTGGGTGTAGGCGATGATCGAGCCGGTCAGCTGGTAGGTGACGAACCCGACGACCGTGCCCGCCTCGTCGCGCGCCTCGAAACGCTCCCGCGCCGGCACGTCTGTCACGGTGAACTGCACCCCACCATCCAACCACCCGGCCCGACGACGCTCGCTGCGAGGCCGCCCCACGCGCATTGTCTCGGCCGAAACGGGAAACGCAACGCCGCCGGGCTGACCGTGGGAGGAGAGACGCCACCATGACGAATCCATCGACGGACGGCGGCTTCGCCGTCGTCGAGATGTTCACGTCCCAGGGCTGCAACAGTTGCCCTCCTGCGGAGGAGTTGCTCAGCGAGATCGAGCGCGACGCCCGGGACCGGGGCCAGAACGTCTTCACCCTCGGGTTCCACGTCGACTACTGGGACGACCTGGGCTGGCCCGACCAGTTCGCGGACGCCGCGTACACCGCGCGTCAGGAGGCGTACGCGCGCGCGTTCGGCACCCGGGGTCTCTACACCCCGCAGATGGTCGTCAACGGCAGCGTCGAGTTCGTCGGTTCCGATCGTCGGCGGGCAGCCGCCGCGATCATGTCCGCCATGGCCTCGACCGCCGCCACGCCGCTGGCGCTGTCCATCGCCAACCGGGGCAACGACCGGGTGATGGTGGACTACCGGACCGAACAGCCACCGGCGCGCGCGGTGGTGCACCTGGCGGTCGTGGAACGCGAGCTGACCAGCGAGATCGCCCGGGGGGAGAACGCCGGGCGGACGCTGCGGCAGGACAACGTCGTACGCGCCTTCCGGTCGGTGGGCCTGGACGCCGAGCGGGGGCAGCTGGAGCTGGCGACGCCGACTGGCCTCGATCCGCGACGCGCCAGCGTGGTCGGCTTCGTCCAGGAGAACGGCGACCGGGCGATCGTCGGCGCCACGGCCGTCGAGCTGTCCACCGCGTAATCTCGGCCCATGCGGATGGCGCGCGGTGTGAGGGGATTCGGTGGCTGACGCGGACGACGTACGCCGGGTGGCGCTGGCCCTGCCGCACACGGTGGAGAACCCCAGTGACGGCTTCGACTTCCGGGTGGCCGACAAGGGCTTCGTCTGGTCCTATCCGCAACGGACACAGGGCAAGCCGCGGGTGATCCGGCTCGACATCGCGGTGCTGTTCGTCGGCGACGAGGCCGAGAAGCAGGCCCTCCTGCTCGGGGAGCCCGAGATCTTCTTCACCACGCCCGGCTACGACGGCCTACCCCTGGTGCTGCTGCGCCTGGCGGCGGTCGACCTGGACCGGTTGACCGAGCTGGTGACCGACGCGTGGCGGATGCGCGTACCGGACTCGCTGGTGAGCGACAGCGCGGGCGCCGGCAAATAGCGATATCAGCACGCAACGCGTTGGACACATTGACGGGGATCTCGGTGCTCCATTACCGTGGCCGAGAGAGCGCTCTCTCACCTGACCTTCCCCCCAATTCAGACGCAAAGCGCTGGACCCGGCAAGGGCCGCACCCGGCGCGCGCGATGGAGGCACGATGAAACCTCCCGTCCCCCACCGCCGATGGGCCCTGGCCACCGCCACCGCGCTGGCCCTGGTCGTCGGCGGCCTCACCATCCCCGTCACCCGCGCGGCCGAGGCCGCGCCCGTCGGCGCCGGCAGCTACACCACCACCCCGGTCGGCGCGCTGCCCAGCGGCTGCGGCGCGATGTCCAGCAATCCCCGGCAGTTCGCCACCGCCAACGCGCCCGCCGGGCCGATCCCCACCAACGACTGGTGGTCCTCGCTGCTGTGGAAGCGCACCGACTGCTCGTTCAGTGAGCCACTGCACGCCCACCCGATCTCGTACGACACCTTCGGCGACGGCCTCGGCTTCTCCGCCAACTCCACGCCCGCCATCAGCGGCACCGCCACCGGCGTCGGTGAGTTCCACTACCCGTACGTGCAGGACATCCGGGTCGGTGTGGCCGGGCTCGCCGCACCCCTGGTGAAGGTCGACGGCTGGACGGACTGGACGGTCAGCCCGCACTGGAGCGACGGCACGCGCACCATGCGCGCGACCATCGGCCACGGTCTGCCCTTCGCGTACTTCCAGACCACCGGCGGAAACGCGCAGATCAGCACCGCCGGCACCCCCGAGGTCTGGTCCACCGGTGGTGCCACCATCGGCTTCCGGGTCAACGGCCACGACTACGTCGGGTTCGCGCCCAGCGGCGCCACCTGGACCGTGGCGTCCGGCCGGATCACGTCCACCCTGGCCGGCCGCGGCTACTTCTCCGTCGCCCTGCTGCCGCCGACGTCCAGCACGACGGAGCGCGCCGCGCTGGCCACGACCTACGGTCAGTACGCACACGCCCACGTCACCGGCACCCAGGTCTCGTACGCCTACAACCCGGCGACCAGCGGCCTGACCACCACCTACGCCTTCACCACCACCGCCCGGGAGGGCACCGCCACGCAGACCGTGGTCAGCCTCTACCCGCACCAGTGGAAGTCGCTGAGCGGTTCCACCGCGATCACGCCGACCTACCCGTCGGCGCGTGGCCGGATGAAGGTGCTCACCGGCGTCAACCAGTTCCGCACCGCGATGAAGTTCCAGGGCATCCTGCCGGAGTTGCCGGCCGTCGGCGACGGCAGCGGTGGCGACCTGTCGACGCTCAGCGGGCACCTGGCCGCCACCCGGGCCAACCCGATGGACCAACGCGGCAACGACACCTACTGGACCGGCAAGGGACTCGGCCGGGCGGCGCGGATCGCCGAGATCGCCGACCAGGTCAACGACATCACGACGCGCGACAGCGCGCTGAACGCGATCCGCAGCACGCTCACCGACTGGTTCACCGCGTCCAGCGGCAAGACCAGCCGGGTCTTCTACTACGACAACAACTGGGGCACGCTGATCGGCTACCCGGCGTCGTACGGGTCCGACCAGGAGCTCAACGACCACCACTTCCACTACGGCTACTACATCGCCGCCGCCGCGACCCTGGCGAAGTTCGACCCGGCCTGGGCGGCCACCAGCCGCTACGGCGGGATGGTCGACCTGCTGATCCGGGACGCCAACAACTACCGTCGCGACGACACCCGCTTCCCGTACCTGCGGGACTTCGACATCTACGCCGGGCACGACTGGGCGTCCGGACACGGCTCCTTCGGTTCCGGCAACAACCAGGAGTCCTCGTCCGAGGGGATGAACTTCGCGAGCGCCCTGATCCAGTGGGGGCAGACGACGGGCGACACCGCCGTCCGTGACGCGGGTGTCTTCCTCTACACCACGCAGGCCGCGGCGATCCAGGAGTACTGGTTCGACGTCAGCGACCAGAACTTCCCCGCCGCCTTCGGGCACTCGACGGTCGGCATGGTCTGGGGCGACGGCGGCGCGTACGCCACCTGGTTCAGCGGCGAGCCGGAGATGATCCAGGGCATCAACCTGCTGCCGGTCACCGGCGGGCACCTCTACCTCGGCAACAACCCGGCGTACGTGCGGACCAACTACGCCGAACTCGTCCGCAACAACGGCGGACAACCGACGGTGTGGCAGGACATCCTCTGGCAGTTCCAGGCCCTCGGGGACGCCGACGCCGCGTTGGCGAACCTGCGCGCGAACCCCGGCTACACACCCGAGGAGGGAGAGAGCCGGGCGCACACGTTCCACTGGATCCGTAACCTCGCCGCCCTCGGCACTGTGGACACGACGGTGACCGGCAACCATCCGCTGTCCGCGGTCTTCTCCCGCAACGGGGCCCGGACCTACGTGGCGTCGAACCCGACGGCGACGCCGATCACCGTGACGTTCTCCAACGGCACCACGCTCGCCGTGGGTGCGGGAAAGACGGCCACCACCGGGGCGTACACCTGGAGTGGTGGCAACGCGGCCGGCGGCGTTCCCCCGACGACGCCCACCGATCCCCCGCCGACGACCACCCCGCCGCCGTCCACCGGCGGGCCGACCCGGTACCTGCTGCCCGGAGGCGGGTTGGGCGCCGCTGGCAGCGCGGCCACGACGACGGTCGCGGCGGCGAACGGAAACCACGACGGCACGCCCACCAACGCGCAGGTCTTCACCGCGACCGGCCTCAACCTCACCTACTCGGGCGGGCAGACCGCGTTCGACCTGTTCGTGGACGCCGGGTCGGCGGTCGGCAACGGCGTGCAGGTACGGATCTCCTACGACCTCACCGGCAACGGCAGTTGGGACCGGGTGGAGACGTCGCGCTACTTCGCCACCGACCCGGTCACCGGCTACGAGCACTACACGCAGAACGCCGGCCTGTCGTCGGCCACCGGCACGTTGGGCACGCTGAGCAACGGCAGGGTCCGGGTGGAGGTCTGGTCGGCGATCGGCAACAACCCGAGCACGGTGGGCATCGGCAACCAGTCGGTGCTGCGGCTCCCGTACTCCTGACCGATCCGTCCGCCACGACATGACGTCGGCCGGTGCGCGGGACCAGGAACGGTCCCGCACACCGGCCGACGTGTGTGGTCAGTCGGTCAATCTCAGGAGGCGGTGCAGGTAGGCGTCATACCGGCCCCGCTGCCCGTGCCCTGGAAGCCGAACTCGGCGACCTGGCCGGCACTGAGCCGGCCGTTGTAGTCGACGTTGGCGAACCGCACCGTGCCGGTGGAGCCGCTGGCTGTCGCACTCCAGGTGCTGGTGACGCTGGCGCCACCGGGAAGCGTGACGCTGACGTTCCACCCGTTGGTGCCGGCGGAGCCGGCGGTCACCTTCACGTTGGCCACGAACCCGCCGTTCCAGGAGTTCAGCGACACCGACGCCGAGCATCCACCGGTGGTCGGCGGCGGGGTCGTGGGCGGCGGGTCGGTGGGCGGAGGCGTCGTCGGCGGCGGGTTGGTGGGGATGCCCGGGCCGGCGTTGAGGGCGTTCAGGACGCTCGTGTACGCGGCCTTCTTGTTGCCGTTGCAGTCGAACAGCAGCGCGTTGTCCGAGCCACGCCACGAGTCACAGTCCCGCACACCCCACACCGTGATGCCGGTGCAGCGCGAGACGTTCATGCACGCGCGGGTGACGGCGCCGAAGATGTTGGCCTGGTTGCCGCCGGTCATCACGTCCAGCTCGGTGATCTGGACGTCCACGCCGAGGTCGGCGAAGCGCTGCAGGTTGGCCTGGTAG
>NZ_JBEYSY010000021.1:0-100998 GCF_040704315.1 Micromonospora sp. NPDC047644
GCCCCGCGCCCCGCGCCCCGCGCCCCGCGCCCCGCGCCCCGCGCCCCGCGCCCCGCGCCCCGCGCCCCGCGCCCCGCGCCCAAGATCGTGCTCGAGCCAGGATGTAGTGGCATCGGCGACGCGCCGACACCACTACGTCCTGGATTTTGCGCGATCTTGGGTCCGAGTCGGCTTCTTCGCGACAAGATCCGCTCAACTTCGGGGAACTTGCGGGGTCACAGCGCGCCGAGGCAGCACTTTCCCTGCAGTTGAGCGAATCTTCACGGGCCCGGCCGGACCGGGCCCGGCCTTCACGGAGCAGGCCTTCACGGACCAGGCCGGACCGGCTCGCGGATCCCGCCCCGCCGGACACCCGGCCCGGAGATCCCGCCGGGCCGCGCACCCGGCGGCCTGCCGGTGTGTCTCGCGGATCTTGACGGTCGCCGGCCGGCGTGGTCGGGTTTCGGAATGGGTGAGCAGTGGCGGGCACAGTTCGACGCGGAGGTGAACTTCGCCAACGGCGGCGGGCTACGTACCGAGGGGTTCCGGCTCGACATTCCCGGTCGGGAGATCACCGACGACGACCTGGCGGCGTTGTTCGTCCGGCACCTCGGGCTGCTGATGGTCGCCGACGTACGGATCAGCGCCAAGACGGTCATCGAGGAGCCGCACAAGGGCGGCCGGGGTGTCGCGGTCGACGAATCGGGCGCCGAACGCCGGCTGGTCGAGCTGAGCCACGTGATCCGCGACGGGATGACCACCCTGCCGGGATGGCCGGGCCCCCGGATCACCGACTGGCTGACCTTCGCGACATCCCGCGAGCGGTACGCCCCGGGCACCGAGTTCCACGTGGCCCGAATCGAGATGATCGCCAACACCGGCACGTACCTGGACACGCCTGCCCACCGCTGGGCCGGCCGGGACGACCTGTCCGCTGTGTCGCTGGACCGTCTCGCCGACCTGCCGGGGGTGGTGGTCCGGGTTCCGGCCGGCGTTCGCGCGGTGGACCGGCTGATGCTGGCCCCGTACGAGGTGAGCGGCCGGGCGGTGTTGCTGCACACCGGGTGGGGCGCGCACTTCGGCACCGAACGGTACGGCGCTCCGGAAGCGCCGTACCTGACCGGCGACGCCGCCCAGGCGCTTGCCGACGCCGGTGCGGCCCTGGTCGGCATCGACTCGATCAACATCGACGACATGAGCCCGACGGCCGCTGGCGTACGCCCCGCGCACAGCGCGCTGCTCGCCGCCGGGATCCCGATCGTGGAGCACCTGACCGGCCTGGACGCCTTGCCGCCGACCGGCTTCCGGTTCACCGCGGCTCCGCCGATGGTGGCCGGCATGGGCACCTTCCCGGTCCGCGCCTTCGCCGTCGTCAACCCCTGACGCCACCCCGCGAAGCCCTGACACGACCCCGTGACGCCGCACACCACCCGGGACGCCTGACACCACCCGCGACGCCTGCCGCAGGGCCAATGGCGGTCGTTACCGGTCGCCGGGGCGACGGGCTGGATCCGCCCTGCGGTCCGCGAAACGGATCATAGGCTGACAACGTGGACAAGGAATCGCACGGCACAGCTCGCGACTGGGCTCCGCGCAGCATCGGACTGCTCCTCGGCACCCTCGTACTGGCCACGACGTTCATCGCGGCCTACGTCGGCGCGTTGCACCAGCCCACGCCCCGCGACCTGCCGATCGGCGTCGTCTCCGGCGACCAACGCGCCCAGGCGACGCTCGACGCCGTGCGCGCCCAGACCACCATCCTCGAACCCATCAGGTACGACGACCCGGGCGCCGCCGAGCACGCACTGCTCAGCCGCGCGGTGTACGCCGTACTCAGCACCGGAGCCGACAACGGCCTGCTCCTCACCGTGGCGAGCGCCTCCGGCCCCTCCGCCACCAGCGCGATCAAGGAGGTCCTCGGCACCGCCACCACCCGTGCCGGCACCCCGCTCCGGATCGTCGACAAGGTGCCGGTCACTCCGGCCGACCCGCGCGGGGTGGTGCCCTTCTACCTGAACGTCGGGTACGTCCTCGGTGGTTATCTCGCCTCGACGGTGCTCGGGATATCCGCCGGCACCACCCCCCGTACGGCGCGACGAGCCGGACTGCGCATCGCCGCCCTGGCGGTCTACAGCGTGTTGCTCGGCATCGCCGGCGCGGTGGTGGTCGGACCCGTCCTGGACATCTGGCACGGGGACGTCCCGACGATCGCCGCCATCGGCGCGCTGGCCGTCTTCGCCGCCGCCATGTTCGCCAGCGCCGTTCAGGGCTGGCTCGGCGTCGCGGGCACCGCGCTGGTCATCCTGCTGTTGGTGGTGCTCGGCAACCCGGGTTCCGGTGGCATCTACGCGCCCGAGTTCCTCCCCGGCGTGCTGCGCGGCATGCACCGCTGGAACATCCCCGGGCTCGCCAACGACCTGACCAAGGCCGCCGTGTACTTCGACTGGCGGTCGGCCGGCTGGCCGGGTTCCGCCCTGGGGATCTGGGCGGTGCTCGGCGGGCTCGGACTGGTCAGCGCGAGCCTGGTCCGGGGTCGCCGGTCCGCCCCCTCCGACCCTGCGACGACCCGCTCGGGCCCCTCGCCGGACCGGGACGGTGTTTGAGATCACCCCGGAAAACACCCTTCCCCGGGCAGTGGATCACCAGGGGGCCCTCCAGACATCGGCTGCGCGCGGATACCATCCAGTAAGTCGGACAGCGCTGTCCTTCGTACCCACGTAAGGGAGCGCATCGTGACCGACCAGCACGACCACGACGGCCCGGACGCCGCACTGCGCGCCGACATTCGCCGACTCGGCACCCTGCTCGGCCAGACCCTGGCCCGCCAGGAGGGTCGCCCGCTGCTCGACCTCGTCGAGGAGATCCGCGCCCAGGTCCGCTCCGACGCCCCGGCGGCCGCCCAGCGCCTCGGCGGGCTCGACGTGACCACCGGCACCAAGCTGGCTCGCGCCTTCTCCACCTACTTCCACCTGGCCAACATCACCGAGCAGGTGCACCGGGCACGGGATCTGCGCCGCCGCCGCGCCGTGCAGGGCGGTTGGCTGGACCAGGCCGCCAAGATGATCGCCGAGCGCGGGGTGCCGGCCGAGGAGATCGCCAACGCGGCTCGCCGGCTGGCGGTGCGACCGGTCTTCACCGCGCACCCGACCGAGGCGGCTCGACGCTCGATCCTGTCCAAGTTGCGGGCGATCGCCGACGAGTTGGACACCGAGACCGCCAACGCGATCCTCTACGGCGCCAGCGACGAGGGCCCGGCCAACCGCCGGCTGGCTGAGTTGTTGGACCTGATGTGGCAGACCGACGAGCTGCGGCTCGACCGGCCGGACCCGACCGACGAGGCCCGCAACGCCATCTACTACCTGCGTGACCTGTACGCCGAGGCCGCCCCGCAGGTGCTCGACGACCTGGCCGACACCTTGCGCACGCTCGGCGTGGAGACCTCACCGACGGCCCGGCCGTTGAGCTTCGGCACCTGGATCGGCGGCGACCGCGACGGCAACCCGTTCGTCACCCCGGCGGTCACCCGCGAGGTGCTGACCATCCAGCACGAGCACGGCATCGCGGCCACCGAGAAGGCGATGGACCACCTGATCAACGAGGTCTCGGTGTCCCGCCGACTGCGCGGGGTCTCCCTGGACCTCTCCGCCAGCCTCGCCGCCGACCTGGACGCGCTGCCCGAGGTGGCACAGCGCTTCCGCCGGGTCAACGCGGAGGAGCCGTACCGGCTCAAGGCGCGCTGCGTGAAGGCGAAGCTCGCCAACACCCGGCTGCGGTTGCGCCAGGGCACCGCACACGTACCGGGCCGGGACTACCGGGGCTCGGCCGAGCTGATCGCCGACCTGGACCTGCTGCGCGCCTCGCTGGCCCGCAACTCCGGGCAGCTCACTGCGGTCGGCCGGCTGGCCTCCACCATCCGTACGGTCTCCGCGTTCGGTCTGCACCTGGCCACCATGGACGTCCGGGAGCA
Organism: Micromonospora sp. NPDC047644; assembly: GCF_040704315.1. Taxonomy (NCBI): domain Bacteria; kingdom Bacillati; phylum Actinomycetota; class Actinomycetes; order Micromonosporales; family Micromonosporaceae; genus Micromonospora; species Micromonospora sp. NPDC047644. The sequence continues at coordinate 3,947 of NZ_JBEYSY010000021.1, forward strand.
CGCCGAGGCGCACCACGCGGTGCTGGCGCAGCTCTACGAGGCGGTCGGCGAGGTCTCCGACTACCCGGCGCTGACCCGGCTGGAGCGCACCAAGCTGCTGGCCGACGAGCTGACCGGTCGCCGTCCGTTGTCGACGCTGGACACGTCGCTGTCCGAGCCGGCCCGCAAGACGTTCGACGTGTTCGGCACCATCCGGGAGGCACAGGACCGGTTCGGCACCGAGGTGATCGAGTCGTACATCATCTCGATGACCCTCGGTGTCGACGACGTGCTGGCCGCGGTCGTGCTGGCGCGCGAGGCCGGCCTGGTGGACGTACACAGCGGGCGGGCCCGGGTCGGTTTCGTGCCGCTCCTGGAGACCCCGGCCGAGCTGAACGCCGGCGGCGAACTCCTCGACGAGCTGTTGTCGCTGCCCGCGTACCGGGCGCTGGTGAGGGCCCGGGGCGACGTGCAGGAGGTCATGCTCGGCTACTCCGACTCGAACAAGGAAGCCGGGATCACCACCAGCCAGTGGTCGATCCACCGGGCGCAGCGCGCGCTGCGCGACGTGGCCGCCCGACACGGCGTGCACCTGCGGCTCTTCCACGGCCGGGGCGGCACTGTCGGGCGCGGCGGCGGGCCGACGCACGAGGCGATCCTGGCGCAGCCGTACGGCACCATGGACGGTGCCATCAAGGTGACCGAGCAGGGCGAGGTGATCTCCGACAAGTACACCCTGCCCTCGCTGGCCCGGGAGAACCTGGAGCTCACCCTCGCCGCTGTGCTCCAGGCGACCCTGCTGCACACCGCACCCCGGCAGCCGGCCGAGATGTTGGAGCGCTGGGACGCGACCATGGACGTGGTCTCCGAGTCGGCGTTCCGGTCCTACCGGTCGCTCGTCGAGGACCCGGACCTGCCCGCGTACTTCTGGGCGTCCACCCCGACCGAATTGCTCGGCGCGCTGAACATCGGCTCCCGGCCGGCGAAGCGCCCGAACACCGGCGCCGGGCTGTCCGGGTTGCGGGCCATCCCGTGGGTGTTCGGCTGGACGCAGACCCGGCAGATCGTGCCGGGCTGGTTCGGCGTCGGCTCCGGGTTGGCCGCCGCCCGCGAGGCCGGTCTGGCGGACGTGCTGGCCGAGATGCACCGCAACTGGCACTTCTTCCGCACGTTCCTGTCGAACGTCGAGATGATGTTGACCAAGACCGACCTGAGCATCGCCCGCCGGTACGTCGAGACGCTGGTGCCGAAGAAGCTGCACCCGATCTTCGAGCAGATCGAGCAGGAGTACGAGCTGACCAAGCGGGAGGTGCTGGCGGTGACCGCCTCACCGGCCCTGTTGGAGAACTCACCGGTGCTCCAGCGCACCCTGGCCGTCCGCGACACCTACCTGGAGCCGCTGCACCATCTCCAGGTGGCGCTGCTGCGGCAGTACCGGGAGTCGGGTGCCGCCGGGCGGGCGGTCGCCACCGCACCGGGCGGCCGACGCGCGCCGAGCGACGGCACCGCCCTGGAACGCGCGCTGCTCACCACCGTGAACGGCATCGCGGCCGGAATGCGCAACACCGGCTGATCAACGGGTACGAGTGCGGGTTCCGAGGCCCGGGCCTCGGGGCCCCTGGCCTCGTCGATCATGGAGTTGTGGTGCTTCGCGAAGGCCGCCAACAGGGGCTGATCGGCCACCACAACTCCATGATCGACCCGATTGGGCGGGGTCAGAAGTCGCCACCCCCGAAGTCACCGCCGCCGAAGTCGCCGCCACCGAAGCCGCCGCCGCCGAAATCCCCACCGCCGAAGTCACCGCCGGCGTAGTCGCCGCCGCCGAAGTCCCCGCCCTGGTCACCGCCGCCGAAGTCCCCGCCCTGGTCTCCGCCCTGGTCGACGCCGTCGCCGAAGCCCTCCTGGTAGCCGGCGTCGTAGCCGTACCCGGGGTCGGCGAACGCGGGTGAGAAAAGCGCGTCGGCGATCAGGATGCCGCCGAGCACACCGGCGCCGGCACCCAGCGCCGTCTTCCACCAGGGCGTCGAATACCAGCCGGCGGGCACCGGTCGACCCTGATAACGCCCACCCGGGTAGTAGTAGGGCGTTTCCCGGCCAGGCTGCGGCCCGGCCCGGAAGGTCTGCCCCTGCACGTCGACCTCACGCTCCTTGGTGAGCTGCCCCGCACCGCGGGCGGCGGCCAGGGTCGGCACCTCGGGGCCCGGATCGATGCCCAGCGCGGTGCGCGCCGCCCGGATGTACGCCAGACCCTCCAGCGCGGTCTCCCGGGCCAGCCCGAACTGGTGTGGGGTGGTCGCCTGTTCAAGCTGGGAGCCCGCCGCGTTGTACCGCTCACCGGCGTCGGCGAGCGCCTGGCGTACCGCCGGGTCGTCGCCGTGCAGGTTCATCAGCTGGCCGCCGAGGCGCTCGTACCACCGCTGCGCCTCCGCACGGGCGTCGCCGAGCTCGGTGCGTCGACGGGCACCGGCCTGGGCGCGGACGAGCGCGGCGGCACCCAGCGCGCCGACCAGCACAACGGCGAGACAGAGCACAAGTTCCATGTCATCGAACGTACCCCCGGGTCGCACGTCGTATCCGTCTGGCAAGCTCCGGTGATGGACGTCTCGACGCTGCTTGTGGTGATCGTGTGCCTCGGCGCCGGCGGGGCGGTGGGCTGGCTCGCGGCCCGGTCCCGGTCGGCCGCCGACATCGCCCGGCTGGATGCCACCCTGGCCGCCACCCGGGAGGGTGAGGGTCGGCTGGAGCAGTCCATGCGGGCGTTGAGCTACGAGGCCACCGCACAGTCCCAGGAGGCGGTGGCCCGGGCCGTCGCGCCGCTGCACGACACCCTGCGCCGCTACGAGCAACGGGTGGCCGAGCTGGAGCACGACCGCGTCGACGCGTACGCCGAGCTGCGGGAGCAGGTCCGTTCGATGAGCACGGTCTCCGGTGAGCTGCGCACCGAGACCAAGCAGTTGGTGGCGGCGCTGCGCGCACCGCAGGTGCGGGGCCGCTGGGGCGAGCACCAGTTGCGCCGGATCGTCGAGGCCGCCGGGATGCTGGAGCACTGCGACTTCTCCGAGCAGGTCACCGCCGCCACCGACCAGCAGGTCGTCCGACCGGATCTGGTGGTTCGCCTGCACGGTGGTCGCTCGGTGGTGGTGGACGCCAAGGCTCCGTTCGACGCGTACCTGACAGCCATGGAGGCCCGCGACGAGCGCGGCCGGGACACCCACCTCGACGCGCACGCGCGGCACCTGCGGGGGCACGTCGACGCCCTGGCCGCCAAGTCGTACTGGTCGGCGTTCGACAACTCACCCGAGTTCGTGGTGCTGTTCGTTCCGGCCGACCCGTTCCTCGACGTCGCGCTCCAGCGGGATCCGTCGCTGCTGGAGCACGCCTTCGCCCGCAACGTGGTGCTCGCCACGCCGGCCACACTGGTCGCGCTGCTCCGTACCGTGGCCTACTCCTGGCGGCAGGAGGCACTGGCCCGCAACGCGCTCGCCGTGCACACTCTCGCCCGGGAGCTGTACGGCCGGCTCTCCACCCTCGGCGACCACGTGGGCAAGCTCGGGTCCTCACTGGCCGGTGCGGTGACCGCCTACAACCGGGCGGTCGGCTCGCTGGAGGCCCGGGTGCTGGTCAGCGCCCGCAAGCTCGCCGAGTTGGGCGTCTCGGACGACGAGTTGGCCACCCCGGCCCAGGTCGAGTTGACGCCCCGGCAACCGCAGGCACCCGAGCTGGCCGATCCAGCTGGTGACGAGGTCTCGAACCGCTCGCCAATCATGTGACAGTGCGTATACCCGCATGTCACGAACTGGTCACAAGGGACTGACCAGTAGTGACAGTGCTCGCCGCCACCACGAAAGATTCTGCTCACCCGAGCGCCCTTCTCAGAAGGGCCCTGTTCTCTGGAGGTAAAGAGAACGTGAGCAGACTCCGAAATGTGAGCCGGCGCACCTCAGCCGCGCTCTTCGCGTCGGCCCTGGCGGCCAGCGCCATGACGACGATGGGTGGTGCCGCCACCGCGGCCGCCGCCCCCGCCACCACACCGGACGCTTCCCCGGCCACCGCCGCCGAGACGCTGGGCGCGCACGACGCCAAACTGCTCAGTGAGGCCCGCGCCAAGAAGGCTCCGACCGTCACGTTGATCGTCGCCACCGAGAAGGGTGAGGCGGGGGACGTCGCCGACAGCCTCACCAAGCTCGGCGGCACCGTCAGCCAGCGGCAGGACCGGGTCGGCTTCGTGCTGGCCAAGGTGCCGACCGACCGGGTCCTCAAGGCGGCGCGGCTGCCCGGCGTCTCGGCCGTCGACCTGGACGAGGTCATCCAACTGCCGGACCCGGCCCCGGAGCGCACCGCCACCGGCACCGCCGGCGCGCGGCAGGCCGCCGTCGCGGCGCCGGGCGAGACCACCCCGGCCGACAACCCCTACATGCCGACGAACGAGACCGGCGCGGTGGCGTTCACCGCGGCCCACCCCGAGTGGGACGGCCGGGGCGTCACGATCGGCATCATGGACTCCGGTGTGGACCTGGCCCACCCGGCGTTGCAGCAGACCACCACCGGCGAGCGCAAGATCGTCGACTGGGTCACCGCGACCGATCCGCTGGAGGACGGCTCGTGGCGGCGGATGCAGGCCGAGGTCACCGGCCCGTCGTTCACCATCGCCGGCGGGACCTGGACGGCACCGGCCGGCTCGTACCGGTTCAACCTGTTCAGCGAGTCGGTCACCGCCGCGAGCGACGCCCGGGGCGACGTCAACCGCGACGGCGACACGACCGACACCTGGGGTGTGCTCTTCGACCCGGCCACGAACAACATCCGGGTGGACGCCAACCAGAACCTCAACTTCACCGACGACCCGATCATGCGGCCGTACAAGGAGAAGTACGACATCGGCTACTTCGGTACCGACAACCCGGCGACCCCGGTCGCCGAGCGACAGCCCTTCGTCGTCGAGTTCCGCAAGAACGTGAACACCACGCCGATCGGCCTGCCGGGCACCTACGACTACGTCAACATCGGCATCGTCGAGAGCACCCACGGCACCCACGTCGCCGGCATCACCGCCGCCAACGACATGCTCGGCAACGGCGCCTTCGACGGTGCCGCGCCGGGCGCCAAGCTGGTCTCCGCCCGTGCCTGCTCCTGGGGCGGCGGCTGCAGCGCGGCGGCCCTCACCACCGGCATGATCGATCTGGTGGCCAACCGTGGCGTCGACATCGTCAACATGTCGATCGGCGGCCTCCCGGGCCTGAACGACGGCAACAACGCGCGGGCGAACCTCTACAACGAACTGATCGAGACGTACGGCGTGCAGTTGGTCATCTCGGCCGGCAACTCCGGCCCGGGTCTCAACACCGTCGGCGACCCGTCGGTGGCCAGCAACGTGATCAGCGTTGCCGCCAACATCAGCAAGGACACCTGGCTGGCCAACTACGGCTCGGTCGTGAAGAAGAAGAACGCCCTGTTCAACTTCTCCTCCCGTGGCCCGCGCGAGGACGGTGGCTTCAAGCCGAACATCGCCGCCCCCGGCTCGGCCATCTCCACCGCACCCACCTGGCAGCTCGGAGCCCCGGTCGCCGAGGCCGGTTACGCGCTGCCTCCGGGCTACGCGATGCTCAACGGCACCTCGATGGCGTCTCCGCAGACCGCCGGCGCCGGCGCGTTGCTGCTCTCGGCGGCCAAGGCCACCGACCGGGGCGTCAGCCCGGCGGCACTGCGGCGGGCGTTGTTCAGCTCCGCCAAGCCAATCGCGGACGTGCCGACGTACGCGCAGGGCTACGGCATGGTCCACGTTCCGGGCGCCTGGCAGCTGCTGCGCCAGGGCGTCGAAACCCGGTCGTACGTCTCCGACGCGCCGGTCTGCAGCCCCCTGTCGGAGCAGCTGACCATCTGGAACGGCGTGAAGTTCGTGCCGAACCCGGGTCGGGGCACCGGCGTCTACAACCGCTGCACCTCGTCCGAGGGCGGCCACAAGGTCGGCCAGAGCAAGACCTACCCGGTCAAGCTCACCCGCACCAGCGGGCCGGCCGGCACCATCAAGCACAATGTCACGCTCCAGGGCAACGACGGCACGTTCAAGGCGCCGAAGACCGTCGCGCTGCCGCTCAACAAGACCGTCACCGTCAACGTGACCGCCAAGCCGACCACCGAGGGCGCGCACGGCGCGATCATGCGGATCGACGACCCGGCCACCAACGTGGTCGACTTCGAGGTGTCCACCGTGGTGGTGGCTTCGAACGACGTGAAGAAGCCCACCTTCTCGTACGCGAACGAGGGCTCGGTCGACCGCAATGGCTTCACGTCGTACTTCGTCACGGTGCCGGAGGGCGCCAAGGCACTCCAGGTGAACCTCTCCGGGATCGCCACCGGTTCGCAGACCCGGTTCATCGCGATCAACCCGTTGGGTGTGCCGGTGGAGGCCACCACCAGCACCGTCTGCTACACCAACTTCTCCGACGTCAACGTCTGCAAGCCGCAGGAGCGTGACTACCAGAACCCGCTTCCCGGGGTCTGGGAGATCGAGGTGGAGTCGCGGCGGACGTCCCCGGCGCTGAACAACCCGTTCAAGCTCCAGGTGCGGGTGCAGGGCCTGACGGTCGAGCCGGCGCTGGTCGAGCTGCCCAGTGTCGAGGCCGGCGAGCCGACCCCGGTGAGCTGGAAGGTCACCAACGCCTTCGGTCCGGTCTCGGTCAGCGGCCGCAGCGGCGCGTTGACCGGTGTGCGGACCGAGCGTCCGACCATCACCGAGGGCGGTCCCAACCAGGAGTGGACCGTCGAGATCCCGGCGGGTACGTCGACGTTCACCGCCCGGATCGGCGACCCCGCCAACGCGGGCGCCGACCTGGACCTGTTCGTCTACCGGGGTACCACCGAGGTCGGCCGGGCCGCGGACGGTGACTCGGAGGAGGCGGTCACGCTGACCAACCCGCCCGCTGGCACCTACCGGGTCGTGGTGGAGCCGTACGGGGTCGACGGGCCGGGCACCAGCACCGCCTACGACTACTACGACGCGTTCGCGTCCGCGTCGCTGGGCACGATCACCGCTCCGGCCGTCGCGGTGCCGCTGATGCACGGTGAGTCGGCCACCATCACCGGCACGGTGACCGCGGTGGCCGTCCCGGCCGACGGTCGTCAGCTCTCCGGTGAACTGGCGATCGTCACCAGCGAGGGTGCGATCGTGGGTCGCGGCACCGTGTCCATCGGTGCGGTGAACTGATCCGTTCGTAACACCGGCGGGAGCCCGCCCCCACGTTCGGGGGCGGGCTCCCGCATGTCGGGGTGGAGACGGTCAGGACCGGTGGGCTGCCGTCACGACGAACGGGGTGCCCTGCTGGCAGGTGGTCATCATGCCGGGCTCCACGCGACCGGTGACCTCGACCCGGGCGCCCGGCGTCAGCACCTCTCGTGGGCCGCCGAGCAGCAGGTAACCGTCGAGCAGCACGCAGCCGGGCTCCACACCGCCCTGCACGGTGCCGCTCAGGGTGGTGGCCCCGACGCCCGGCGGCGTGCTCGGGCCGCCCGGTTTCGGAGTTTTCAGGCCGGGCGGCACGCTCCGGGTGCCGGTCTCCGGCGAGGGCGTCGGGTCGGGCGTGGGCTGGCTGGTCACCGGCTGCGCTCCCGTCGGTGTCGGGGTGGGGGTGCCGCCCCCGACGCCCTGGCCGCCGCAGGCGCTCAGCGCCACGCAGACGGCCAGCGCGGGGACGGCGAGCCGAAGAGTCCTCATGCCGAATCTGACGTACGCCGACCCGAGTTCGTTCCCGTGCTTCAGCCGCGCCCCGCGGCGGCCTTCATGTCCCGCCTCAGCTCCTGCGGAAGCGAGAACGTGAGCCGCTCGTTGGCGGTGATGATCTCCTCGACGTCGGCGAAGCCGCGGGCGGCGAGGTGGGCCAGCACCTCCTGGACCAGGTCGTCCGGGACGCTCGCGCCCGAGGTCAGGCCAACCGTGGTGGCCCCCTCCAGCCAGGCGTCGTCGATCTCGTGCGCGAAGTCGACCAGGTGACCGGCGCGCGCGCCGGCGTCCAGGGCGACCTCGACCAGGCGAACCGAGTTGGAGGAGTTCGTCGAGCCGACCACGATCATCACGTCACAGTCGGCGGCGATCTCCTTGACCACGTGCTGCCGGTTGGAGGTGGCGTAGCAAATGTCGTCGCTGGGCGGGGACTGCAACAGCGGCAGCCGCTGCTTGAGGCGGGCCACCGTCTCCAGCGTCTCGTCGACCGAGAGCGTGGTCTGGGAGAGCCAGACCACCTTCTCCGGGTCACGTACGGTGATCTTGTCGGCGTCGTCCGGGCCGTCCACCAGCTGGATGTGCGCGGGGGCCTCGCCGGCGGTGCCGATGACCTCCTCGTGCCCCTCGTGGCCGATGAGCAGGATGTCGTAGTCCTCGGCCGCGAACCGCCGCGCCTCGTGGTGCACCTTGGTGACCAGCGGACAGGTCGCGTCGATCGCCTTCAGCGAACGCGCCTTGGCCTGCTCGTGGACCTCCGGCGCCACACCGTGCGCGGAGAAGATGACGGTGGCGCCCTCCGGCACCTCCTCGTTCTCCTCGACGAAGATGGCGCCCTGAGCCTCCAGGGTCTGCACCACGTGCTTGTTGTGCACGATCTGCTTACGCACGTAGATCGGTGCGCCGTAGAGCTTCAGCGCCTCCTCCACGGTCTGCACGGCGCGGTCGACACCCGCGCAGTAGCCGCGGGGCTTGGCCAGGAGCACGCGCTTGCCGGTCCGGTGAGTCGCCTGAGCCTCAGTCACCCCCCCATCGTACGTGCCACCCCACCACCCGCCACCGGCCCGCGCCCCACCCCCTCCTACGTTGATCATGAAGTTGTTGCTGCGACACGCCGGCACGGAGGGCAACAACCTCATGATCGACGGGCCAGGCCAGGGAGGTCCGTAGGGTGGGCGGGTGAGCGAGGGTGGGCGGGTGGGCAGCGGCGGGGGCAGCGGGGGCAGCGGCGGCGGGGCTAGCAGCGCCGAGGAGCCTTGGCCGGTACGGGTGGTCAGCCAGAAGGTGGGGGCCTGGATCGCCAAGCTGGGCTGGGTGTGGGTGGACGGGCAGGTGGCGCAGATCAGTCGCCGCCCGGGGGCCAGCACGGTCTTCCTCACCCTGCGTGACCCATCGGCCGACCTGAGCCTGACCGTCACCACCAACCGGGACGTCCTGGACTCCGGCGCGCCGGAGCTACGCGAGGGCGCCCGTGTGGTGCTGCACGCCAAGCCCGAGTTCTACGCCGCCCGGGGCACGCTGAGCCTGCGGGCCGACGAGATTCGTCAGGTGGGGCTCGGGGAGCTGCTGGCCCGACTGGAGAAGCTCAAGAAGCTGCTCGCCGCAGAAGGGCTCTTCGACCGCGCCCGCAAGCGTCGACTGCCGTTCCTGCCCGGCCGGATCGGGCTCATCACCGGTCGCGCGTCGGCGGCGGAGCGGGACGTGCTGACAAATGCCCGGCGGCGCTGGCCGGCCGTGGAGTTCCGCACTGTCAACGTGGCCGTGCAGGGTCCGTCCGCGGTGCCACAGATCGTCGACGCGCTCAAGGTGCTGGACGCCGACCCGAGCATCGACGTGATCATCATCGCCCGGGGTGGCGGCGGCATCGAGGATTTGCTGCCCTTCTCCGACGAGGCGCTCTGTCGCGCGGTGTTCGGCTGTCGTACGCCGGTGGTCAGCGCGATCGGCCACGAGACGGACGCGCCCTTGATCGACTACGTCGCCGACGTCCGCGCCTCCACCCCGACCGACGCGGCGAAGCGGGTCGTCCCCGACCTCACCGAGGAGGTACGCCTCATCGGACAGGCCCGGCACCGCCTGGAACGGGCGGTACGCAACCTGGTCGACCGGGAGACGCACCGGCTGGACGGGCTGCGTTCCCGACCGGTGCTGGCCCGACCCCAGGTGATGGTGGAGCACCGGGCGACCGAGCTGACCGCGTTGCGTCAGCGGGCCAGCCGTTGCCTTGAGCACCGGCTCTCGGCCGCCGAGGACGACCTGCGGCACACCCTCGCCCGGCTCCGCGCCCTCTCCCCCGCCGCCACCCTCGACCGGGGGTACGCGATCGTGCAGCGCGCGGACGGCCACGTGGTCCGCGCGGCGGCCGAGGTCGGTAAGGGCGACCCGCTGCGGGTACGACTGGCCGAGGGCGAGCTGGCCGCCACCGTCGACGGCTGAGTGGCGACGCGGCGCGGTGGGGAGTGGTGTGCTGAGATGAACGCGATGACTGACGACACGAAGGCCGGGCCGGACGAGCGGCTCAGTTACGAGCAGGCCCGCGCGGAGCTGGCCTCGGTGGTGGAGCGGCTGGAGGCCGGCGGCACGTCCCTGGAGGAGTCGCTGGCCCTCTGGGAGCGCGGCGAGGCGCTGGCGGTGATCTGTCAACGCTGGCTGGATGGCGCGCGGGCGCGAATCGACGCCGCCCGGCAGGAGCCCGCCTCCTGACCGACCGCCGGTGGGGCGGCCGGAGCCGCCCCACCTCGGCACGTCAGTTGAACAGGCTGTACAGCTCGGCCGGCGCCTCGACGACCTGGTCCGCCGGCGGCTTCTGCGCGGCGGTGGCGGCACCGTAGTCGGAGTACGTCATCTTGATCTCCTGGGCGGCGGTCTGCCCGGCGGCCGGCATCTGCAGCACCAGCTCGCTGAGCCGGCCCTGCGGGTCGACCTTCGCGGTGAACGGGACGGTCTTCGCCTGGGTGCCCAGCGCGGCGATCGTGGCGGCGTTCAGGGAGCCCGCCTCGGCGGCCTTGGTGACGTCGATGGTGCCGGCGTACGCGCCGGTGCCGGTGCTGCGGACCTCGGTGATGCCCTGGGTGAGCACCGCGCTGCCGGCCGGGTCGACCTTCTCGAAGTCGAAGCCGAGGTTGCGGTTGCCCTTGATCCGGGTCTGGTCGAGGTGCTGGTACTTGCCGAGATTGAGCTGCTTGATGGCGGGCAGGCTGTTGGCGGTGGGGCCGCTCAGCTCCAGCTTGACCCAGCTGTCCGGCTTGAAGTGGATCACGTCGAGCTTCATCGCCAGGTCGGACGAGGGACCACCGATCGCGATCTTCATCGCCGCGCTCTGGCTCGGCTGGTGCACGAGCCCTTCCGCCGTCGACCCGGCGCCAGCCAGGGTGAACCGGAAGTTCCCGTTGCTGATCTCCTTGGTGGAGTCGAGCAGCGCCTGCTTGGCGTCGCCCGCGACCGGGGCACCGGACGGGCTCGCCGTGCCGGACGCGCTCACCGTCGGGGACGGGGTCGATCCGGCGGTGCCGGTTCCGCTGGCGCAGGCCGCCAGGGCGGGCGTGATCAGGGCGGCGGCTACCAGGCCGGCGCCGAGTCGTCGAACAGTCATACTTGTCTCCCAAGGGGGTCACCCGACGACCTGGACGGCGCCGGACACTCCGGCGACGCAGCAGCACCGTCGGCTGCGTCGCGCGATCCGGGCCGAGCAGCGCGCCCGGATCACCTCCTCCTTGTTCCCTGTCGACGCGTCGGACAATCACCCTTCGGGCCGGTTGCCCAGATTCAGCCCCGGTGGGGCCGCCCCACCGGGTCCGGTCAGCGCAGTGAGCCGGCCAGTTCGCGGAGTTCGTTGTCCCGGGCATCGCCGACGACGATCACCGTGCGGGTCGGCTCCAGCAGGACCAGCGCCTGCTGGTTCCCCCGGGCCGTGTAGAGCTGCCACGCGCGCCCGGCCAGCTCGGTGGGGCCCTGCGGCTGGCCCTGACTGGTCAGCTCGGCGGGGAGCAGACGGTCCGCCGGGACGCTGCTCTGCAGCAGTTGGACGCCCCGCCCCTCCGGCGTGAGGTAGCCGAGTCGCAGGTTCGCACCGCCCTCGACCGTCTGGTAGCGGGCGCTGACCGTCTTCCAGTCGGCGCCGAGACCCTGTGGCTGGCTCACCGGGAAGACGTTCGCCGAACGTGCCTGCTCGATGGCGGGCGCAGGATCGACGGTGGTGGCCTGGTCGCCGCCGAGGAATCCTCGGTAGAACGCCAGAAGCAGCGCGATCGGGACGAGCAGCACCAGCAGCGAGATCGCCATGTCCTTCGGCGACCGCTCGGACTTGCCGGACACCGCCGTCGGCGGTGGGGTCGGGTCGGTCGCGGCGGGCTCACCACCGCGACCGGCGGGGACGTCGGCCGGCGGCTGGCCGTCGGGCGGCGTGCTGTCGGCGGGTACGCGGTCGGCAGGCTGTGCGGGTTCCACCCCGTTATCTTCGCAGCCGCCCGACCGGCGGTATCCAGGCCATCACCGCCCCGCGCCGACGCCCGGTCGGCCATCGTGTGAGGATCAGCGACAAAGCCGGCAGTGGGGGCCTCCCCGTCGCCGGTCGTCCCCGCACCGTCGCGAGGAGGAGTAGCCGTCATGACGAACACCAGGACGCGGATCCCGCAGGATCTCGACCGAAACCTTGCCCTCGACCTGGTCCGGGTCACCGAGGCCGCGGCGATGGCCGCCGGCCGGTGGGTCGGTCGGGGCGACAAGGAGGGCGGCGACGGGGCCGCTGTCGACGCGATGCGCAAGCTGATCAACTCGATCCAGATGCGCGGTGTGGTGGTGATCGGCGAGGGCGAGAAGGACAACGCCCCGATGCTCTTCAACGGTGAACACGTCGGCGACGGCACAGGCCCGGAGGTGGACGTCGCCGTCGACCCGGTGGACGGCACCACCCTGATGAGCAAGGGGATGCCGAACGCGGTGGCGGTGCTCGCCGTCTCCGAGCGCGGTGCGATGTTCGACCCCAGCGCGGTGTTCTACATGGAGAAGCTCGCGGTCGGGCCGGCGTACGCCGACGTGATCGACATCAACGCCGGCGTCGCGGAGAACCTGCGCCGGATCGCCAAGGTCAAGGGCACCGACGTCTCCGAGGTGACCGTCTGCGTGCTGGACCGCAGCCGCCACGACGATCTGGTGACGCAGATCCGCCGGACCGGGGCGGGGATCCGGTTCATCTCCGACGGCGACATCGCGGGCACCATCGCGGCGGCCCGGGGCGAGTCGGACGTCGACGTGCTGATGGGCATCGGCGGCACCCCGGAGGGCATCATCTCCGCGTGCGCGCTGAAATGCATGGGCGGTGCCATGCAGGCCAAGCTCTGGCCGCGCGACGAGCCGGAACGGGAGAAGGCGATCGCCGCCGGGCACGACCTGGACCGGGTGCTGGGCACCGATGATCTGGTCACCGGCGACAACTGCTTCTTCGTGGCGACCGGGGTCACCTCGGGCGACCTGCTGCGCGGGGTGCGGTACCGGGCGGGCGGCGCGTACACCCAGTCGATCGTGATGCGCTCGAAGAGCGGCACCATCCGGGTGATCGACTCGTACCACCGGTTGGAGAAGTTGGCGCTCTACTCCGCCGTCGACTTCGACGGTCGTCCGCTGGCCGAGCAGGAGTGACGTCCACCGACACGGCGACCCCGCAGACCCTGTCGGCCGCCCGCCGGATCACCGGCGTCGCGCTGGCGTCGGCCTCCGGGGTCGCCGTGGCGGTGCAGTCGCGCATCAACGGCGAGCTGGGGGTACGCCTCGACGACGGTTTCGCCGCCGCAGTCGTGTCGTTCGGCGTCGGTCTGCTGGTGTTGCTGGTGCTGGTGCCCGCGACCCCCGGTGGTCGGCGAGGTCTGGTCGCGACGCGTCGGGCCCTGCGGACTGGCACGCTGCGGCCCTGGCAGTGCCTCGGCGGGATGTGCGGGGCGTTCCTGGTGGCCACCCAGGGCCTGACCATCGGCACGTTGGGCGTGGCGGTGTTCACCGTGGCGGTGGTCGCCGGCCAGACCGGCAGCAGCCTCGCCGTGGACCGGGCCGGGATCGGGCCGACCGGCCGGCAGCCGGTCACCCGGCAGCGGCTGGCCGGGGCGGTGCTCACCGTGCTGGCGGTCGGCCTGGCGGTCGGCGACCGTCTTGGCGACCTTGGCGCGCTGGCGCTGGCCCTGCTGCCACTGCTGGCCGGGGTGGGTATCGCCTGGCAGCAGGCCGTCAACGGTCGGGTCCGAGCGGCGGCCGACAGTGCGCTGACCGCCACGCTCGTGAACTTCGCCGTCGGCACCGCCACCCTGCTCGTCGCGTTCGCGATCGACATCGCCGTACGCGGCCTGCCCGGCGGTCAGTTTCCGTCCGAGCCGTGGCTCTACCTGGGCGGCCCGATCGGCATCGTGTTCATCGCGATCGCCGCCGCGATCGTGCGCTTCACGGGTGTGCTGCTGCTCGGCCTGGCCACCATCGCCGGTCAGATCGTGGGCGCGGTCCTACTGGACCTGATCCTCCCCACGGCGGCCTCGCACCCGGGTGTGAACACCCTGCTCGGGGCCGCGCTGACAATGGTGGCGGTGCTGATCGCCGCGCTGGCGCCGCCCGCCCGTCGACGTGATGCCCGGGTATGACGACCAAGAGCCGGCTCGGTCGGTGACCAACTCCGGCAGGAGCTGACCATTTGAGTGGACTTAGTACGGTCGATCTGAACTGCAGCCAGACGGTGCTCAACTCGAGACGGGCGGCCACCTCCAGCCCAGAGGTCCGCCCACCTGTCGGCGTCGAGCACCAAGCAACCTGGAAGTCGGCTATCCGAAGGAGTTACCTGTGGCTCAGCAACCGCATCCGCCTACCCCCGGCGCCCCAGTCCTCAGCACCCAAGGGCGGATCAACCCGAGCGCGCTGTCGGCGGCCGTCTTCGCCGCCCTATCCGTCGTGTTCCTACCGCTGGCCTGGGTACTCGGCGCGGCGGCCGTCCTGACCGCTCGGCGAGCGCGCACCGAGATCACGCGAACTGGGGATCGTGGCGAAGCCCTTGCCTCAATTGCGCTGGCCACCGGCTGGGCAACCATCGTCATAGTTACGGTCATCTACGCAGGCGTTTTGCTGTCAGCAGCCTTCTAGAAGCCCCCGTCGCCCCCCAGAAGCACCTTATGGCACCGACATCCAGCACAAGCGCCACTGACGGCTGGAGACATCGAAGCGCACGGGATTCAGGCGGCGGTCATCGCCTGACGCAATAGACCGTAGTCATCGTTAAGTCAACATCATGTTGCGGTTGAGTTACTCCTTGTCGCATGACAAGCTTATCTCTCACACGGGGGTGTGGTTACGGCGCGGGAACGCCGTAACCACGTGTCCCCCACACCACACCTTGGGAGGAACATGTGAGGGACAGAGGGATTGTATCGAGGCTGTCTAGGTATGGCGTAGCGGCCTCCGCTGTTGCGCTCGCCGTCGCGGGTGGTGCGGCACCAGCTCAAGCTGCCGACATGACGCCCATGGCCAGCGGCAGCGCCTCAACGACGTTCGCCAATGGCGCCAAGCTGACCGGCAACGTCTGGATCGCCACCTGGGCAAGCGGTGGCTGCGCCGACTGGACCAGCTCGGCCGTCATCTCCGGCGGCTCGAACCCGGTTTCGGGAAATGACTGGGTAAAGAACACCACCAAGTTCGACCCGTGGGGTGTTTCCCCGTCGGTCACCGCGTTCGGAAAGAGCGGTGACCCGATCTCCGCCAGCTGGACGAACAACAACGGGTCCCGCGGTTCGTACCAGTCGGGCAACCTGTGCACCAACTGGCGGACCATCGGCGTCGAAGGGTCGGAGACCGCGCAGGCCTTCTACTACGGCCAGACCAAGACGGTCACCGCGGTCACCTGATTGTGAGCAACACAATCGCTAGTCGACGGAGCCGCAGCCGCTGGCTGCGGCTCCGTTCGCGAAAGTCATTGACCTGGTTCACCGTAGCGGCAATTATCGCCGGTGGAGTCGGCTTCTTCGTCATAAGACGCGATGAGGGGCCCGTGCGGTCACGCGAGCAACGCGCGTTGATCGACACCCTGCGCACGTTGGTGGCTGAGAACGGGCTGATCATGCGGCCCGGCCTGTCCTCGGACGGCCCTTCGTCGTGGCCGGCCAGCGGGTACGGCTTGGCGGCCATAGCAGCGATCGAGGCAGCAGGCCCTCATGCAACCGTTGTCGGCTCGGGTGAAGTGCAGCGGTCCCTCAAGGAACAGATCGATGAGGAGCCGATCTGGGGACGCTGGTACGCCGCTCTGGTCGAGAAGAGCACGGGGCAGGCCATCCCTGGGGACTGGGCCACCGGCATCCTGAACGACCCGGCACTCCCCGAGGACGGAACAGCACAGATCGCCGCCATCGCTGCCATCACTGATGTCGTCGCGGTGAAGTCGCTACCCCTGCCACCAGCGACGGCCGCCGACTTGGTCGCGCGACTGAAGGCCGCGGCAGCAGCCACGGACGTGGCGTACGCCAAGTGCCGGGCACTGGAGAGCGCCGCGGTGCTCGGGGACCAGACGATCGCCACGACCATCCGCCCCGTCGCCGGGCCCGACCTCGGGCAACCGATGTCCACCAAGTCGATTGTCGACCTGCACGGAGTGCTGTGCGCCCAGAGCCAGCTCGGGCAGAAGTCGGATGCCAGTCAATTGGCACGGATCCGCAGTTGGCTTGAACCACATCTGCAGATGACAGTGGCGGGTGCAGAATTCGAGGCGTACTACCTCTCGCAGAGTTGGCTGCTCGCCGGCGGTGAGCCGGCGCGGCTCCAGCCCTTAGCAGCGAGCCTCCGGGCCAGGATCGACCCCGCGACCGGGCTGCTGCGAGGCCACGCCGTACGACTGGGGACCTTGGAGAACACTTACTTCGCCGCAGTCCTCGCCGAGAGCGTCGACGCGGCAGACGAACTGTTCAGCCAGGACACGATCCGTGCGGTAAAGGAGCAGATTCCCGAATTCCGGAGCCGCGGAAACGGCCTTGACCTGCTGATGTGCGCAGTAATCCTGCGATACTCGGGCCAGGCGGATCGAGCGCTGGAGGATGAGGCCGCTTCCCTTGCCGTCCAGAAGCTCGGCGGCAAAGTAGATCGAAGCAGCGTCGTCGTCGCCGCCCGCGTAATGACTCTGCTCCAGCAGATCGGCCGGCAGGCGCCCCGGGTCACCGCCAGCCTGTTTCCGGTCAAGGACGCGGAAGATCGCTACCTGTCGTGGACCATGCTTTCCCTCGCGCCTCACCTGAACAACCCTGAAGCTGTCCGCGAACACTTCAAGGCGCAGATGACCGAGGCCGGCCAGGCGCTGGCCAGCCCGGATCAACTGATGGCCAAAGAAGTCATCGCCGCCCTCGTCGTCTCCGGGACGTCGGTCAACCGCGACGCGCTGCCGCCGCCTCTTGAGCAATGGGCAAGAGGCGTGCGCGGCTGCGATGGGTTCCCCCTGCTCTATCGACCACTGCTATCCGAATCGAGATGCACTCTCGAAGCCACGGTTCAATTGCTGGACGCAGGCCTCAGCAGGCCTTGACGATCGCGAGACGAGGGAAATTGGTTTACGCCCTGGAGTTGACGGATATTGCGAAAGGCTATGCTCGCGGCGATAAACTGGTGCGGGTTCTGACGGATGTGCACCTCTCGGTCACACCCGGAGAGATCGTCTGGCTGCAAGGGCCGTCCGGAGCAGGCAAGAGCACTCTGCTCAACATTGCTGGACTGCTTGCCGTTCCGGACGCCGGCCGTGTACGAATAGCTGGTCAGGACGCCTCAAGAATCAGCAGCCGACAAGCCGCCGTGCTACGAGCGACGAAGCTCGGCTTCGTCTTTCAGGAGCACAATCTGTTCGGGCATCTCACCTCCATCGACAACATCATGCTTCCCTCCCTCGACTCGGCACGTGTCGCCCGGTCCAAAGCTATCAGCATGGTGGCGCAGCTGGGGCTAGCGGACAGAGCACAGTTCACGGCTAATCGCCTGTCCGGCGGGGAACAAAAGCGCATAGCCGTCGCGAGGGCGCTTATCAACAAGCCTGCGATAGTGCTCGCAGACGAACCAACCGCAGGCTTGGATTCCGAAGCGATCCACGAGGTGTTGGCGCAGTTTACCAGCGCCGCGAACGACGGCCTGGCGGTGGTAATCGCCTCTCATGACAACGTCGTGTCCGACATCAGCCAACGTACCGTCGCGCTGAGCGACGGCGCGTTGTCGGAAATTCGCCCTGCACATCTGGACGGCATCGAATCATGAAAATCATCCCGGACTGGCGACTGGCACGCGAGAACACTCGCCTGACCGTGCGCCGGAGCAAGTCTTTCGGCCTACTGGTGGCTGCCGGAGTTGCTTTCGCGCTACTTTGCGATGCTCTGGTGGGGCAGGCCGGTGCGGCAGTGGAGCATCAGGTCCGCGAAAGCTCGATCATGCGCACGATCGAGGTGAGCAATTTCGGTGTCAGTAAACCTCTACCGCTGACCGCCAACCGAATAGCGGACATGTCCCAGATGCCCGGTGTGACGTCGGTTCGGCCGTGGATTCAGGCGGGCTGCCTCGTCACCAGTGCCGATCTTGACGTTCCCGGCGCGCTCTGGGCCACTCCGCGGATGCCCGCCGGTCAGCCTCCAATCGTCGCGTCGTCTCGGCCCGACCTGATGACACTGACGGGAGACGAAGCCGTGCTGCCCGCTCATCTTGCCGGAGCGGACCTCGAAGGCCTCATTGGTAAACGCGTCACGGTGGAGTACACCCGCCGTGTAGCGGCTGAGGCAGGTGAAGCGGCCTACCTCGACCTCCAGATCGTCGGCGTGTACAACGAAGCGATCGGCGGCCGCGACGGCCCCACGGCGATCTACCTGAGTCAGGAGACCGTCCTGGCGATGGCAGCGGCGCGTGAGGGTGTGACGCCGGAGTCGTTCGGCCGCAACCTCGGGTATCCGAAGGTGATCGTGGAGGTCAGCGACTCCGAGATGGTCCCGGACACCCAGCAGAAGCTCAGCGATCAGGGCTACAACGCGTCGAGCATCCAATCGCAGCTTGACGCCCTACCCCCAGCGATGAACTTCCTCCGAATACTGGGGCAGTTGATCACCGGCGCACTGCTGCTGATGTGCCTGCTGGCCGGCCTTTCCATCGGTGCTGGCCTCGTGCGCGCACGACTGCGGCAGATTGGGCTCCTCAAGGCGCTGGGCTTCAGCGACATGCGGGTAGCTCGCCTCTTCGCCATGGAGCTCGCCGCATTCGGCGTCCTGGCCACCAGTATCGGACTTCTCGTCGGTGGTATCGGGTTCCTGGTTGTGCAGTACCGACTCGCTGGAGAGACCTTCCTCGACGTCCCGATGGCGGAGACGATGGCGTTTCCCGCCAGCACACGAGTCGCGGCCCTCCTCTTGGCCCCCGCAATCGCCATGCTAGCCGGAGCGGTGTATCCCCTCTGGCGCGCAGCCAGAGTCCCCCCGGATCTTGCCCTACGGGACCCAGCCTGACCGGCCTGGGGATCGCCGGCAGCGTCGGCGGATGTCACCCGGCGTCGGAGGAGTGCCCGGGGAAGAGGTGTGCGCTCGGGTCGATGGCCACTGCCGCGTTGTTGACGGCCGTCGCCGCCTCACCGAAGCCGGTGGCGATCAGCCGGACCTTGCCCGGATATTCGGTGATGTCGCCCGCCGCGAAGACCCGGGGCAGGTTGGTGGCCATCGCGCTGTCGACCAGGATGTGCCGGCGGTCCAGCCGGAGCCCCCACTCGGCGAGCGGGCCCAGGTCGGCGGTGAAGCCGAGGGCGGCCACCACGACGTCCACCGGCAGCGTCTCGGTCGCGCCGCCGCGCACCGTCACCTCGGCGCCGGTCACCTCGCCGTCCCCGAGCAGCCTGGTGACCTCGGCGTTGACCACCACCCGTACCGGCAGGGAGAGCACCCTGGCGACGGTCGAGGCGTGGGCCCGGAACTTCTCCCGGCGGTGCACCAGGGTCACCGACCGGGCCAACGGTTGCAGGGCCAGCGCCCAGTCGAACGCGGAGTCGCCGCCACCGACGATCAGCACGTCCCGATCGGTCAGCTCGGTCGGCTCGGTCACGAAGTAGAGGATCCCCGAGCCGGGGGCGCCGTCGGCGCACGGCAACGGCCGGGGGCTGAAGCTGCCGAGCCCCCCGGTGACCACGACCGCGCCGCAGGCGAGCTGCTCGCCACCGGCCAGCCCGAGCACCGGTCGACCGTCGGCGTACGCGAGCTTCTCCGCCCGGGTGCCGAGCAGGTACTGCGGGCCGAACGGTGCCGCCTGGGCCACCAGGTTGGCCACCAGGTCGCGACCCTTGACGGCGGGGAAGCCGGCGACGTCGAGGATCAGCTTCTCCGGGTACATGGCGGTGACCTGGCCGCCCGGCTCGGGCAACGCGTCGATCACCGCCACCGACAGCCCCCGGAACCCGGCGTAGTACGCGGCGAAGAGGCCGGCCGGACCGGCCCCGATCACGGCGATATCGACCTCGCGCATGGCGTACCGTCGCTTTCCGCTCACGGATCAACGCTTGCTGATCTCGACCGTAAGCGGGCGGCGACGGTCGGGCAAGCACGTCCCAGAGGCGCGCCGGAGAATCGCCTCAGGGCAGGCTGAGCGGGGAGCCCGAGTAGTCCGGGCCGTCCAGTGCGGGTCGCCGTCGACGGAACAGGATCGCCGCCACCACCCCGCCGAGCAGGCCGAACAGGTGCCCCTGCCAGGAGATCCGCTCGTCGGTGGGGAGGATGCCGACCAGCTGCCAGCCGTAGAGCAGACCGACCAGGAGGAAAACCGCGAAGTTCCACCAGCTGCGCTCGACGATGCCTCGGGTGAGCAGGATGCCCAGGTAACCGAAGATGACTCCGCTGGCGCCGACCACCACCGAGTTGGGCGAGCCGGTGAACCACACACCGAGGCCGCTGACCAGGATGATGACCAGCGTCGACCAGAGGAACCGGCGGGCGCCGGCGGCGAGGACGAAGGTGCCCAGCAGGATCAGCGGGATGCTGTTGCTGTAGAGGTGGTCGAAGCCGTGGTGCAGGAACGGTGAGAAGAAGACCCCGTCCAGACCGTCGATGCGCTGCGGAATGATGCCGGCGGTGGCGTCCAGGCCGAACGCGAGCCCCTGGTCGACGGCCTCGATGAGGAAGAGGAACGGGACCACCGCGCACATGGCGACGAACGCCCGGCCGAGCGAGGCGTAGAACGCCTCGGTGCCGAACCGGAACGGGTCGCCGCTTGGCGGGTGCAGGCTCACCTGACAACTGCTATCAGCAAAAGCGGCCGACCGCCACTCACGTTCCGTCCGAGTACGCGCGAAGGCGGGGCGGGTGGAGAGCCACCCGCCCCGCCTTCGAGAGCCGTCAGTAGTGGTTGTTGTTCTGGAAGTAGGTCCAGGCGCCGCAGGGCGTCTTGTACCTGCCCTTGATGTAGCCCAGCCCCCAGATGATCTGCGTGGCCGGGTTGGTGCGCCAGTCGGACGCGACCGAGCCCATCTTGCTGCCCGGCAGGGACTGCGGGATGCCGTACGCGCCGGACGAGGAGTTGTTGGCCTTGTGGTTCCAGCCGCTCTCCTTGGTCCAGAGCTTCTCCAGGCAGGGGAACTCCGCGATGCCGAAGCCCTTGTCGATCATCAGGGCACAGCCGATCTTGCGGTTGCCGCTGTATTCCGCGCAGGAGGCCGGGATGGGCCCGTCGTACGGCTTGGCGGGAGCGTTCGCCGCCTCGCGCTCGCGCTTACGGGACGCCGCGGCGGCCTCGGCCTTGCGGGCCCGCTCGGCGGCTTCCTTGGCGGCCTGCTTCGCCCGCAGCTTGGCCTGGTACTCGGCGGCCCGCTGCTTGGAGAGCTGCACCTGGTGGGCGGCCTGCCGCTCGCGCTGGTACGCGAGGTCGGCCCGGTCGACCTCGAGACTGACCTGCTCGGTCAGACCCTGTTGCTGGGTTTCCCGGTCTTCGCCCAGGTAGAAGCCACCGGCAACGCCCACGGAGAGCAGCGCGACAGCAGCCGTACGGGCGCCCAACCGGCTCCACAGCCGACTCACGAAGTGGTCCCTTCGTCGGGAGCAAGGACGCGGCGCGGCGCAGACCACAGGTGGACCGTCAGCCGTGCCACGAGCGCCCCGACCGGTTGCCGGTCGCGCCGACGCACCGACCTTCGCCGATGTCGTCCGCCTCGCGGCGTTCGATCAGCAACGATTCCGGTGGTGCGTGGACGCTCGTGGGACACGATTGCGCACAGTGAGGCGGATGGGAAACCAACCAGACTGTTTGTGATCTGCGCCACACCGAAAATGCGGACATAAGCCCGCAAAATACCCGTCAGATCGGGATGTCCTCCAGAAGGTCCGTGACCATCGCGGCGATCGGAGATCGCTCCGAACGGCTGAGGGTGACGTGCGCGAAGAGCGGATGACCCTTGAGCGCTTCGATGACAGCCGTCACCCCGTCGTGCCGGCCGACCCGCAGATTGTCCCGCTGGGCCACGTCGTGGGTGAGCACCACCCGGGAGCCCTGCCCGATCCGGGAGAGCACCGTCAGCAGCACCCCGCGCTCCAGCGACTGGGCCTCGTCCACGATGACGTAGGCGTCGTGCAGGCTGCGCCCGCGGATGTGGGTCAGCGGCAGCACCTCCAGGATGCCCCGGGAGGTGACCTCCTCCAGCACGTTCTCGTGCACCACCGCGCCGAGCGTGTCGAAGACCGCCTGGGCCCACGGCGACATCTTCTCCGACTCCGAGCCCGGCAGGTAGCCCAACTCCTGGCCACCCACGGCGTAGAGCGGGCGGAACACGATCACCTTCTTGTGCCGGCGGCGCTCCATCACCGCCTCCAGCCCGGCGCAGAGCGCCAGCGCCGACTTGCCGGTGCCGGCCCGGCCACCCAGTGAGACGATCCCGATCGACTCGTCCAACAGCAGGTCGAGGGCGACCCGTTGCTCGGCCGAGCGGCCGTGCAGCCCGAACGCCTCCCGGTCGCCCCGAACCAGTCGCACCGACTTGTCCGGCAGCACCCGACCGAGCGCGGAACCGCGCCCCGAGTGCAGCACCAGACCGGTGTGGCAGGGCAGCCCGGCCGCCTCGTCGAGGTCGAGCGTCTCGCCGGCGTACAACTGGCCGATCTGCTCCTCGCTCAACTCCATCTCCGACATGCCGGTCCAGGTCGGGTCGCTGGCCTGGCCATGGCGGTACTCGTCGGCGCGCAGTCCGACCGAGGCCGCCTTGACCCGCAACGGCATGTCCTTGCTGACCAGGGTCACCTCCCGCCCTTCGGCGGCGAGGTTGAGCGCGACGGAGAGAATCCGGGCGTCATTGCTCTCGTTGCGGAAACCGGGCGGCAGAACACCGTCGTCGGTGTGGTTGAGCTCCACCCGCAGGGTGCCGCCGACGTCGTTGGCGGGCACCGGGCGGTCGAGCCGGCCGTGCCGAACCCGCAGGTCGTCGAGCATCCGCAGCGACTGTCGGGCGAACCAGCCCAGCTCCGGATGGTGCCGCTTTCCCTCCAACTCGGTGATCACCACCAGAGGCAGCACCACTTCATGCTCCGCGAACCGGTGGAACGCCGCCGGATCGGAGAGCAGCACCGACGTGTCCAGGACAAAGGCCTGGCCCGCTGGTCGTGGCTCCTTGGGGTCGGCCGGCGCGGCGGCCGCCGAACGGCGGCTCCTGGTGGCTCGGCGGGGCGTGGCAGTCGCGGCCGGGGTCTGGTCGGCACCGGCGATGGTACGGCGAGTCGTCACAGGCCTGCTCCGACGGATGGGCACCCGCCACCCGTGTTCCGCCTCCTCCGGTGCCCGGGGACACGGGGTCGGATGCGGAACCCCATGCGCGAGGTCGCAGATCCGGGCGGACCGGCTGGCTCGGGAGAACCCCGTGCCATGCCTAGACGCTAGCCCCGCCGGACCTTCCCGGCTAGGGGCCGAACGTGGATCTCCCGAGACACGCTCGTGAACAGCGCTCCGTCGACGCCCGCACCAGCCGAAAGGCACTGTCGCGCACGCGGCGGACCCGGCCGGGATGCATGCCCCCTGCGCGCATCCCGGCCGGTGGGGCCACCGTCACCGGTCTGACGTGGCCCCGACGGTGCGTGTCCGCCGCGGACGACGCACCGCGCTCGTGGCGCCGGTCGGCGGGGCAGGCCCGCCGACCGACCTCAACCGGTACGTCGGACGAGCGTGCCGGTCGGGTGCCGCCCGGTGATCGGGGCGGCCGGCGCGCTGAACGACGAGCCGGTGTACGTGGTGCCGGGGCGTTCGACAGCACCGGCGGTGCGGACCACGCCCGCGGGCGAGACCGACAGGGCCGAGGCGATCGCCGCCTGGGCGTCCCGACGACGCCGGTTCCAGGCGCCCCGGTCCCCGTCGAAGTAGCCCTGCCGGTAACCGAAGCGGTAGCCGATGCGGTAGCTGAGCTGCCCGTGCAGCCGACCGGCCGCGTAACTGGTGGCACCGAGCACCAGGACGAGGAACACCGCGAGAAACGGGCTCATCGGGCAGCTCCGGCCCAGCCGGGACGCCAGGTCATCGCTCCTCCGGCTCGATGGTGGTGGGGTCGGCGACGAGCAGCCGGTCCAGGTCGTCGGTGCTGACCTCCTCGACCAGCTCGACGCTGATCCGGCAGCCGTCCAGCACGACTTCGGCCATTGAGGACCGGCGGATCTCACCGCCGGCGTCGTAGACCCGGACGCTGAGCTCCGGGCAGCCGAGATGGGTACGCCAGGCGTTCCACTCGGCACGGTCACCGACGCTCAGCGACAGGTAGCGGCAGCCTCGGGCCAGATAGAGGCGCCAGGGGGCGGTCAGCCCTGCGGCGACCCCCTCGGCGATCAGCCCGAAGGCCTGGGCGCGGGTGGCGAGCTCGGTCACCACGACCCCCTGGCACCGGGGGCGTGACGCATGCGAGCACCAATCGTCTCATGCACGTGACACACCGTAGATTGTCCCATGGGCGTGACAGTATCAGCTTTTCGTCCGCTTACGTTTGCCACTACGTTCATCTATTCTGCCCGCGTGACACCCCTCAACAGTGGCACTGACTCGTTTACCGGAAATCCGAAGCATCCGTCACGTCCGCGTGACAGTGGCGAGCCGGGGCGCGCACCCGCAGTCGGCTGGCCGTACCGTCACGGAGTGACCGAGACGGCCAATGCGCGGAAGATCGCCTTCGCCACCTTCGTCAGGCGGGCCCTGGACGAAGCACGGGCGACCCGAGCCTGGAGCGGCACCGAGGTGTCCCGGCGCACCGGCGTCTCCCGGCAGACCATCAACCGTTGGGTCCGCGGCGACTGGGCCAGCGACCCGGAAGCCGAACGGGTGGTCGCCTTCTGCGAGGGCCTGGGGTTGAACCCGGCCGCGGCCTTCGCCGCACTCGGCTGGGACCGCGCCACGGCCGGCCCCCGCACCGGCCAGGCCGCCCCTCCGATGGACCCCGACGTGGAGGCGTTGCTGCGCCGTCTGGTCGATCCGCAGGTGTCGGACGCGGAGAAGTTCCACATCCGGGAAACCATCAGATACCTCGCATACCGCCCAACGTTGCCGGTCGATGTCCGAAAAAGGGGCAATCAGGCAGGCTAGTTCCTCAGATAGCGAAAGAACGCCTGGTCGGGTTCATTCGTTTGCCTCCGGGGCTGGAACGGGCACGCTAGCGTCCCTATTCGTACTGCTTGGGCTCGTCATCGGCGGGGGGACGGGACAAGGCCGAACCCAGCCCTGCGGGACAGAAGGAGGGGTCTGTCCATGACCCTGAAGTGGTTGGCAGTCGTGGTCGCAACGGTGTCGGTGACACTGTGGGCGACCGGCAACACGGTGACCCTCGCGGTCGACGGCGGGCAGCTGCCGCTGCTCGTCAACCTCTTTGCGCTCATCACCGCCGGCACCGCGGTCGTCCTGGCCGTCGTCGCCGAGCTGCACGAGCGTCTGAACAACCGAATCAGCGCACTCACCGAGTTCCTGGTGGCACGGCTCAACGAGATCGACAACCACACCGGCGATCGCAACACCGGGTTCGTGGAGGGCTACCTGTTGAGCCACGGCCAGGAGGCCGCGGTGGTGCCGTTCGGCCGGCGCGGACGAGGAGCCGCCGAACGCTGATCGCGTACCGCGGAATGGGTCCGCTCGGCCAGGAATGAGCCTGGATCGCCGGGGTACGCTGACGCGCGTGCCGCCGTTGAATCTGGGCAATCAGCAGCCGAGGACCCCGTTGAACGCCGACCAGGCCTGGCGAACAACCGCCAGCCGGGCGGCCGGGACCGTGCTCTTCTTCGACTTCGACGGCACGCTCGCGCCCGTCGACGACGATCCGACCGCGGTACGCCCGGCACCCAAGGCGTTGGCCGCGATCGAGGCGCTCGCCCCGGTCGTGCAGCGGGTCGCGATCGTTTCCGCCCGGCCCGTCGAGTTCCTTCGGGATCAGCTCGGCGGGCTCGCCGGCGTGGACCTCTACGGCCTCTACGGGCTGGAGCACAGCCACTCCGGCGGCGACACGGTCACCGAACCGGCCGCGCTGCCCTGGGTGCCGACCATGGCGGAGCTGGCCGACCTGGCTCGGGCGGAACTGCCACCCGGCACGCTGGTGGAGTACAAGCGGCTCTCGGTCGCGCTGCACTGGCGTACCGCCCCGCAGCTCGGCCCGACGGTGCAGCAGTGGGGGCAGGCGCAGGCCGACCGTCTGGGGTTGCGCTCGCAGGCCGGGCGGATGGTGCTGGAGCTCAAGCCGCCTGTCGACCGGGACAAGGGCATGGTGATCGGCGAGGCGATCAAGGGTGCCACCGGCGCCTGGTACTTCGGCGACGATGTCTCCGACATCAAGGCGTTCGCCGCGCTGCGCGCTCGCGCCACCGCCGACCCGGACTTTCTCGGCGTCTGCGTGGCGGTGGCCAACCCGGAGACCGGTCACGAGGTGGCCAACGCCGCCGACCTGACCATCGAGTCGCCGGCCGCCCTGGGTGACTTCCTCACCCGGGCGCTGACCCACCTGTCCTGAACCGACCTGACCCCAGCGGCGGCCGACGGCGTCGCCGCCGGGTCAGGCGCCGTAGCGGCGTTGCCTGGTGGCGTACGAGCGCAGGGCCCGCAGGAAATCGATGTGCCGGAAATCGGGCCAGTTGAGCTCGCAGAAGTAGAACTCCGAGTGCGCGGACTGCCAGAGCATGAAACCGGACAGTCGCTGCTCCCCGCTGGTGCGGATGACCAGGTCCGGGTCGGGCTGGCCGCGGGTGTAGAGATGCTCGGAGATGTGCTCGACGTCCAGCACCTCGGCCAGCTCCTCGATCGTGCCTCCGGTGGCGGCGTGCTCCAGCAGCAGCGAACGGACCGCGTCGGTGATCTCCCGACGGCCGCCGTAACCCACCGCGATGTTGACCTCCGCGCCACCGGTGCGCTCACGGGTGCGCTCCTCGGCGCCCTTGAGCGCCGCCGCAGTCTGCGCCGGCAGCAGGTCGAGCGCTCCGACGATGCGCAGTCGCCAGGGGTTGCCCTCCTCGGAGAGCTCCACCACCAGGTCTTCAATGATCTTGAGGAGCGGGTCCAGCTCGGCGGCCGGACGGCGCAGATTGTCGGTGGCCAGCAGGTAGAGAGTCACGTGCCCGACGCCGGCCTGGTCACACCAGCCGAGGACATGCTTGATCTTCGCCGCGCCGACCCGGTGCCCGTCGTTCGGGTCGACGAAGCCCATCTCCCTCGCCCATCGGCGGTTGCCGTCGCACATCACCCCGACATGCCGGGGCACCGGCTTACCCGCGAGCTTCGCCGTGAGCCGGCGCTCGTACACGGAGTAGATAAGGTTCCGCAGCGTCATCACCTTGCAGCGTAGCGACCCTCGCGCCAGTTCACTGCCTCGGAGCCCCATCCCCGCCGCGCAGACCGACACCGATCAGCGCGAGCGTACGAGCGGTGAGGCGTCCGTCACCCAGCCCCAACTCGATCACGTCGTAGAACACCCGGTCGTCCCGACGAGCGGCCCGGACCGCCGCGTCCACCACCCGACGCCGCCGGGCCAACCAGGCCGCCACCGAACTGTGCCGCAGGTGGGTGCCGAGGCGGCGACGCAACCCGTCGGCGTAGCGACCGGCCGCGCCATCGGGCGACCGGGCCGCCGCCGAACCGGCGAGCGCGCCGGAGAGCAACGCGTAGAAGATCCCCTCCCCCGTGAACGGATTAATCAGTGACAGGGCGTCCCCGGCCAGCAGGGTGCGCCCACGCCCCGGCGACGGGCGGTGGGTGGAGAGCGGCAGGTGATGCGCGCGTAACGCGGTCACGGTCGCCAGATCGGTGCCGGGCAGCAGCGCGGCCAGCCGGTCCAGCAGGTACGCGCGGCTCAACGGCTCACCGCGCAGGACCTCGCCGTACCCGACGTTCGCCCGTCCGTCACCGATCGGAAACGACCAGGCGTATGCCGGCCAACGCGCCTTCGAGGTGACGATGAGCTGCTCGGACGGGCCGGGCAGAGCCGGGGCGTAACCCCGGATGGCCAGCGCGAGGTGTCGGTCGGGGTTCTGCGGATGACCGAGCGCCCGGCGTACCACCGAACCGGCGCCGTCCGCGCCGATCACCACCCGGCCGGACACCTGCCCGTCGAGCACCACCCGGTCCGCGCGCGGCTCGACCTGGCGCACCGTGTGCCGGCGCAGCTGCGCACCGGCGGCCACCGCGGCCGCCACCAGCCGCGCGTCGAAAACCTCCCGAGGCACGGTGTACGCGGGGCGGGGCAGCGCCCGAGCCACCGCACCGCCACCCGGCGAGACCATGCGCAACGCCGGCAGCGGCGCGTACCCCGCCACCGCCTCGGTCACCCCCAGCTCGGCGAGTACGTCCACCGAGTGCGCGGCGATCCCGTCACCACACGCCTTGTCCCGGGGAAAGTCGGCCCGGTCCAGCAGCAGCACGCTGGCGCCGGCCCGGCGAGCCGTCAGCGCGGCTGCCGCCCCGGCCGGCCCCGCCCCCACCACCACCACGTCGAACTCGTCGCTCACCACGAGCCTCCCTCCAGCCGGACCGCGTCGCGGCCACTCCCGCCGGGCGACCCGGTAGGCCCGAGCGGCCGGCCGCCGCGACATCTCCACAGCTCGCCCCGACGTCGACACTGTGACCGACGCCACCCGCCATCCTGCCCCCTGCCCGCCCGCGAAGACCGCTCCCGCACCGGGCGGCCAATCTCACCAACCCCACCTTTGCTCTGCACCCGCGGATGCGACGGTTACCGTCCGCGACTGTCGCCTATCGGGGTGCAGAGCAAAGGACGGTGCAGAGCAGACGAGGGGATGGGCAGGTGCTGGGCTGCGGTCGACCGCCGGGTCGGCACCCGGCGGCGTCGGTGCGAGGCTCCGCCGCGGTCAAGGTCGGGGTTCAGGTCCGGCGTCGTCGGAGGCGCGAGCGGCGCGGCGCAGGCCGTACAGGGTCAACCCTGCCGCCGCCACCAGGGGGGCGCCATCGCGGATCAGGCCGTCCACGCCGAGCAGCCACCAGCACAGCGGCAGATCCACGGCGAGTACGGCAACAGTGACGACGACCAGCAGCCCACGCGCCCAGTCCTTGCCCCGCATCAGGAACGCTGTGCAGAACAGCACCGCGTAGCTGGCCGTGATGCCCGCACCGAACCAGAACAGCACCGCCGGCACCGCGGTCAGTCGACCATCCAAAAGGGAGCCCCCGGCGACCAGGGCCGGCACCAGCATCAGCGGGCTGTAGGTGAAGG
Organism: Micromonospora sp. NPDC047644; assembly: GCF_040704315.1. NCBI lineage: Bacteria > Bacillati > Actinomycetota > Actinomycetes > Micromonosporales > Micromonosporaceae > Micromonospora > Micromonospora sp. NPDC047644. The sequence goes on from NZ_JBEYSY010000021.1 coordinate 33,307, forward strand.
CCGCCACCCGGCTGGTCAACAACCAGGCACTGGCCTGTGGTCGGCGTGGCGGGGTCTCCCGCCAGGAGATGCCGTCGGAGTCGATGACGAGGCGTGGACGGTGCCGGACCAGGTGCGCGGCCAACGCCGACGAGCGGTAGAGCAGCCAGACCACCGCGACGCAGAGCGCCGTGAGAATGGCGAAGCCGAGCAGGCCGGGCAGCGGCGGCACGCCCTGCCGGGGCACGATGAGCCGGCCGACCGCGAAGATCGTGGTGACCGCGAGGATCAGCCCGAACGGGCGGGCCGCCGTACGACCGCGTCGCACGTGCCCGATCAGCAGCAGGAAGCCGAACGAGCGCAGCATGGCCCAGCCGGTCCGTACCGCGAGCCCGAAGCCCTGCTCCGGGGCGTACCACCAGTTGAGCAGCTCGACCACGACGGTGGCCGCCGCCGTCGTCGCCAGCAGGATGGTGAGCACCCGGACGGCGGACGGCCGCCGGACCTCTGTCTCGGCGGCCGTCCTCATGAGATCCGATGTTGCCCGCGAAGGGCCTCGTTCACACCTACCGCTGCGGTTGTGCGGCGTCCAGGCGGGCGCGCAGCGCGTCCAGCTCGGCCCAGAGCACGCCGGGCAGCTTGTCACCGAACTTCTCGAACCACTCGGTGATCATCGGCAGCTCGTTGCGCCACTCGTCCGGGTCGACCTTGAGCGCGATCCGAACATCCTCCGGCGTCATGTCCAGGCCCTCGACGTCCAGGGCGTCCGGCGCGGGGACCATGCCGACCGGCGTCTCGACCGCGTCGGCAGTGCCCTCGATCCGCTCGACGACCCACTTGAGCACCCGGGAGTTCTCGCCGAAGCCCGGCCAGAGGAACGAGCCGTCCGGGTCCTTGCGGAACCAGTTGACGTAGTAGATCTTCGGCAGCTTCGCCTCGTCGCCGTCGGCGCCCTTGCCCATCTCGATCCAGTGCCGGAAGTAGTCGCCGGCGTGGTAGCCGATGAACGGCAGCATCGCCATCGGGTCCCGCCGGACCACGCCGACGGCGCCGGACGCGGCGGCGGTGGTCTCCGAGGAGAGCGTGGCGCCCATGTAGACGCCGTGCACCCAGTCGCGGGCCTCGGTCACCAGCGGGACGGTGTCCTTGCGGCGTCCACCGAATAGGATCGCGTCGATCGGCACGCCGTTCGGGTCGAAGTACTCGTCGGCGAGGATCGGGCACTGCGTGATCGGGGTGCAGAACCGGCTGTTCGCGTGGGAGGACAGGCTGTCGCTCTCCGGCGTCCAGTCGTTGCCCTTCCAGTCGATCAGGTGTGCCGGCGGCTCGCCCATGCCCTCCCACCAGACGTCGCCGTCATCGGTGAGGCCGACGTTGGTGAAGACCGAGTTGCCCCGGTCCAGCGTGCGCATGGCGTTGGCGTTGGTCTTCCAGTCGGTGCCGGGCGCGACGCCGAACAGGCCGTACTCGGGGTTGACGGCGTAGAGGCGGCCGTCCGGGCCGAACCGCATCCAGGCGATGTCGTCGCCGATGGTCTCGACCTTCCAGCCGGGAATCGTCGGCTCCACCATGGCGAGGTTGGTCTTGCCGCAGGCGGACGGGAACGCTCCGGCGATGTGGTGGACCTTGCCCTCCGGCGAGGTGATCTTGAGGATCAGCATGTGCTCGGCGAGCCAGCCCTCGTCCCGGCCCATCACGCTGGCGATGCGCAGCGAGTAGCACTTCTTGCCCAGCAGCGAGTTGCCGCCGTAACCCGAGCCGTACGACCAGATCTCCCGGCTCTCCGGGAAGTGCGAGATGTACTTGGTGTCGTTGCACGGCCAGGCGACGTCCTGCTGGCCGGGGGCGAGCGGGGCGCCGATCGAGTGCAGCGCGTGCACGAAGTCCGCGTCGTCGCCCATCGCCTCCAGGACCCGGGTGCCCATCCGCGTCATGATGCGCATCGAGGCGACCACGTACGGGCTGTCGGTGATCTCGACACCGAACATCGGGGACTCGGCCTCGACCGGCCCCATGACGAACGGGATGACGTACATGGTGCGACCGCGCATGGAGCCCCGGTACAAATCCGTCATCGTCCGCTTCATCTCGGCCGGCGCCATCCAGTTGTTGGTGGGGCCGGCGTCCGCCTCGTCGACGGAGCAGATGTAGGTGCGTTCCTCGACCCGGGCGACGTCCGTCGGGTCGGTGCGCGCGTAGAACGAGTTGGGCTTCTTCTCCGGGTTGAGCCGGACCAGGGTGCCGGCCTCGACCAGCTCGTCGGTGAGGCGGCGCCACTCCTCGTCGGACCCGTCCACCCAGACGACACGGTCGGGGGTGGTCAGTTCCGCGACCTCACGGACCCAGGCGAGCAGTTTCGGATGGGACGTCGGGGCCTGATCGATACCCCGCACAACAGCCGGAGCAACCATGACACATCTCCTTGTGGTCGACGCTGACCGATCTATGGGATGCACGAGACTCAGCGGCGCGATGCGTCGCCTTCGTGGAAACCTGGGATTGGCCTCAGCGTAAACCGGGCAGCCTTCCGAGTCAGTGGGACAGGTTGTGAAGAACTGCACAAGCTACGGCCTCGCTGCGGCATCACGATCTGATACCCGCTTTCCCGCGCAGTTTCACGCAAATCTTGTTGTGCACCCCGGCGGACGCTTGTTGCGGTCGGGCCGTGGACCTGCCCCGCCGACCGATGCGGTGATTCCCGTTCCGGGGCGACTCAGTCCTCCCAATTGGCTACGCTCTGTGCAGTGGTTAGGTACACGGCGCTGGGCCCCTGCGGGAGACCACGCCCGCTTGTCGTTGCTACCCCTCTGACTGGCCGGCAGCCGGTAGGCTCCCCCCGTGGCCGCCACGATGACCGGGGAACAACCGGGTCCCCGGCAGACCCGACGGGGTCTCGTCGGCTTACTCCTCGACCGCTTCGGTCACCTCATCCGCGAGATGGGCAAGTTCGCCACCGTGGGTGGTTTCGCGTTCCTCGTGGACTTCGCGCTCTTCAACTACCTGACGAGCAGGCACGGCGTCGAAGAGTTGACGGCGAAGACGATCTCCACGGTGATCGCGGCGTCCGTCGCCTTCGTGGGCAACCGGTTCTGGACGTGGCGGCACCGTCAGCGCAACAACGCGGCCCGCGAGTACGCGCTCTTCTTCTTCTTCAACGCGGTCGGTCTCGGCATCACGGTGGCCTGCCTCGCGCTCAGCCGCTACGGGCTCGGGGCCATCTGGCCGGACGTGTTCCAGACGCGCCTGGCGGACAATCTCGCCAGCTACATCGTCGGCACGGGATTCGCCACGCTGTTTCGATTCTGGTCGTACCGGCGGTTCGTCTTCGTCGAAGCGGGAACCCCGACCCTTCCGCAGGTGAATCCCGACCGTGACCCCGGGGCGTGACCTGCCGCCCACCTCGTTCGGCCGGTGATCGCCGGCCGCACCGACTGCCCTAAGGTGTTTCGCATGCGTCTTGTCCGCCTGCTGCCTGAGCGCTGGCAGAAGTTCATCCACGAGGCGCTCAAGTTCGGCATCGTCGGCGGCATCAACACCGTCATCAATTACGCGGTGTTCAATGCCCTTGCACTGACCGTTTTCGTCAATGGTCAGTTGAAGGCGACAGTGATCGCGACGATCGTCGCCACCATCACGTCGTACCTCATGAATCGGCACTGGACGTACCGCGATCGTCCGAAATCGGCGCTTCGCCGCGAATATCTGCTTTTCTTCCTATTCAACGGCGCTGGCCTGCTCATTGAGCTGGGGGCTGTGGCGGCGGCGAAGTACGGTCTCGGCGTACACGGCCTGCTGGCGCTGAATCTGGCCAAGACCGTCGGCGTCCTGCTGGCCACGCTGTTCCGCTTCTGGTCATACCGCACGTTCGTCTTCCAACCCGTCGCGCCGGCCGAGGACGAGCCCGCGAAGCCCGACTCCACCTGGCACAGCATTCCGCGCGACGAGTGGGACACCATGGCGGAGATGGACCCGGTCGCCGAGCTGGCGGAATCGGTGTCCGAGCTGGAGGAGGCGGAGTCCGCGAAACGCCTCGACCCACCAGCCGGCGCACCGACTCAGGGTCGGCTCCCTCGGCTGAGCGTCAGCCCCGCCGTCGACCTGGACGCGGAACTCGCCGCGGAGCTGCACGTCGGCACCCGTCGCGCGCCCCGCCGGTGACGACACCCGACGCCCGCTCCGGCACTGGGCGACCGGCCGAGCTGTTCTTCGAGGATCTCGTCCCGGGGCTCACCGTCGACCTCGGCGTGGTCACCGTGGACGCCGACGAGATGGTCGCCTTCGCCCGCCGCTTCGACCCGCAGTGGTACCACGTCGACCCCGACCTGGCCGCGGCGAGCTCACACGGTGGTCTGATCGCCAGCGGCTTCTACACGGTCAGCCTCTTCATGCGCGCGTACGTCGACCACCTGCTGTCCCGGGCCGCCGCGGACGCCTCCCCCGGCCTGGAGGAGCTGCGGTGGCTCGCCCCGGTGCGGGCCGGCGACCGGCTCGCGGTCCGGGTCGACGTGATGGGCGCCCGGCCGTCGACGGCCCGCCCCGGGCTCGGCACCGTCAGCCTCACCGGCACCATGCTGCGCCTCGGCCCGGACGACCGGCCCGAGCAGGAGGTGCTGCGGACCCGCTTCCGTGGCTGGTTCGCCGTGCGACCGGTCGAGGCCGACCCCGCCGAAGCCACCGCAGCCGCTCCGACCGACGCCGACCAGCCCGGAGCCGACCAGCCTGACAGCGACCCGACCGCGGCAGACCCGTCCACCGTCGGGTCGCCCCAGACCGACCCGCCGAAGAGCAGCGGCCCACCCGACTGACCCGCCCCCCGACGGTGTGCCGGGGACGGGTCTCCACCGGCCCGGATCAGGTCGTGGTGTCGCGCAGCGGCTTGCCGTCCTGCATGTCGGCGAGCATGTCGCGCATCTCGCCATCGCCCAGCGAGTGCTTGTCGTGCTGTGCCTCGACCAGCTCGTACAGGGTGGTCTGCACCTTCCCGACGTCCGGCACGTCGGCGAGCACCGACTGGCCGCGCTCACCGGCCGACTCGATGGTGAGCGTCCCGCAGCCGAGCAGACGCTCGACGAAACGCTGGTTCATCGAGTGGTCGTTGACCCGGGCGAGCGGGAGGTCCCGCCGATCCCGGGAGAGCACACCCTGCTGAAGCAGGACCCGCTCGTTCGTGAACAGGTAGTGGGTGGTCCGCCAGACCAGGAACGGCCACAGGCCGAGCCAGAGCACCGCGACCAGGGCGATCGCCCCGATCACGGCCAGCGCGATCGAACCGCCGCCGCTCTGGGGCAACAGGAGCACGCCGACCACCACCGCGGCGATGGCCAGCACCAGCACCGCGATCGGCCGGATCAACGCCTTCCAGTGCGGATGCAGGTGCAGCACGACGTGCTCGTCCTCGGTGAGCACGTCCTCGGGAAACGCCACGGGAACCTCCAACGCGATTTTCTGGACGCGCAGACGGTAAACCCCGCAAGCCCCACCACAACATCCGCCGCGCGGGCCCACTCGGCTCTACGTGATCTTGCCCGTCCTCAGCGGAGGTGCAGGACGTCGCCGGCGGCCAGGGTTCGGGCGCCGGTCGACGTGGTGACCATCAGTTGGCCGTCCGGGTCCACTCCGGTGGCGGTGCCGGTCAGGGAGTCCCCGTCGGGGAGCAGGACGCGCACCTCGCGCCCGATCGTCGCGCAGGCCGCCAGGTAGGCGTCGCGCAGGCCGCTGGCCACCGCGTCGCCGCCCGTCGAACGCCAACGGTCGTACCAGTCGGCGACCGCTCGCAGCAGCGCCCGCAGCAGCGGGTCCCGGTCGGTGGCCACCGCGCCGGCCAACTGGAGCGAGGTGGCCGGCAGCCCGGTCGGATTGACCGGCAACTCGTCGGCGCGCAACGTCACGTTGAGCCCGATGCCCAGCACGATGGCCGGCGGTTGGTCCGGCGCTCGTCCCGGCACCGCCTCGGCCAGCACGCCCGCGCACTTCGCGTCGTCGATCAGCAGGTCGTTCGGCCACTTCAGGGTGGCTTCCAGCTCGGCCAGCCGGGCCACCGCCTCCACCAGCGCCACCCCGGCCAGCAACGGCAGCCACCCGTACCCGGTGGGTGTCGCCGGCAGCCAGCCGCGGTCCGGCACGGCCTCGCCGGGCCGCAGGAGGACGCTCGTCGCGATGCCGGCCCGCGCCGGCGACTGCCAGACCCGCCCGCGCCGGCCGCGCCCCGCGGTCTGCCGCTCGGCGACCACGACCAGGCCCTCGGGCTCGTCGGCCCGGGCGGCCTCGGCCACGTCGGCGTTGGTGGAGCCGGTCTCGGCACGCAGCTCCAGTCGGGCCCAGGGCCCGTTCGGCGCGGTCAACGCGCGGCGCAGCCGGGCCGCCGACAGCGGCGGCCGGTCCAGATCGGTGTACGGGGAGCCCGACATTCCGCCAGCCTACGGCGGTGCTCCGGCCGACACTGAGGCGTACTGCACAGCGGCACCCACCTGAACCATCGTTATATTCCCTGGGTGACTACCGAGACCGGGACCAACATGCACAGCACCGCGGGCAAGCTGGCGGACCTGGAGCGCCGGGTCGACGAGGCGGTGCACGCCGGGTCGGCCCGCGCCGTGGAGAAGCAGCACGCGCGCGGCAAGAAGACCGCCCGCGAGCGGATCGAGATGCTGCTCGACGAGGGCTCCTTCGTCGAACTCGACGAACTGGCCCGGCACCGGTCCACCGCCTTCGGGTTGGAGCGGAACCGCCCGTACGGCGACGGCGTGGTCACCGGCTACGGCACGGTGGACGGCCGGCAGGTGTGCGTCTTCGCGCAGGACTTCACGGTCTTCGGTGGCTCGCTCGGCGAGGTCTTCGGCGAAAAGATCGTCAAGGTGATGGACCTGGCCATGAAGATCGGCTGCCCGGTGGTCGGCATCAACGACTCCGGCGGCGCGCGCATCCAGGAGGGCGTCGTCTCGCTCGGCCTCTACGGCGAGATCTTCTTCCGCAACGTGCGGGCCTCCGGCGTCATCCCGCAGATCTCACTGGTGATGGGGCCGTGTGCCGGTGGCGCCGTCTACTCCCCGGCGGTCACCGACTTCACCGTGATGGTCGACCAGACCTCGCACATGTTCATCACCGGCCCCGACGTGATCAAGACCGTGACGGGCGAGGACGTCGGCATGGAGGAGCTGGGCGGCGCGCGTACGCACAACACCCGCAGCGGCAACGCGCACTACCTCGCCAACGACGAGGAGGACGCGGTCGACTACGTCAAGGCGCTGCTGTCGTACCTGCCGTCGAACAACCTCGACGAGCCGGTCGTCGTCGAGGCCCCCGCCGAGCTGGCGGTCAGCGACGAGGACCGGGAGTTGGACACCCTGATCCCGGACTCGGCCAACCAGCCGTACGACATGCACACCGTCCTCGAACACGTCCTCGACGACGGGGAGTTCCTCGAGGTTCAGCCGCTCTACGCGCAGAACATCGTGGTCGGCTACGGCAGGGTCGAGGGGCGGCCGGTCGGTGTGGTGGCCAATCAGCCGATGCACTTCGCCGGCACCCTGGACATCGCCGCCTCGGAGAAGGCCGCCCGGTTCGTCCGCACCTGCGACGCGTTCAACATTCCGGTGCTGACCTTCGTGGACGTGCCCGGCTTCCTGCCTGGCACCGGTCAGGAGTGGGACGGCATCATCCGCCGGGGCGCGAAGCTCATCTACGCGTACGCCGAGGCGACCGTCCCGAAGGTCACCGTAATCACCCGCAAGGCGTACGGCGGGGCGTACGACGTGATGGGCTCCAAGCACCTCGGCGCGGACCTGAACTTCGCCTGGCCGACCGCGCAGATCGCGGTGATGGGCGCGCAGGGCGCGGTGAACATTCTCTACCGCTCCGAGCTGGCCGGGGCCGAGGACCCGGCGGCCGTCCGGGCCGAGAAGATCGCCGAGTACGAGGACACCCTGGCCAACCCGTACGTGGCCGCCGAGCGCGGGTACGTCGATTCGGTGATCGCTCCGCACGAGACCCGCACCCAGATCGTCCGGGCGCTGCGCGTCCTGCGGACCAAGCGGGAGACCCTGCCGCCCAAGAAGCACGGCAACATTCCGCTCTGAGGCTGGTCGATCCGCGCAACGTCACGAGAAGCTGCCTCCGGGCGGCGGGCGACAAACCCCTGAGGTGGCGCGGATCGACAGTGGTCAGCAGGCGGGGTTGGCGGCGGCACACATCCGGCGGGCGGCGACCTCCGCCAATCGGGGCACGTCCACCTCGGTGCCCGTCTCCCGCAGAGTGAGCACGGTGATCAGGTCGCCCACCCGGACCACGGCGGTGGTGGTCGGCCGAGGTGGCGCGGCGATGGGTTTGCCCGTCTTCTGGTCGACGGGCTGCGAACCGGTGTGCCGCAGCAGCGCAGCCCCGTCACCGGCGAAGTCCCGCTGGATCACCGCCCAGCGGTGCGTCGCCGACCCGATGCCTGTTCCGCCCTGCACCTTGATTTCGCCGACGCTGGTCCATTCGGCACACGGTGCGACCAGGTCGTCCATGGTGGCGAGAAGCTGGATGGCCGCGTCCGGAGGCAGCCGGTAGAGATCCTGCGTGACCAGACCATCGGATTTTGCCGCGTCGCGCTTCGGCACCAGGGTCTGCGAACGGGACAGGATCGAATGCAGCCAGCCATTCGATCGCCCCTGACTCGTCCGGCAGGCGGCGAGCTGGTAATCCAGCAGGACCGGCTCGCCCAGGCCCGACTGGCTGAGCTGCACGTCGACCTGCTGTGGCAGGTCAGCCGGCTGCAACAAGGCGTCGGTGCTGATCTCGTGCCGGGTCGGCGAGGCGGAGGGCGCGGCGGCCGGCGGGACCGGCGGCGCGGACTTCCTCGGGGCGGCGACCGCCACTGCGGAGACCCCGGCGAGAGCCAGCGCGACGGTGGCCACCACGATCCTGCGCTGGCTGCGCCGGCGGGCCCGGGAGCGGATCTCCTCCGGGCCGAGCCAGCGCACGTCCCGCAGGTCCCGCTGGATCTGTTCGACGAATGTCGGGTCGTCACGCATCGGTAGCCTCCTCCAAATCAGAGACGGCGAGCAGACCGGCGAGCGCGGTACGCCCCCGGGAGAGACGGGCCTTGACGGTGCCCACCGGGGCCGCAGTCTCCCGCGCGACCTCGGCGACCGGCATGCCTACCAGGTAGTAAAGGGCGATGGCGACGCGTTGCTCCTCGGGCAGTCGACGCAGCGCGGCGACCACCGCGACGGTGTCGGTGCCCGGCCCGGGAACGGTCTCGGTGGCCCCGTGCCGCAGGTAGGCGCGGGCGCGGCTCCGCAGGCTGCGCCACCGGCTGACGGCGATCCGGCTGGCCACCACCCGCACCCACGCCTCCGGGTCGTCGTACCCGCTGATCGCCGACCAGCGCTGCCACGCCCGGACGTACGCCTCCTGCACGGCGTCCTGCGCCTCACCCCGATCGCCGGTGAGGGCGTAGACGAACCCGAGGAGTCGTTGCCGACTCCCCCGGTAGAACTCGTCGAACCCGTCGACGTCCGGCACCCGATACCTCCCCGTGTCGGTCGCTGGGAACACGCACCGGCGTGGGGCATTGGTTGCCCGGTCAGGCGATCGACTTTTCCAGCTCGTCGAGCGGGAACGCGCCGGCCCCGATCCGCTCCCGGACCGCCCGGCGTACGGCCCGCTGCACCGCGGCATTCACCGGCGTCGGCACCCCGTGCAACCGGCCGAGCAGCGCGATCTCACCGTTGAGGTGGTCGACCTCGGTCGAGCCGGTGCCCCGGGCCAGGCTCTGCCAGGTCGAGCCGCCGGAGCGGGCCTCGCCGTCGACCGGGCGCTGCCCGACCAGGTCGCCGCGTTCGGCCTTCTCCTCCTGCGGGGAGGTGTGCGCGATGCCGGCGGCGGCGAGCGCGGCGACGCCCTCGGCGCGTACCCGCTCGACCAGGGCGTCCGGGACGTCCCGGCCGAGCAACGCCTGCAGGCCGTTACCGAGGTTGCTGAGCAGCTTGCCGTACTTCCAGCGCAGCACGTCGGCGCGGACCGGGGCGACGAAGCCGGCGGCGGTCAGGTCGGCGGCGACAGCCCGGTCGGTGTCGTCGGCGCCTGCGGGGTACCGCCCGATGTGGAGCATCCCGGGATGCGGGTGACCGTTGGCGACCACCACTCCCGGATCCAGGTGGGTGGCCGGCAGCCAGACGCAGACCGGGTGCACGTCGGCGAAGAGGCGCAGCGCGGCCCGCTCGTTGGCCACCCCGTTCTGCGCGGTCACCAGCGGCAGACGTTCGCCCGCCGTGCCACCGCCGACCACGGGAGCGTCCACCCAGGCGGCCAACGCGTCGGCGGTGTCCTGTGACTTGACGGTGAGGATCAGCACGGTGTCGGCCGGCAGCGGCTGGTCGGTGGGCCGGTCCACCGCCGCGAGCCGGGCGGTGACCTCACCCTCGGGCTGCCGCAGGGTCAGACCCCGCGCTCGGATCGCCTCCAGGTGCGCACCGCGGGCCACCACCGTCACGTCCCGGTCGGCCTGGGCCAGCCGTACGCCGATGGTCCCGCCGACCGCGCCCGCGCCGATGATCAGGTATCGCATCGCCCCATTCTGCCCGGATCGACCGGAGCGAGGCGGCTAGGGCGACGTGGGGAGGAACGGCCCGGCGAGCAGGAGCGCTCCGGCGATCAGCGCCGCCACGTTGACCAGGAAGAAGACGCCCACCCAGAAGAGCGGCGGGAACGGGGTGAGCCCGGCGAGCTGATCGGCGTCGGAGGCGGGCATCCGGCCCCGCGAGCGCAGCCGTTGCAGCTCGACCACCGGTCGCACCCCGCCGAGCAGCAGGAACCACACCCCGGCGTACGCGAACGCGGCCTGGACCTGCGGCGTCGCGTACCAGGAGACGGCGAACACCAGTGCGCCGGTGACCAGCAGCGACACCACACCGAAGGCGTTGCGGATCATGACGAGCATGGCCAGCAGAAGCGCCACGGCCACCCAGAGCAGCAGGGTGATCCGGTTACCACCGAGCAGCCAGGCCCCGGCCAGCCCGACCAGCGGCGGTGCGACGTACCCGGCGAGCAGAGTGAGGATCATGCCCGGCCCGGTGGGGCGGCCCGCGGAGAGCGTCAGCCCGGACGTGTCCGAGTGCAGTCGGATGCCGCGCAGCTTGCGGCCGGTCAGCAGGGCGACCAGGGCATGCCCGCCCTCGTGCGCGATGGTGATGGCGTTACGCGCGATCCGCCACGGCAGCCGGGTGGAGACCACCACCAGCGCGACGGCCCCGGTGATCAGCACCAGCAGCGCGGGCGGGTCCGGCTGCGCGCCGAACAGCGTGTCCCACTTCTCGCCCAGTCCGTCGATCGACATCATGGGGCGCGAGCCTACCGGCGACGTTCCGTGTCGCTCCCGAGGCACCGGCTCGTATCCTGTGAGACTGATCGGGTGGCGAGTGAAGCGGGAGGTGAACGTCGGTGAGCACTGCACCTCTGGAGCCGCACATCGGTTTGTGGACCGAAACCGACTATTTCGCCTTGGGCGAGACGCCGGACCGGATCGAGCTGCTCGACGGGAGCCTGCTGGTGAGCCCTGCCCCGAGCCGACGGCACCAGCGGGTGTCGCGTCGGCTGGCGAACAGCGTCGAGGCCGCAGCAGAGCCTTGCGGCTTCCTGGTCTACGACGCGATCAACGTCCGGCTCGGCGTCGACCGGGTCGTCATTCCGGACCTCGTCGTGACCGACGACGACGACGAGGGCACCTTCCTCGACGCTGACCGGGTGCGCCTGGTCGGGGAGGTCGTCTCGCCGGGCAACGCAGCCGCCGATCGTCTGCTCAAGATGCAGCTCTACGCCATCGCGCGAATCCCCTGGTACCTGCTTGTCGAGCAGGACGGGGAGGGGCACTCGTTGCGGCTGTACCGGCTGGACGGTGAACACTACGTCGAGGACCAGGTCGCCAAGGCTGGCGAGATGCTGATCATCGTGGAGCCGTTCCGCTGGCAGCTCGATCCGGCCACCCTGCGCTGAACCGTTGGACCCCGGGCGGCGGACCTTCATGAACCATCGATGAAGCTTTTTTCAGCTGCACTTGCGATCTAGGGCACTTACCTCCAAAGATGGATGTCGATAGAGCGACGTCCTTGGAGGCACTCATGGCCCGTACCTCGTCATCGCTGCGCCGCGCGCTCGCGGCCGGCCTCACCGTCCTCGCCACCGCGGCGGCGGCTCTGGTCGCGACCGCCGGACCGGCGGCCGCCGCCACCACACCCGGTGTGGACGTGTCCCGCTACCAGGGCAGCATCAACTGGACCAGCGTCCGCAACGCCGGCATCGAGTTCGCCTTCATCAAGGCGACCGAGGGCACCAGCTACAAGGACCCGAACTTCAACGCCAACTACGTCAACTCGTACAACGCCGGGGTGATCCGCGGGGCGTACCACTTCGCCCGCCCGAACATCTCCGCCGGCTCCACCCAGGCCAACTACCTGGCCTCCAACGGCGGCGCCTGGTCCGCGGACAGCCGCACCCTGCCGGCCGCGCTGGACATCGAGGCCAACCCGTACAGCGGCGGCTACTGCTACGGGCTCAGCACCACCGGGATGCGCAACTGGGTGCAGGACTTCCTGAACACCTACCGCTCCCGCACCGGGCGGTACGCGGTCATCTACACCACCACGAGCTGGTGGAACCAGTGCACCGGCAGCTGGACCGGCCCGTGGGCGAACCACCCGCTCTGGCTGGCCCGCTGGTCGAGCACCCCCGGTGCCCTGCCGGCCGGGGCTTCGGTGTGGAGCTTCTGGCAGTACACCAGCACCGGCGCGGTCTCCGGGATCAGCGGCAACGTGGATCGCAACTACTGGAACGGTGACCGGAGCCGCCTGATCGCGTTGGCCAACAACACCTGACCGGGCCGTTGGCGGCAGCGGGATCGACGATCACCATCATGGTCGACAATCGGTCCGGCTGCCGCCACACCACCGGGCACGGGTCAAGCCCGCCGCCGGCTCAGGGCCGGCACCACAGCATCCTCACGAGCCAGCGCGCCCCTGCGGGTCAACCGCCAGGCAGCAACACCAAGGCCGGTGACGATCACGACGCCGAGCAGTGCGACGAGCACCGAAACCCCAGCGCTGACCAGCAGCAGGATCGCATCGCCAAGCGCCACGAGCATCCACAGTGCCAGCCGGGGCCGAGCGTCCCTCCGTCGGTAACCCATGTCGTGCCTCCCTTCCGTCGTCGAAGGTCAATTACCCACGACGACGGAAGGTCATGCGAAGGAGTTTCAGTCCTGACGGTCGGGCACGAAACCCTTGGCGATCCGGTCGAAGTTCGGCAGGTTGGCCTGCCAGTCCTTCTCCGCGATCTCCCACCGCAGCGCGTAACCACGGTTGCTGGCCGTCACGAACCCTCGGTTACGGACGTGGATCCGCTGCCCGTCCCGGGTTTCCAGCCACTCCCAGTCCCCACAGGTCTTCCAGAAGTTGCAGGGCTTGATGCTGAGGTACTGGTAGTTGTTGACGCGGCTGGCGCGGTTCGGCTCCTGCTCCCTCCAGTCCGCCACAGCGTCCTTCGCCGGGTTTGGGGTCCACTGCACGAGCAGCTCACCCGGCCCGTTGGACTGGTCGAAGACGACAGTGACGCTGTCGACCTCGCGACGCACCCAACCATTGGGAATCGGCAGGGAGAAGCCGGCCGGGTCGCGGTGCAGCTTCCAGCCCGCCGGCAGCGCGTTCGGGTCGACGGAGGGGGTGGCCGACGCCGACGGGCTCGGAGCACCCGTCGTCGGTGACGGTGGCGGTGCTGCCGCAGCGGAGGTCGGCGCGGCACCCGAGGTCGCGCCGGCACCGGTCGGGTTGGCCTGCGGAGTCTTGTCGTCGTCCTTGGTCAGCATCGGCACGACCACCACGAGGCCGATCAGCAGGAGCGCGACCACCGCCCCGATCAGCAGGTTGCGTCGGGTGTTGTCCGGCTTCGTGCCATCCGAGAGCGGCACCGCAGCGCGGCCGGCCGGACTCACCGGCGGCATGAGCGACGTCGGCGTGGTCGGCTTGCGCTGCTCCGGAGCCACCGGCGGACCGTCGACAACCGTCGGCTCGTCGTCGACGTTCGTCGTACCGTCGACGCTCGTGTCGGGCGCGGCCGCGACCTTCGTCGTCGGCTCGGCCTCCACCGGGTCGGCAGCGGTCGGGCGGTCGATCGTGGCGGTCGGCTCGGCAGGCGCCGCGGTCGGCTTGGCCGGCACCACAGCGGTCGGGTCCGCGGCCGCGCCCGAGGAGACGACCGCCGTCGGCGTGGCATCGGCGGCGGGGGTCGCGGCAGCAGCGGAAGTCGCGGCAGCGGCAGAGGTGGCGGCGGAAGTGGTCGCGGCGGCGGGCGGCGGGGACACCGGCCGGTCGACACTCTCGGCCGGTCGCGGAGCCGGCACCAGCGGCGGTCGCGGCTCGCGCGGACCGTTCGGCCCAGGCCGGCGTACGCCATCGAGCAGGGAGATGCCGCGCGACCGCTTGCCCCCGGCGCGGCGCAGTAACCGCTCCGCCACCTCGGCGGTGATCCGCTCGTTCGGGTCCTTGCGCAGCAGCCCGTTGAGGACGGCCTTGAGCGGACCGGCGTTCTTCGGCGGCGGAATCGGTTCGGTCGCCAACGCGGCCAGGGTGCCGATCGCCGACGGCCGGGCATACGGCGACTTGCCCTCGACCGCCGCGTAGAGCGTCGCGCCCAGCGACCACAGGTCGGCCTCCGGCCCGGCGGTGCCGTCCCGGGCCCGCTCCGGCGAGATGTACGCGGGCGAACCGAGCACCATGCCGGTGCGGGTCACGTTGGGGTCACCGGGGATCGTGGCGAGACCGAAATCAGTCAGCACCACCCGGCCGTCCTCGCCGAGCAACACGTTGCCGGGCTTGACGTCGCGGTGCATGACGCCCGCCTTGTGCGCGGCGCTGAGCGCACCCAGCACGCCCAGGCCGATCTCCACCGTGCGGGCCACCGAAACGGGGCCGTCCTCGGCGAGAGTGTCCTGCAACGACTTGGACGCCACGTACTCCATGACGATCCACGGATCGCCGTCGGTCCGCAGCACGTCGAAGATGCGGACGACATTGGCGTGGTTGAGCCGGGCGATGGCCCGCGCCTCCCGCAACGAGCGCTCCCGCATCTCGCGGCGCTCCTCGTCGGTGAGACCGGGTGGCGGCACCAACTCCTTGATGGCGACGTCCCGGTGCAGCACCTCGTCGCGTGCCTTCCACACCCGGCCCATGCCGCCCTGGCCGAGCGGCGACAGGAGCCGGTATCGGTCAGCGACGAGTTGGGGAAGCGCGTTCGACATCGGTGAGACGGTACCCGGACCCGCTGACGCTCACACCGCCGGCACGCCACTGGGCGCTTCGGGTAACTTCGCGCCGCGTACCCTGGCGGCATGTCTGCCGAAGAGCCGCTGTTCCGGGTCGTCCGCGGCGTGCCCACCGCCGAGGAGTTGGCCGCTCTGGTGGGGGCGATCATCGTCCGAACCCGTCCGGCCGCCGCCCCCGCCCCGGCGACCGCGTCCGCCTGGGCGCGCAGCGGCCGACCCGGCGACTCACGCGGGTGGCGTGCCGCCGGCCTGCCCCGCTGACCCGAGACCTGCCGTACGGGGGCTGCCAGGGTGGCGATGAGCCGTTAACCTCACTCAGGGAAACGGTGCCGTTACGGGTAGGGAGGATCCATGATCCCCGAAGAGGACCGGCCAGCACCCTGGCTACGCGGTTACGGCGGCATCGAAGCCGACATCAGCCAGCTCAGAGAGTTCGCCGACCGGCTCGCCGCCGAGGTCGAGAGCAACTACGCGCCGCACCTGTCGTACATCGCCGAAGACATGTCGGCGAAGCTGCCCAACCCGTGTGACGCCTTCATCGAGCTGGTCACCTTCCTGCACGCCCACCACGAGACGCAGCAGGCCACCGCCGACATGGTGTACGCCGTCCGCGGCGCCACCGGCCACCTCGCCGCCGCCGCCGATCAGGTCGCCACCCGCTACGCCGACAGCGACGCCTTCACCGCCGCCCGAGTGATCGACGTGCAACGAGCCCTCGCCAACCCTTTGAACATGCTGCCCGGCGGCCCCACGTCGATACTGACCGACCCGACCGGTCCCGACGCCGAAGGGCCGGTGATGCTGCCGTGATTGAACGGGGCACCGGCCGCACCTCCGGCCTCACCGACTGGCACCTCATGGACGTCAACAGCATGTGGGCCTGCCTCCAGGACCACGACACCGCCAACCACTGGAAACAGGTCGCCGGCTGGCGCAAGGTCTGCGACCTGGCGCAAACCCACCTCGGCCGCCTCCAGCAGTACCGACGCGGACTCGCCGCGGCATGGCCCCCCGAAACCAGCGCCGCCTCCCGCACGTACCTCGCCGAACTCGACGAACTCATCGACAAGGTGCAGCGCACCCACGACGCCGCCGCCGCGAACTACACAGCGCTCTCCGCCGCAACCCAGGCCATCGGCACCACCCGCGCCGCACTTCAGAAGATCTATGAGGAGTACGCGACCAAGTTCCAGCAGAAGCAGGCGTACGAGTCGATGGTCGCCGACCCGAAAGCGGTGATGGGCAACCGGGTGACCGAGCCGCCTGTCGCTGACGGGGACCTGGAACGGCTGAACGTGCAGGCCCGCTCCATGATGTTCAACCTGAGCGGCGAACTCCAACAAGCCCAAGCAACACTTCAAAAACCACCCCCTCGGCCCGCTCCTCGCGTCGACGAAGAAGGGGCTGGCACGACAACAGCTGTGGCACTGGCACCCATTGTTCCCCCCATCGTTCCGGTCCCCATTCGGCCACCTGCGAGGATTCCGTCATCCATTGACTCTTCCGCTAGCTCGCCCGACAGCCGGCTACCGGCTACCGGAGGAGTTGGCCCTGTTCTTGGTGGGGCAACAGCAGTCCCAGTCCCCACGGTTGGCGACTTGCCACGCGGCCAACAACTAGGACACGTCAACCAGGCATCTGGAATGGCGCAACCGCCAACTCTCGGGGGAATTCCTAACGCGTCAAATGTCCTCCGGTCGCCAACTGAGCAGCGCGCACCGGGGCTGCCTTCACCCAACGAGCCGAGGACCAACGGGGTTACTACGCCCACCACACCTCGGACAATGCCACCGAGTGGTTTGATCGGTGGATCACCCGGCCTTGGCTTTGGTCAACCCAACAGCGGCGCGGCCGCGCCGCGCCGGGTCAATCCGATTGGAGGTGTCATCGGCGGCGGTAGCGCTGGGACAGCGCCAACAGGAGGGGCAGGCTCACGACCAAGCGCTCCGCGCGCTTCCGGAACGATCGGCGGCATGTCGCCTATCGGTGGCGCCCCGGGCACCGGAGCCAATCGGCAGACGGGAACCCCTCCTGTCCGTCCCGGCCGTTGGGTTTACGGTGGCAGCGACAGCGAGTCCGACCGGTGGGACGCCGACTATCCGTGGAGAACCGAGCAAGGAGTGGCACCAGTGGTGCTCCCGCCCGACGAGGACGGCCCAATCGACCCGGGCCCCGCTCTCGGCCTTCCTCGGTGAGGCCTTACCTCGCCCTCCCCCTCCTGTTGGCATTGAGCCTTTCGGGAGGAATTCCAGAGCCCGCGCTACAAAGACAGCCCAATCACGCCCGTAGCGAGCAATGGCATCTCAATTTTTTGAAAGCTACCGACGCGCATGAGATCAGCCAAGGCGACGGGGTGGTTGTTGCACTTCCCGACAGTGGCACAGACCAACATCCGGATCTAAGGGGAAGCCTACTTCCTGGCAAAGACGTAATTTCTGGAGGCGGCGGGGACGGATTGACCGACATGGACGGCCATGGCACGGGAATGGCGGGTCTAATCGCGGCTCACGGCAACGGGTACTCAGGTGCACTGGGCATCGCACCGAAAGCGAGGATTCTGCCAATATTTTGTTCACCTCCGGGGAGGGAAGGCGATTCGGAATCATTAGCAGCGGCAATAGAGTACGCAATCAGCGCCGGTGCCGATGTTATCAGCATTTCAATCGCCGGCGGGGTTAGCGCTCGCCTGCAACAGGCAGTCAGAATGGCCTTACAAGCTGACATCATAGTGGTTGCTGCCGCCGGCAATGCACCTTGGACGCAAATGGTGGGTTATCCCGCACGCTACCCGGAGGTTATCGCGGTGGGTGGAATCGACCGAGACGGGAAGCGTGCCGCCGTCTCGGTCACTGGGCCGGAGATTGACGTGGTTGCGCCTGCGGTAGACATCTACAGCACGAGCATCGACGGCAAGTACCGCAAAGGCACCGGCACCTCCGACGCGACGGCGATCGTTGCGGGTGCGGCTGCGTTGATCAGATCCAAGTACCCGTACCTGCCGGCCCGGGAGGTGGCGCATCGGCTCACGGCTACCGCCGTCGACAAGGGCCCCCCTGGGCGTGACGACGAGTACGGCTATGGAGTGATCGATCTTGTGGCGGCGCTGACGGCAGACGTACCGCCGCTTGGGTTTGAATCGGTGAGCGCTCCGGCCGGCGCTGGCCCGACCACGACGGCTGGTGCGCAGCCGGGTGATGAGAGCGATGGCGCGACCGCGCGGGGGCTGGCCACTCTCGGGGTGCTCGTGGCTGCCGGCGTCGGATGGGCCGTGATGGCGCGGCGGCGTCGTCGTGGTGATGATCCGCCACCCAGAATCAGTCGCTGAACGATCGGCGAAGCGGTGATCCACTCTGCTTGCAGGAAGTCGCGGTGTTCGGGGTGGTGGGATAGCGCGGTTTCCTGGAAATGGAATGGATCAAGGGCGGGCCACTCGGCGGCGGGGTGTGGGTCCGTCCTGGTGGGGTGTTGGGCGGTAACGTCGGGGTGGTGTCTGAGACTTTGCCGCTCCGCCTCGTGCTCGCATCGGCGAGCCCTGCCCGTCGTAAGTTGCTCCAGGCTGCCGGCGTCGAGCCGGAGGTGCTGGTCAGTGGGGTGGACGAGTCCCTGGTGGTGACCGAACGGGCCGAGGAGTTGTGCCTGGAGTTGGCTCGCCTGAAGGCACAGGCGGTGCTGACCCGGCTCAACTCGGCCGCCGATCAGCGGACGTTGGTGATCGGCTGCGACTCGGTGCTCGCCTTCGACGGGGAGATCCTCGGCAAGCCGACGGATGCCGCGGACGCGACCCGGCGGTGGCTGCGGATGCGGGGCCGCAGCGGCATTCTCCACAGCGGGCACTGCCTGGTCGACGTGGTTGCGGGCCGGCGCGCGGAGGCGGTCGCGTCGACAACCGTCCACTTCGCTGACATCAGTGACGACGAGATCGCCGCGTACGTGGCCACCGGCGAGCCACTGGCGGTGGCCGGCGCGTTCACGATCGACGGGCTGGGTGGGCCGTTCGTGGAACGGATCGAGGGTGACCCGGGGACGGTGGTCGGGCTGTCGATGCCGCTGCTGCGCCGGCTCCTCGCCGAGCTGGATCTGCGGATCACCGACCTGTGGACGACTGTCGCGCCGGGCGGCCAAATGGTCGAGCCGCTCGGTAACGTCCGGTCATGACCATCAAGTCGATCCCGCTCACCAACGAGCTGCACGCCTATCTGGTCGCACACGGCTCCCCGCCGGACGAGATCATCCGTGACCTGGCCGAGGAGACCCGGTCGGTGCTGCCCGAGCACGCCACCATGCAGGTGGCTCCGGAGCAGGCCGCATTCCTGACCTTCCTCACCCGGCTGCTCGGTGTGCGCCAGGCCGTCGAGGTCGGCACGTTCACCGGGCTCTCGTCGCTGGCGATCGCCCGCGGGTTGCCCGAGGGTGGGCGATTGACCTGCTTCGACATCTCCGAGGAGTTCACCGGCATCGCCCGGCGCTACTGGGCGCGGGCCGGCGTGCAGGATCTGATCGACCTGCGCATCGGCCCGGCCGCTGACGGGCTGCGGGAGTTGCCGCACGAGCGGCACCTGGACTTCGCGTTCATCGACGCGGACAAGACCGGCTACCCGATCTACTGGGCCGAGTTGGTGCCCCGGATGCGTCCGGGTGGGGTGATCGCCGTCGACAACGTCCTGCGTGGCGGGCGGGTCATCGCCCCGCGGGACGCCGCCGACCGGGCCATCGCCGCGTTCAACGATGAGGTTGTCGCGGACGTACGGGTGGACCCGGTGATGCTTGCGATCGCGGACGGCCTGACCCTGGCCCGGGTCCGCTGACCGTCGGCAACCGCCGAACACGGATGGTGAGGTGCCCCCACCAGGGGACACCTCACCATGGAGGAGCAGCGGGAGCGGGCGTCAGCGGACGCTGCGGGCGAACTGGCGGGCAGCCCAGTAGACGCCCAGCGCGGCCAGGACCGCGGTGATGCTGAGGCCCTGCCAGACCTTGTCGCTGCCCAGGTCACCGGCGAACAGCGCCCGGGTGCCGTCGACCGCCCAGGAGAACGGGTTCCAGTTGGCGATGCCCTGCAACCAGCCGGGCGCGAAGGTCAGCGGCAGCAGGATGCCGGAGAGCAGCAGCACCGGCTGCGCCACCGTGTTCATCAGCGGGGCGAGCGCGTCCTCACTCTTGACCTTGAGGGCGACGCCGTAGGAGACGGCCGAGGTCATGAGGGCGATCAGGGCGAGCATCAGGTACGCCAGCAGCAGGTCCCCGAGGAACACCCGCAGGTCGAAGATGAGCGCCAGGAGCGTGATGATGACGGCCTGCACCAGGAGCGAGACCACGTCGCGCAGCGAGCGGCCGAGCAGCAGGGCGAGCCGACTGATCGGGGTGACCCGGGAGCGTTCGATGACGCCGGCTCGCAGCTCGGCGATCAGGCCGAAGCCCTGGAACAGGCCGCCGAAGATGGCCAGGAGCACCAGCAGACCCGGTACGAAGATCTTGTAGGCGGCCGCCTGGGTGGGCGCGTTCAGTGCCGGCTTGAGCAGCGGGGCGAAGAGCAGCAGGTACATGACCGGCTGGAACACGCCGACGAAGACCCAGACCGGGTTGCGTAGTAGGAGTTGGATCTGGCGCTGGAAGATCAGCCACGAGTCACGGGCGAATTTCATGAGAGTCGTCTCCGGTGGTCAGGACTCGCGCAGCGAGCGGCCGGTCTTGGTGAGGAAGACGTCGTCCAGGCTGGGTCGGTGCAGCTCGATCGAGCGCAACTCCAGCCCGGCGTGGTCGAGTCGGCGCAGCACCTGCGGGATGGCGGTGGCGCCCTCGTCGACGTAGAGGCGCAGGCCGCCCTCGTCGACCGTCTCCAGCTTGTTGACGTACGGCTCGCCGTCGAGCGTCTGGGCGGCCTGCGGGGTGGCGGTCAGGTCGAGACCGACCAGCACCACGTCGCCGGAGATCTCCCGCTTCAGCTCGGCGGGGGTGCCCTCGGCCACCACCTCGCCGTTGTCCATGATCGCGATCCGGTCGCAGAGCGCGTCGGCCTCGTCCAGGTAGTGGGTGGTGATGAAGACGGTCATCCCGTCGGCGCGGAGCCGGCGGATCTCGTCCCACATGTGCGCGCGGCTCTGCGGGTCGAGGCCGGTGGTCGGCTCGTCCAGGAAGACGATCTTCGGCTCGTGGATGATGCCGAGGGCGATCTCCACGCGGCGACGCTGGCCGCCGGAGTAGGTCTTGCACTTGCGGTCGGCGTATTCGGTGAGCTGGAAGGCGTCGAGGGCGCGGGCGGCACGCCGCTGCGCTTCGGCCTTGCTGATGCCGTACATCCGGGCGTGCAGCACCAGCTCTTCGCGGGCGGTGGACTCGTCCCAGGTGCTGCCGCCCTGCGGGACGTACCCGATGCGGCGACGCACCTCGGCGGGGTCCTTGCGCAGGTCGGCGCCCGCGATGGTGGCCTCGCCGCCGTCCGGCTCGATCAGCGTGGCGAGCATCCGCAGCGTGGTGGTCTTACCGGCGCCGTTCGGGCCGAGGAAGCCGAAGATCTCACCCTTGGCAACGTCAAGATCGACGCCCCGCACGGCGTCCACCGTCTTCGTCTCTCGACCCGCGCGGGAGCGGAACGACTTCCGCAGCCCCCTGGTCTCGATCATCTCTGCTCCTGGTCGTTCGGGCCGGTCGGGCCGGCCGTCGAGTGGGTCGACGCCGGACGGCGCAATCCCCCGCTGTGCCGTCGGTAGGCTAACGCGATATAGCTTTTCTAGTCAACGTTGATTATTCCGCGTCGGTGCCGGGCGACTCCGCGCCGTCCTTCCACCCCGTCCAACCCTGCGCTCCGTCCAGCTCAGCAGGCAGGTACGACACTCCGGAATCGATCCGCTCCGCGATCCGCTCGCACCAGGTCATCTCCGCCTCCGCGCGCGCCGACCACAGTTCGAACATCCAGGCCACGTGCACCGGCTTGCGGTTGCGCACCCAGCCCGACTCCAGCGAGGCGCGCATCGAGTCGACGCCGGCGCGCAGCAGGTTGGCCCGGTTACGCAGGGCGGCAGCCGCCTCGGCGCGCGGCATGGCCGGCAGGAAGGAGAAGGCGGCCACGAACGGGTCGACCGGCTCGCTGATGGTCCACCAGGAGTTGCGCAGCAGCGTCTCGAACTCGTCCTCCCCCTTGACCGTCACCTCGTACGTGGTCCGCGCCGGTCGGGCGCCCACCTGCTCGGTCGCGACGGCGCGGAGCAGCCCCTCCTCGGTGAGCTTGCGCAGGGCGTGATAGATCGATCCGGGTTGCACGTTCGCCCACTTGTCGGCGCTCCAGCTCAGCAGCTCACGGCGCACGTCGTAGCCGTGCACGGGCTGCATCCACCGCACCAGACCGAGAATCATCATCCGAGTCGAAGACACCCGACAAGCGTAATAGCCAAGTTTGACTAAACCGTGGCGGGTGCAGTGCGCCATCCCACACTGAGCGATCGTTAGGGCCGCCGTGGGCGGCCGATAGACTCCCCGTCAGTAACCTGCCCGGGAGGAGCCACGAAGGTGCGCAAGGTACTCATCGCCAACCGCGGCGAGATCGCCGTCCGGGTGATCCGCGCGTGCCGCGACGCCGGCCTGGGCAGCGTTGCCGTGTACGCGGACTCCGACCGCGACGCCCTGCACGCCACCCTCGCGGACGAGGCGTACGCGCTGGGCGGGGACAGCGCGACCGAGACCTACCTGCGCATCGACAAGCTGCTCGACGTCGCCGCTCGCGCCGGTGCCGACGCCGTACACCCGGGTTATGGCTTCCTCAGTGAGAACGCCGACTTCGCCCAGGCCGTCACCGACGCCGGGCTGACCTGGATCGGCCCCACCCCGCAGGCGATCCGCGACCTGGGTGACAAGGTCACCGCCCGGCACATCGCCCAGCGGGCCGGCGCACCGCTGGTCCCCGGCACCCCGGATCCGGTGGCCAGCCCGGACGAGGTGATGGCCTTCGCCGTCGACCACGGCCTGCCGGTCGCCATCAAGGCCGCCTTCGGTGGTGGCGGGCGCGGCCTCAAGGTCGCCCGCACGATGGAGGAGATCCCGCAGCTGTTCGAGTCGGCAACCCGGGAGGCGGTCGCGGCGTTCGGTCGGGGCGAGTGCTTCGTCGAGCGGTACCTCGACCAGCCCCGGCACGTCGAGGCGCAGGTCCTCGCCGACCAGCACGGCAACGTGATCGTGGTGGGCACCCGGGACTGCTCGTTGCAGCGGCGGCACCAGAAGCTCGTCGAGGAGGCGCCCGCGCCGTTCCTCACCGACGCCCAGCGCGCCCAGATTCACGACAGCGCCAAGGCGATCTGTCGCGAAGCCGGCTACCACGGCGCCGGCACCGTGGAATACCTGGTCGGCGTCGACGGCACCATCTCCTTCCTGGAGGTCAACACCCGACTCCAGGTCGAGCACCCGGTCACCGAGGAGACCGCCGGCATCGACCTGGTCCGCGAACAGTTCCGGATCGCCGACGGCGAGAAGCTGCGGATCACCGAGGACCCGACGCCGCGCGGGCAC
This sequence comes from Micromonospora sp. NPDC047644, assembly GCF_040704315.1. Taxonomy (NCBI): domain Bacteria; kingdom Bacillati; phylum Actinomycetota; class Actinomycetes; order Micromonosporales; family Micromonosporaceae; genus Micromonospora; species Micromonospora sp. NPDC047644. The sequence goes on from NZ_JBEYSY010000021.1 coordinate 57,074, forward strand.
GCCATCGAGTTCCGGATCAACGGCGAGGACCCGGGCCGTAACTTCCTCCCCGCGCCCGGCACGGTCACCGCGCTGCGCCTGCCCAGCGGGCCAGGTGTGCGGGTCGACACCGGCATCTCGGCCGGCGACGTGATCGGCGGCAACTTCGACTCATTGCTCGCCAAGGTGATCATCGTCGGTGAGACGCGGACCGAGGCGCTGGAGCGCGCCCGCCGCGCGCTGGACGAGATGGTCCTCGACGGGATGGCCACCGCGCTGCCGTTCCACCGGCTCGTCGTGCGGGACGAGGCGTTCACCGCCGAGCCCTTCACCGTGCACACCCGGTGGATCGAGACCGAGTTCCACAACACGGTCCCGCCGTTCACCGCCGCCGCCGGCAGCGCCGAGGCGCCGGCCGAGCGCGACACCGTCGTGGTCGAGGTGGGCGGCAAGCGCATCGAGGTCAGCCTCCCCGCCGGCTTCGGCGGGAGTACGACCACCGCGGCACCCGCCGCTCGTAAGCCGACCCGGCGCGGTGGCGGTGCCAAGGCCGGCGCCCCGGCCGGCGGCGACTCGCTCACCTCGCCGATGCAGGGCACCATCGTCAAGATCGCGGTGGCGGACGGCGACACGGTGGCCGAGGGTGACCTGGTCGTGGTGCTGGAGGCGATGAAGATGGAGCAGCCGCTGCACGCGCACAAGGCGGGTACGGTCAGCGGCCTCAACGCCGAGGTCGGGGCCGTGATCACCGCCGGCGCGCCCATCTGCACCATCGCCTGAGCCGTCCGGCGGACGATCAGCGCAGGGTTTCGGCGGCGACCTCGCGGACGGCGAGGGTCAGGGCGTTCAGCACGTCCGACTCCAGCCGCCAGTGCTGCCAGTACAGCGGAACGTCGAGGTGTCGGCCCGGCGCGAGGTCGACACAGCGACCCGCGGTCAGGTCGGCCTGGGCGATCTGTTCCGGCACCAGACCCCATCCCAACCCGAGCCGGATCGCCTCGCTGAACGCCGGCACCGACGGTACGTAGTTCACCGGCGGGTCGAGCGGTCGACCGACCACCGCCCGGATGAACCGATGTTGCACCCGGTCCTTCCGGTCGAAGACCAACAACGGGGTGCTCGCCAGCGCGGCGGCGGCGAGTCCTTCGGGGAAGTGGGACGCCGCGAATTCCGCTGTGGCCAACGCGCGGTAGCGCACGGCCCCGAGTCGCAGCACGCGGCAACCCTGCACGGCCTCCCGCTGGGCGGTGACCGCTGCCGTCACCGAGCCGTCGCGCAGCAGCTCGGCAGTGTGGTCCTGATCGTCCTGCCGCAGGTCGAACGAGAGCCCGGCCCGCTGCGGCAACCGGGCCAACGCGGCGGGGAACCAGGTGGCCAGGGAGTCCGCGTTGACCACCACGGCGACCCGGATCCGGCCACCGCCGGCCAACGGGCCGCGGGCATCGGCCAGCGCCTCCCGTTCGAGCAGCGCGAGCTGGCCGGCCAGGCGCAGCAGCGGGCGGCCGGCGTCGGTTGCCACGCACGGACGGGCACGGCGGACCAGCACCTGACCGACTGTCTCCTCCAGCGCCTTGATCCGTTGGCTCACCGCCGACGGCGTGACGTGCAGCAGCCGGGCCGCCGCGTCGAAGCTGCCCTCCGCCACCACCGCCGCGAGTGTCCGCAGCTGCGCCGAGTCGAGACCATCCATTAGCCGAGCTTAAGATGCCTGAGAATCTTTAGTTGGACTGGTGGCTGTCGACGGTCCTAGCGTCGACTCCGTGCTCACCTCCGCCCTCGCCGGCTTCTCGGTCTCCATCGCTCTCATCGTCGCCATCGGCGCCCAGAACGCCTTCGTCCTGCGTCAGGGCCTGCGACGCGAGCACGTCGTACCCGTGGTGCTGACCTGCGCCGCTTCGGACGCGCTGCTGATCATGGCGGGAGTGGCCGGGGTCGGCTCGCTGGTGACCGGTCGACCGGGCCTGCTGACGGCGATCCGGTGGGGCGGAGCAGCCTTCCTGCTCTGCTACGCGGGGCTCGCCGCCCGCCGCGCCCTGCGTCCCGGCGCCCTGCTGCCCACCGAACGGCCGCCGGCCACGTTGGGGGCGACCCTGCTGGCCTGTGCCGCCTTCACCTACCTGAACCCGCACGTCTACCTGGACACCGTGCTGCTCCTTGGCAGCGTGGCCCAGCAACATCCGCACCGGTGGGTCTTCGGCACCGGCGCCGTTCTGGCCAGCGTGGTCTGGTTCACCGCGCTCGGCGTCGGTGCGCAGCGCCTCGCGCCGCTGCTCGCCCGCGCCGTCGCCTGGCGGGTGCTGGACGCGCTCATCGCCGTCGTCATGGCCGGGCTCGCCGTGACACTCCTGCTGGGCTGACCGGTTTCTACCCGGACTCGCCGTGCACCTCGGCTCCTCCGGCGAGCAGTGGCGCGGCACCGGGACCGACGGCGATGCGAGTGTTTTCCGCGACCACCGGCGGTGGAACGGGCCACCAGCGGGAATGATTGTCGGGTGCGGTTCCTTCACGGCGCGGCTCCCGCGCACGACCTGACCTATACCGACGTCTTCATGGCGCCGGCCCGCTCCGACCTGGGCTCCCGACTCGACGTCGACCTCTCCACCGGCGACGGCACCGGCACCACGATTCCCTTGGTGGTGTCGAACATGACGGCGGTCGCCGGACGGCGGATGGCCGAGACGGTCGCCCGCCGGGGTGCCATCACGGTGATCCCGCAGGACATTCCGATCGAGGTGGTGGCGAACGTCGTCGCCTGGGTCAAGCAGCGCCACCTGGTCTACGACACCCCCATCACGCTGGGCCCGACCGAGACCGTGGGCGACGCCATCCACCTGCTGCCCAAGCGCTCGCACGGAGCGGTGATCGTCGTCGACGACGCCGGCCGGCCGATGGGCGTGGTCACCGAGGCGGACACCACTGGCGTGGACCGCTTCGCGCAACTGCGTCACGTGATGTCCACCGAGCTGCACACCGTCCCGGCGGACGCGGATCCTCGTACCGGTTTCGATCTGCTCTCCGCGGGCCGTCGCCGACTCGCCCCGGTGGTGGACGCCGAAGGTCGACTGGTCGGGGTGCTGACCCGACAGGGCGCGTTGCGCGCCACGCTCTACACACCGGCGGTGGACGACCGGGGCCGGCTACGGATCGCGGCGGCCGTCGGGATCAACGGGGACGTGACCGGCAAGGCGGCGGCGCTACTGGAGGCGGGGGTGGACACGTTGGTCGTGGACACCGCGCACGGCCACCAGGCACGGATGATCTCGGCACTTCAGGCGGTCCGGAAGCTGGACCCGGGGGTGCCGGTGGCGGCCGGCAACGTGGTCACCGCCGAGGGCGTCCGCGACCTGGTGGAGGCGGGGGCGGACATCATCAAGGTCGGCGTCGGCCCGGGGGCGATGTGCACCACCCGGATGATGACCGGCGTGGGTCGACCGCAGTTCTCCGCCGTGCTCGACTGCGCGGCCGCCGCCCGCCAACTGGGCCGGCACGTGTGGGCCGACGGCGGGGTGCGGCACCCCCGGGACGTGGCGCTGGCGCTCGCCGCCGGCGCGTCGAACGTGATGATCGGCTCCTGGTTCGCCGGCACCTACGAGTCCCCCGGTGACCTCTACACCGAGCCGGACGGCCGGCGGTACAAGGAGAGCTTCGGAATGGCCTCGGCTCGGGCGGTCAGCGCCCGGACCGCCGACGACAGCCCGTACGACCGGGCCCGCAAGGCGGTGTTCGAGGAGGGCATCTCCTCGGCCCGGATGCACCTGGACCCGGCCCGCCCCGGTGTCGAGGACCTGATCGACGAGATCATCGCCGGGGTACGCAGCGCGTTCACGTACGCCGGCGCGCGGGACCTGACCCAGTTCCACGAGCGGGCCATCGTCGGCGTGCAGAGTGCCGCCGGCTTCACCGAAGGAATGCCCCTCCCCACGAGTTGGTAGGACACCCTCCAGCGCGTCGATCATGGAGTTGTGGTGCCCCGCAGAAGGGGCAGTGAGGGGCGAATTGCCCACCACAACTCCATGATCGACGCGTTTCTGCCCTCCCGCCGCGATCAGCTCGCGTCGACGGGCCGGGTTGGGCCACCGCTGCGGCAAATTCGTTTGGCCCCTGACTATCAGGGGGCTAATCTGCTAGCCGTGGAACTCGTGACCCTCCAGGACGTGCCGCTCGGCCGGCTGCTGGTGGTGGCCGGGCACCTGGTGGGGCAGCGGTGGAACCGCTACCTCGCCGAGGAGCACGGCCTCACCCAGGCCGGCATGATCACCCTGATGACGCTCGCCCGGCACGGCGAGTTGCCGCACCGGACGGTCGCCGAGAAGGGGTTCGTCCGCCCGGCGACCCTCACCGGAATCGTCGACACGCTGGAGCGCGACGGTCTGGTCGAGCGGCAGCGCGACGACAACGACCGGCGCAGCATCCGACTCGCCATCACCCCGGCCGGGCGGGAGCGGGTGGCCGCGCTCGACGCGCTCATGCACTCCGGACGGCCCCTCACCTCGGTCGACGCCGACCCGGCGAAGGCCCAGGTGATCCGGGAGTTCCTGCTTGAGGTCATCGGCAGCGGAGACGACCCGCGGATGACCGGACGCCCTACCGAAACGAAGGACCCGGCGTGCTGATCCGACTCCTGCGCGGCCAACTGCGCACCTATCAGAGACCGTTGCTGGCGGTCGTGCTGCTCCAGTTCGTGGGCACCATGGCCTCGCTCTACCTGCCCAGCCTCAACGCGGACATCATCGACCAGGGTGTGGCCCGGGGCGACACCGACTACATCGTGCGCACCGGCGGCTGGATGCTGCTGGTCAGCCTGATCCAGATCGTCTGCTCCATCGCGGCTGTCTACCTGGGCGCCCGGGTCGCGATGGGCTTCGGCCGGGACGTACGCGCCGAACTGTTCGGGCACGTCAACCGCTTCTCCGCCCGCGAGGTGGCCCGGTTCGGGGCGCCGTCGCTGATCACCCGCAACACCAACGACGTGCAGCAGGTGCAGATGCTCGTGCTGATGAGCTGCACGATGCTCGTCGCCGCACCGATCATGAGCGTCGGCGGTGTGTTCATGGCGTTGCGTGAGGACGTCGGGCTCTCCTGGCTGCTGCTGGTCAGCGTGCCGGTGCTGGCCATCGCCCTCGGCGCGATCATCCGTCGGATGGTGCCGGGCTTCCGGCTGATGCAGACCCGCATCGACACGGTCAACCGGGTGCTGCGCGAGCAGATCACCGGCATCCGGGTGGTCCGTGCGTTCGTCCGAGAGCCGTACGAGACGGAACGCTTCGGCGTCGCCAACGCCGACCTGACCGCGACCGCGCTGCGTACCGGTCGATTGCTGGCGTTGATCTTTCCGGTGGTCATGCTGGTGCTGAACGTCTCCAGCGTGGCCGTGCTCTGGTTCGGCGCGCAGCGGGTGGACGCCGGCGCGATCCAGGTCGGCGCGCTCACCGCGTTCCTCCAGTACCTGATGCAGATCCTGATGGCGGTCATGATGGCCACCTTCATGCTGATGATGGTGCCGAGGGCGGCGGTCTGCGCCGAGCGGATCGTCGAGGTGCTGGACACCGACTCCTCGGTGGTCCCGGCCACCGTGCCGGTCACCGAGCTGCCCAGCCGGGCCGAGTTGGAGCTGCGCGGGGTGCGCTTCCAGTACCCGGGTGCGGTGGAGCCGGTGCTGCGCGACATCTCCTTCCGGGCGACCCCGGGCACCACCACGGCGATCATCGGCAGCACCGGCGCGGGCAAGACGACGCTGCTGTCCCTGATCCCCCGCCTGGTCGACGTCACCGACGGCGCGGTGCTGGTCGACGGGGTGGACGTGCGGGAGTTGGCGCCGGACGAGCTGTGGCGCCGCATCGGCCTGGTGCCGCAGCGGCCGTACCTGTTCACCGGTTCGGTCGCCAGCAACCTGCGCTACGGCAACCCGGACGCCACCGACGAGGAGCTGTGGTCGGCGCTGGAGATCGCCCAGGCCCGGGACTTCGTGGCCCAGATGCCCGGCGGGTTGGACGCCCCGATCGCGCAGGGCGGCACCACCGTCTCCGGTGGGCAACGGCAGCGCCTGGCCATCGCCCGCGCCCTGGTCCGGCAACCGGAGATCTACCTCTTCGACGACTCGTTCTCCGCGCTCGACCTGGGCACCGACGCGCGGCTGCGAGCGGCCCTGCGGCCGGTCACCGCGCACGCGGCGGTGGTGATCGTCGCCCAGCGGGTCTCCACGATCATCGACGCCGATCAGATCATCGTTCTCGAGAACGGAGGGGTCGTCGGAGTGGGACGACACGCGGAGTTGTTGGACACCTGCCCGACGTACGCCGAGATCGTGGCCTCGCAGCAGACCACGGAGGTGGCGGCATGAGCGAGCGCGACGAGCCGCGCACCGCGGCCGTACCCAGTCAGAAGCCGGCCGGCGACCCGCCAACGCCGGGAGGCGACGGGCAGCAGGCCGGCGGCGACGCGCGGACACCCAAGCGGCTGCCACCGGGCCGTCCGGGCGGCGGCCCGGGATGGATGAGCGCCGGAATGCCCGCCGAGAAGTCGATGAACTTCGGCCCGTCGGCCCGACGGTTGCTCGGCCGGCTGCGCTCGCACCGACTGCACCTGGCCGCGATCATCACCCTCGCCGTGGTGAGCGTCGGGTTCAGCGTGGCCGGGCCGAAGATCCTCGGCCACGCCACCGACCTGATCTTCACTGGGGTGATCGGCCGGCAACTGCCCGCCGGCACCACCGCCGACCAGGCAGTCGCGGCGGCCCGGGCCAGCGGCAACGACAGCTTCGCCGACATGCTGGCCAGGATGGACGTGGTGCCCGGGGTGGGCATCGACTTCCACGCACTGAGTCGGGTGCTGCTGCTGGCGCTCGGGCTCTACCTGGCGGCGAGCCTGCTGTCCTGGTGGCAGGGTTGGCTGCTCAACGGGGTGGTCCAGCGCACCGTGCTGCGTTTGCGCGCCGAGGTGGAAGAGAAGCTCAACCGGCTGCCGCTGCCCTACTTCGACAGGCAGCCGCGCGGCGAGCTGCTCAGCCGGGTCACCAACGACATCGACAACATCTCCACCAGCCTCCAGCAGACCCTCAGCCAGCTGCTCACCTCGCTGCTGACCGTCGTCGGCGTGCTGGCCGTGATGTTCTGGATCTCGCCGGTGCTGGCCCTGGTGGCCCTGGTCGCGGTGCCGCTGTCGGTGCTGGTGACCCAGCGCATCGCCAAGCGCTCGCAGAAGCAGTTCATCGCCCAGTGGACGCACACCGGCGAGTTGAACGGTCAGATCGAGGAGGCGTACACCGGCCATGAGCTGGTGAAGGTCTTCGGCCGGCAGCGTGAGGTCGAGGCCGCGTTCCACGCGAAGAACGAGGAGTTGTTCCGGGCCAGCTTCGGGGCGCAGTTCATCTCCGGGATCATCATGCCGTCGATGATGTTCATCGGAAACCTGAGCTACGTGGCGATCGCCGTCGTCGGTGGGCTGCGGGTCGCCTCCGGCACGATGAGCCTCGGGGACGTGCAGGCGTTCATCCAGTACTCCCGCCAGTTCACCCAGCCGCTCACCCAACTCGCCTCGATGGCCAACCTGCTCCAGTCCGGCGTGGCGTCGGCCGAGCGGGTCTTCGCGGTGCTCGACGCGGACGAGCAGACCCCCGACCCGGTCGCGCCGGCCCGGGTCACCGACCCGCACGGCCGGGTCGAGTTCGAGCACGTCTCGTTCCGCTACGAGCCGGACAAGCCGCTGATCGACGACCTTTCGCTGGTCGCCGAGCCCGGCCACACAGTGGCCATCGTCGGCCCGACCGGCGCCGGCAAGACCACCCTGGTCAACCTGGTGATGCGGTTCTACGAGCTGGACGCGGGCCGGATCACGCTCGACGGGGTGGACATCACCACGATGCGCCGCGACGACCTGCGCGGCCGGATCGGCATGGTGCTCCAGGACACCTGGCTGTTCGGCGGCACCATCCGGGACAACATCGCCTACGGGCGGCCGGACGCCACCGATGAGGAGATCCTCGCCGCCGCCCGGGCCACCTTCGTGGACCGGTTCGTGCGCAGCCTTCCCGACGGTTACGACACCGTCATCGACGAGGAGGGCAGCAACGTCAGCGCCGGCGAGAAGCAGCTCATCACCATCGCGCGGGCGTTCCTCGCCGAGCCGTCGCTGCTGATCCTCGACGAGGCCACCAGCTCGGTGGACACCCGTACCGAGGTGCTGCTGCAACGGGCGATGGCCGCGCTGCGCTCGGACCGGACCAGCTTCGTCATCGCGCACCGGCTGTCCACCATCCGCGACGCCGACCTGATCCTGATGATGGAGGACGGCCGGATCGTCGAGCAGGGCACCCACGAGCAGTTGCTGGCCGTCCAGGGCGCGTACCACCGGCTCTACCGCTCACAGTTCACCGGCGCTGTGGTCGACGAGGAACCGGCCGCCCAACCGGCATCGGTCTGAGGTCGGGCGGCCGTGCGCGCGAGACGATCGGTGAGCGGGTCAGTCCGAGGGCAGCAGGTCGCTGGCGCGGGCGTCGACCTGCCCACGGATCAGGGCGAGAGCCGCGTCGGCGGGCATCGGAGCCAGGGCGCGGCCGCCGCGCAGACGCAACGCGAGGTGCCCGTCGGCCACCTCCCGGGCCCCCAGCACCCCGAGGTACGGGACGCGGCGGCGGGCCGCGTCCCGTACCCGGGCGCCCAGCGAGCCGGCGGCGTCGACCTCGACCCGCAGGCCGGCGTCGCGAGCCCGTCGGGCCAGGTCGGCCGCCGCGCCGGCCTGGCCGTCGTCGACGGGCAGCAGCACCACCTGGACGGGCGCGTACCAGGCGGGAAAGGCACCCTCGTGCACCTCGATGAGGTACGCGAACAGCCGCTCCATGCTGCCGACCAGACTGCGGTGCACCATCACCGGGCGACGCCGGCTGCCGTCCGAGTCGGTGTACGACAGGTCGAACCGTTCCGGCTTGTCGAAGTCCAGTTGAACGGTGGAGATGGTCGACTCCCGGCCGGCGGCGTCGACGATCTGGATGTCGATCTTCGGACCGTAGAAGGCAGCCTCCCCCGGCGCCTCGACGTACTCCATCCCGGCCAGCGCCTCCCGGAGCAAGTCCTCGGCGCGGGCCCACTGGGCGTCGTCGCCGACGTACCTCCCGCCCGGCCCGCGCAGCGACAGCCGGAACCCGGCCGGCCGGACACCGAGCGCGGCGTGCGCGGCACGGATCAGTCCGAGGATCTCGACGACCTCCGCGCCGACCTGCTCGGGTGCGCAGAAGGTGTGCGCGTCGTTGAGCGAGATGGCACGTACCCGGGACAGTCCGCCGAGCACACCGGATCGCTCCGCGCGGTACATCCCGCCCAGTTCCGCGATCCGCAACGGCAACTCCCGGTAGGAACGGCCCCGCGCCCGGAAGACCAGCGCGTGGTGCGGGCAGAGCGCCGGCCGGAGCACGAACTCGTCGTCGGCGCTCAGCCGCATCGGCGGGAACATGTCGTCGGCGAAGTAGCCGAGATGGCCGGAGAGTTCGAAGAGTTCCCGCTTGCCCAGCGGCGGCGAGTAGACGTGCTGGTGGCCGGAGCGGCGCTCCAACTCCCGGACGTACTCCTCGACGGCGTGCCGGGCGGCGGCACCGGCCGGCAACCAGATCGGCAGGCCGGCGCCGGCCAGCGGGTCGGAGACGAAGAGGTCCAGCTCACGGCCGAGCCTACGGTGGTCGATCATGTCGGGCTCCTGGATCGGGTACGACCCGGAGGCGACCTGAGCTCCGTTCGGCGCGCTGCCCCCGGGGCGGATCGCCCCGGGGCCTGGTCGACTGTGGTTACGTCAGAGCGGCGCGCCGGGGACACCCGGCGTCGTGATCATCACTACCGCGCTGCGCATGGGGCGACCGTACCCGCGCGGCGATCGGGGGCGCACCCGGATTTCGCGGCGGAGGGGTGGGCCGCCGGCGCGGGACCCGCCGGCGGCCCTGGCGGCCGAATCGTCAGGAACGGGGGACCCGACGGGCGTGGCCGCGCCGACAACGGTACGCCGACGAACGGCGTTCCGCCGCCCGCCTCAAATGGGTGCAACGCCCTTCTAAAGCGTCACCCGGCACCGATCGGGCTCGTTGTAGCTGGGTGGCTCAGTCGTGTCGACGGTCACGACGGGCCGGGGCCGTCCACGGTGACGCCGGACACGGCGTCAGGCTCAAGACACCCAATCGGCCGCATTCGGCGAGGTGGCAGGCGTGCCCGAACTTCTGACTGACGTCGCGTCGCCGACGTGGGCTTACCTGGTGCTGCTCGCGCTGCTGATCGCGGACGCCTTCGTGCCGGTGATCCCCACCCAGATCGTCATGATCACCAGTGGTGCGCTCACCGTCTACGGCGGGCTCAGCCTGCCGGTCACCATCGCCGTCGGCGCGCTCGGCGTGTTCGCCGGCGACCTGGCCTGCTACCTGCTGGGCCGCAGCGCACCGGATCGGCGGCCACCCCGGCACGCCGAGCTGAGCCGCGCCCGCCGGGTGGCCAGCCGAGTCACCCAGGGGCTGCGACAACCTGGGCCGCTGGTCATCCTGCTCTGCCGGTTCGTGCCCGGCGGGCGGATGGCGGCCTGCTTCTCGGCCGGGCGCAGCCGCTACCCGTACCGCCTGTTCGTCATCTACGAGGCCGTCGCGGCGTTGGGCTGGGCCACCTACGGAGCGCTCGTCGGGCACCTGGGCGGCACCGCGCTGACCGAGTCGGCCTGGCGGCTGGCCATCATCGCCACCGCCGCAGCCGCCGGCTTCGCCGCCGCGGGATGGGCGATGACAGTGGTCAGCGCCCGCCACGCCCGCGCCGCCGCCGCAGTAGCCGCGGTCAAGGTCCCCATCGACTGAAAGTTTCGACCCCAGCCTACGCGATCTTGCAGTTACTGTCCGGGCAAACAGGCCCTAACACGCATACGGACAACCGAAAACGCAAGATCGCCGCAGGGCTGCCGGAAGGCCTCTAGGGGTGGTCCCGGGGGGCTATTTCGGTGGCTGTCCCGGATTCGGCTGGGGTGGGTACGGCGACAGGCTGAGAGACATGCCTGTTACCCGGAGTACCGGCCTGCTGGCCCTGGGCGGGATCGCCCTGGCGGCGCTGCTGGCAGTGATCGGCCACCTCGAAGTCAACGACGACCTCAACCCGTGGGCGTTGACCATCAGCGACTTCGCGGTCTCCGACCGCGGCGGTGTCATCGACGTCGCCATGGTGGTGCTCGCGCTCGCCACAGTGGCGTTGCTGTACGGACTGCGCCATGCCAGCCCATCCCGACCGCGCTCCGGTCGAACGGCAGAGCTGCTGCTCGGCGCGTGGGTGGGTGGGCTGCTGCTGGCCGCCGCCGTGCCGACGAACGAGCCGGGCACCGCCATGACCACCGCCGCCTACCTGCACCGGTACGCGTCGGTGATCGCCTTCCTGGCGCTGCCGGTGGCCGGTTGGTTGCTCGCCCGCCGACCCGACCTGACGCCCGCCGCCCGGACGCTACGCGCCCTGGTCCTGTTGAGCCTGGCCCTGGCGGCGGCGATGATCTGGTCCGCCTACCCCGGCGACCGGATGCTCATCGGCCTGGCCGAACGCCTCCTGATCCTCGCCGAGGTGGCGGTCCTGGTGACGGTGGCGACTAGCCTGACCCGGCCCGCACGCGGTCGGGTCACTCCAACTCGTGCAGCATGAGCTGACGGGCCGCCTCGGTGATGGAGCCGGACAGGCTCGGGTAGATGGTGATGGTCTGGGCCAGCTCGTTGACAGTGAGGTTGTTCTCGACCGCCATCGTGATGGGCAGGATCAGCTCGCTGGCCTTCGGCGCGACCACCACACCGCCGATCACCTGACCGCTGGCGGGACGGCAGAACAGCTTCACGAAACCGTCGGAGAGGTCGTCCATCTTGGCCCGGGCATTGCCGGACAACGGCAGCATCACCTGCCGGGCCGGCACCTTGCCCGCGTCGACCTCGTCCTGCGAGACACCCACGGTGGCCAGCTCGGGATCGGTGAAGACGTTCGCCGCGACGGTACGCAACCGCAGCGGGCGGACCGCCTCACCGAGCGCGTGCCACATGGCGATCCGGCCCTGCATGGCGGCGACACTGGCCAGCAACAACACGCCAGTGCAGTCGCCGGCGGCGTAGATCCCGGGCACGTTGGTCCGGGAAGCCCGGTCGACGGTCAGGTAACCGCCCCGGCCCAGCTCCACCCCGTACTCGGTCAGCCCCAGGTTCGCGGTGTTCGGGATCGAACCGACGGTGATCAGCGCGTGTGAGCCGGTCACCTTGCGGCCGTCGGAGAGCTCCACCTCGACGCCGTCGGCGGTGCGCCGCACCGCGTCGGCCCGGGAGTTGTTGAGGATCTCCATGCCCCGGTTGCGGAACACCCGCTCGATGGCGGACGCGGCGTCGGCGTCCTCGTGCGGCATCACCCGGTCCCGGCTGGAGACCAGGGTCACCTCGACCCCCATCGCCAGGTACGCGCTGGCGAACTCCGCGCCGGTCACGCCGGAACCGACCACGATCAGGTGCTCGGGCAGCTCCGGCAGGTCGTACACCTGTCGCCAGGTCAGGATGCGCTCACCGTCCGGTACGGCGGTGGGCAGCTGACGGGGCGTCGAGCCGGTGGCCACCAACACGGTGGACGCGTCGATCGAGTATTCCTCCGCGCCGTCGGCGGGGGTGACGACGACCCGGTGGGTGTGCCCGAGGGAGTCCTCGCCGAGCCGGGCGGTGCCGGCCACGAAGGTGACCCCCGCCTTCAGCAGCTTGGCGTGGATGTCCGCGGACTGCGCCAGGGCCAGCCGCTTGACCCGCTCGTGCACCGCGCGCGCGTCGACGGTGACCGCCTCCAGGCCGTCCGAGTGCACCCCGAACTCCTCGGTGTCGCGGTAGCCGGTGACCACCCCCGAGCTGGCGATGAAGGTCTTCGACGGTACGCAGTCGGAGAGCACGCAGGCACCGCCCGCACCGTCGGCCTCCACCACTGTGACATCGGCGTCCAGCTGGGCGGCGACCAGTGCCGCCTCGTACCCGGCCGGCCCTCCGCCGATGATCACGATCCGGCTCACAGCGTTCGCCCTTCGTTGATGCTCACAGTGACTTTCTTCTCCCGAGCGCATTCGACACGCACTGTCGTATTCTCCCCCACCCGTCGGCCGGGCTATCGTCATCGCCGTGCGTCATCACGCCGCCTACGGCTCAAATCTCGATCCCGCCCGGATGCGCGCCTACTGTCCGCATTCGCCGATGGTCGGCACCGGCTGGTTGGAGGGCTGGCGGCTGACCTTCGCCGGGGCGGACGTGATCGGCTGGGAGGGTGCGGTGAGCACCCTCGTCGAGTCTCCCGGCGACCGGGTCTTCGTGGCGCTCTACGACATCCACCCCTACGACGCGGGCCAGCTCGACGAGATCGAGGGGGTGACCGCCGGGACGTACCGCAAGCTGCACGTCCGGGTCTCCACCCTCGACGGCGACGTGACCGCCTGGATCTACGTCTTCAACGGGTACGAGGGTGGCCTGCCGACCTCCTGGTACCTGTCGGAGATCGCGAACGCCGCCGAGAAGGCGGGCGCCCCGGACGACTACGTCACCGAGCTGCGGGCCCGCCCCACCGGCACCGCCTCGGCGTAGCAGCGCGTATCGCACGCCTCCAGTGTGCTACCGCTGTCGACCGGAGCCCCGGTCGGGGAGGACCGGGGTCGTCAATCACACACCGGCCGCCGGGACGGAAAGTTCGTACATGTCGGTCCACTGGGTCTCGCGCAGGCCCACCGACCGGTACAGCGACAGCGGGGCGGTCGGGTTGGTCAGGTCGACGCCCAGGCCGACCGCGCGCCGCCCCTTCTCGGCGTAGCGGGCGAAGGCGCGGCGCAGCAACGCCGCACCCACACCCCGGCGACGGTACGCGGACCGCACCGACAAACTCTTCACCCAGCCCGACTGCTGGTCGAGCGCCTGGTCCGAGGACTGCAACGCGCCGACCGGCACCCCGTCCACCTCGGCGACGAACCACTCGTCCCAGGCGGTCAGATCGCCGATCCGGGCCCGCCACCGCTCGTAGGACAGCGGCTCGTGGTCCGGGGTGTCGCCGAAGGCAGCCTCGTAGATCCGGTGGAACTCCACCAGATCGGTCTCGTCGTCCGGGCGAACCGGCCGCACCGTCACGGCCGACGGCCCGGCCGGCTCGTCGGGCAGGTCGTCCAGCGGCCGGCTCATCCGGACGTACCGCTTGACGAGGGCGAACCCGAGCCCGCGCAGGGCATGTTCCCAGTCACGTTCCGGCGCGAAGACCGCGCAGCGGACGGTGAGTGACGGCAGCCCCCGTTCCGCGGCGCGCTCGGCGACGCGGTCCAGTTGGCGCAGCAGCAGCGGCGCGCGGACGGTGGCAGCCCGTACCGGATCGACGTAGACCTCCACGAACTCCCGGCCCACCCCGGTCGGGTTGTCCACCGTCGCCCAGCCGACAACGGCGTCGTCGGGGTCGATGGCCAGCCAGGAGTCCCGGGTCGGGTCGAAGTGGGGGGCGGTCAGCGACGCGGCCACGTCCTCGGCGTCGAAGTCGGGATGACCGATGGCGAAGGTGTCGGCGGCGTGCACCACCGCGAGGATCGCCGGCACGTCGTCGAGGGTGGGTCGGCGCGTCGTCCAACCAGCGGGAAGGGTCACGGCAGGACATCCTGGCAGCCGATTCGCTGCGGCGCCGCCCATTTTTCGGCCGGCCGGAGGGAGGCTCAGCCGAGGTCGACCCGGGTGCGGTGCAGCAACTCCACCAACTCCGCGCCGTCGGCGGGCCCGAGGGCCGTGAACGCCGGCGCGGCCAGTCGGTTGGTCACCGCCTCCGCCCAGAGCCGGCGGCGCACCAACGGCCCGATCGGCGGGTACGGCGGCGGCCAGCCACAGGCCACCGCCCCGGCCTCGCCCTCCGGCCCGGACAGCACGGCCTCCAGCGGGGTCATCCCGGCCGCGCGTACCGCCAGCAGGTAGGCGCCGGTGAAGTGTTCCCGGAGCAGCCGCAGCCCGGCGGCGCTGCGAGCCCCGGGTGAGAGATCCGGAAGCGGCATGGCCCGCCACGCGGCGAAGAGCGGCATTCCACTGGCCTCCGCCGCCACCACCGCCCGCTCGACGAGCGCCGACAGGCGCTCGGTGCCGGGCAGCGGGCCGAGCTGCTGTGCCCCCCACCGGCAGCATTCGGCGAGACTCGCGGCGGCCACCTCGAACGGCGGCACGACCCGGCCGGCGGCGTCCCAACCGTCGGCGACCGCGTCCGGGGCGATGAACCCGAGGGCGGCGGCGGCCGTCTCGGCCCGCACACCGCCGAGCGCGCCGGCCCGGCCGCTGATGTAGAACGCCCAGCCGGAGATGCCGAGCAGTCGGGCCCGGCGCAACGTGGTCGGGTCCCGACTGAAGGCGTCGCCCAGGTCGAGCACGACGGGCTTACTGGCGGCGGCGACCTGCTCCGGGGTCACCGCGCCGCCCCGCTCGGGCAACCCGGCCCGGCGACCCCGCCCCGACCCGGGGCCACTCGCTGTGTACGGCCCGCACACTCGTCGTCGTCCATCGATGCTCAGTCTGCCGCGCCACCGCCCGCGTCCGCATCCCCCTCTTCGGCCGCCAGTGCCTCAAGGGCCGCCTCGACCTCACCGGCGCGCCGCCGGGCCACCGTTACCGCCCGCTCGGCGGCACGCCGCGCGAGCCTGCCCCGGCTGAGGTCCTGCTCGGCGACCGCGCGCCGCCGCTCCAGCTCGGCCAACTCGGCCTCAAGGCGATCGAGTACGGCCACACCGTCGCGCTCCTGCCCGGTCGCCTCGGTCAGCTCGGTCTCGGCCCGCTCCTGATCGGCCTGGGCCTTCGCCAACTCCCGGTCCAGGGCGCGGCGCTGCCGGGCCCG
Source organism: Micromonospora sp. NPDC047644 (assembly GCF_040704315.1). Taxonomy (NCBI): domain Bacteria; kingdom Bacillati; phylum Actinomycetota; class Actinomycetes; order Micromonosporales; family Micromonosporaceae; genus Micromonospora; species Micromonospora sp. NPDC047644. Next base: position 72,889 of record NZ_JBEYSY010000021.1, read on the forward strand.
CTCGGCTCGGGCCGCCCGCTGTGCGGCCCGTTCGGCCTGCTCGGCACGCTCGGCCGCCCGGTCCGTACCGGATGCCGCCTCGGGACGGCCCCGTTGGGGGCCGGGTCGGCGGGCCGGGCGTTCCTCCTCGTGCTCCTCGTCATCGTCGGTGACCAGTCGCAGTTGCGGCCGGGGCACCTCGCCGAAGCCGGCGTAGCTGGCCGCCCGCAGCAGGCGACCCGCCCGCACCTGCTCGGCGACCTCGACGTCGGAGAACGCCGCGTTCAGCGTCGCCTCCACCTCGGCCAGGGGCAGCCGGCTCGCCGGTGGCGCGTCCGGCTCGGCCGCGGCGAGCTTGCGAACCTCGGCGACCAGGGCACCGACCACCGCCCGGCGTTGCGCTGACAGCTCCCGCAGCCGGGGCCCCCGCAACTCCCGCTGGGCGACTCGCAGGGCGTCGGCGAGCTGCACCAGATCGGCGACCAGCTCCGGGCGTCCGATGGCCAGCAGGTTCACCAACCAGGCGGCCACCGTCGGGCGACGCAGCCGGGCCAGTTGCCGGGCGGTGGCCGGGTCGCCGGCCCGGCGGGCCTCGGCCACAGCGGCGTCCCGGGCGGCCACGAACCGGTCCGGTGGAGTGCGGTAGAGCTGCTGCACCAGCTCCGCGGAGAGGCCGGGCATCGGGTCAGACGTCCACCCGGCTACCGGGCTCCAGTCGCTGGTACTCGGTGCCGGACAGCGCTGTGTACTGCCGGTCGAGCACGCCCAGCCCGTTGTCGTTGAGCAACGCGTCGTGCAGGGCGTACGCGCGCCGCGGCGCGACCGCGCGGATGAAGTCGACTACCTCGGAGAACTTCGACCAGGGGGCGTGGATCGGCGCGAAGAGCGTGTCGACGGGGGTCTCGTCGGGCACGACCAGGGAGTCGCCCGGGTGGTAGACCACGTCGTTGATCAGGTAACCGAGGTTGTCGATCACCGGGATGTCGGGGTGGATCACGGCGTGCCGCCCCCCGTACGCGCGCACCGCGACCCCGGCGGCGGTGAACGACTCGCCGACGCTGACCGGGCGCAACACGTCGGCCGCGTCGCCCAGGGCTTCGCCGAGCGAGGCGGGCCCGTGGATCGGGAACGGCTGTCGGTCGAGTTGGAGGCGCACCGCTGCCAGATCGAGGTGGTCGGGGTGTTCGTGGGTGATCAGCACCGCGTCCGCACCGTCCAGCGCCGCCGCTGCGTCGCTGAAAACCCCCGGATCGACGACGAGCACTCCCCCGTCGTGTTCCACCCGAAGGCAGGAGTGGGCGTACTTGGTGAGCCGCATCGTGACTCCTCGATTATCGAATCGTGACGTCCTCAGCGCAGTCTGCCGGAACCAGCCGGCGTGCGCGTCGCGTCCGAGCTATCGCCACACCGGTTGACGACGATGGGAGCGGGGATGGACGGACAGGCGGGACGACGCCGCGGTGCGCTGCTGGCGGCGACAGCACTGGCGGCGGCCCTGGCGCTGACGGGGTGCGGTGCCGGCGACAGCGGGTCGCAGGACACCGCGGGTACGGCGGCCGAGGCGCCAGCCGCCAAGGGCGGCGAGATGAACCGGGACGCCGCCGCAGGCGCACCGGAGGGGGCCGGCGCGGGCGCACCCGACCTTCGGGTCGACCAGCGGGCGATCATCTACACCGGAAAGATGCGGGTGCAGGTGGACGATGTGGACTCTGCCGCCCGCGAGGCCACCGCCGTGGCCGGTCGGGCCGGCGGCTTCGTCGGCGGCGACCAGCGGCACAGCGCTGACGCCGACGCGGTGGCGGAGTTGGAGTTGCGGGTGCCGGCGGGGAAGTTCACCGGAGTGGTGGAGGAGATCGCCAAGCTCGGTCGGCAGCAGAGCCGGGAGATCAACACTCAGGACGTCACCGAGGAGACGGTCGACCTGGAGGCCCGGATCACCAGTCAGCGGGCCCGGGTGGAGAGCGCCCGCCGGTTGCTGTCCCGAGCCACCTCGATCACCGACCTGGTGTCACTGGAGAACGAGTTGGGTCGACGGGAGGCCGACCTGGCCTCGCTGGAGGCCAAGAAGCGACGCCTGGCCGACCTGACCGCCCTCTCCACGATCACCGTGTCGCTGGCCGGGCCGGCGGCGAAGGACACCGAGGAGAAGGCCGAGACCGGCTTCCTGGTCGGGCTCAGGGGCGGCTGGAAGGCGTTCGTCGTCTCGATGACCGTCCTGCTCACGGTGCTGGGCGCACTGCTGCCGTGGCTGGTGGCGCTTGGCGTACCGCTGGTGGCGCTGTTGGTGGTGCTGCGCCGACGGCGCAAGCCCCCGGCTCCGGTCGCGCCGGTCAGCGCGCCGCCGCCAGTGCCCGCAACGCGGTCTGCACCATGACGCGGACGCCGACGGCGATGGACCGCTCGTCCACGTCGAAGCTCGCCCGGTGCAGGTCGACGTTGGGGCCGGTGCGACCCACGCCGAGCCGGGCGAGGGCACCGGGGACGTACTCCAGGTACCAGGAGAAGTCCTCGCCGCCCATGCTCTGCGGTGTCTCGGCGATCCCGTCCGGCCCGAGGGCGGCGGCGGTGGCGGCGGTCAGCACCTGGATGGCACGGGCGTCGTTGCACACCGGCGGCCGGCCGCGCAGGTATTCGAGGTCGACGGTGGCACCGGTCGGCGCGATCACGTCCCGCACCACCTGAGCAACGATCTTGGGGGCCTTCTCCCAGGTGTCGCGGTCCATCACCCGCAGGGTGCCGGACGCGCTCGCCTCGGACGGGATGACGTTGTAGCGGGTGCCGGCCGAGGCGTGGCCGAAGACCAGCAGCAGGCCGCTGTTGGCCGGCACCCGGCGACTGACCAGGGCCGGCACCTCGGTGATCAGCCGACCGAGCGCGTCGACCATGTCGACGGTCAGGTGCGGGCGGGCGGTGTGCCCACCCGGGCCGGAGAGTCGGACGGTCACGTTGTCGGCGGCCGCGGTGATCGGGCCGACCCGCAGGCCGACCTGGCCCACCGGCAGGTTCGGGTCGCAGTGCAGCGCGAAGATCTGCACCACGTCGTCCAGGCCGCCGGCCTCGATGACCTCCAGCGAACCGCAGGGCAGGATCTCCTCGGCCGGCTGGAAGATGAGCCGGACCCGACCGTCCAGCTCACCGAGGTCGGCGAGTTGGGCCAGCAGCATGCCGACGCCGAGCAGGATCGAGGTGTGCACGTCGTGCCCGCAGGCGTGGCAGACGCCCTCCACGGTCGACCGGTACGGGACGTCCTTGGGGTCGTCCAGCGGCAGCGCGTCGATGTCGGCGCGCAGCGCCACGACCGGGCCGTCCGGCCGACCGTCGACGTCGCAGATCACGCCGTTGCCCTTGGGCAGCAGGCGCGGGCTCAGCCCGGCCAGCGACAGCTCCCGGGCGATCAGCGCGGCCGTCTCGAACTCGTTGCCGGAAAGCTCAGGGTGCGAGTGGAGGTGACGGCGCGTAGCGATCAGCCCCGGCACCCGGAGCGCGAGAAGGTGGTCCAACTCGCGGGGCAGGGGCTCGGATCCCGGTGGCGTCTCCGGCCAGGACGACGCCAGCTGGCCACTCGTGGGCAGCGTCAACGCACTCGTCACGTCGAATTCTCGATCACTAGGAATGGATGGATCATCGGGGACAGCAGACAGCCTAGACCTCCGACGGTGACGCTGCGCAACCTCGTTACGGTAATGATCGGACCGCGCAGAGTCACGTATGCCCTGCTGGGGCCGCTCGTCAAGGTGTGGGACAGCAGGTAGATCACGGTCGAATGCCGTCATCAGCCCCTCACCTCCTACAACGCGTAACCGATCGCGGGGGTCCCGAATCGCGGTCGACAGTCGGAGACCCGTTGCCAAATTGTCGCATTAGTCGGGGTGATGAACTGACACTCCGACAATTAGCCGACCACACAGCGCAACGAGCCGGATAAGGACGCTCACACGCACCCACCCGCCGTGGGCGCACAGGGTGTGCGTCCCGGCTCAACCGACCGGATACCCGCTGAGAGCGCCGGACACACCGCGCCCCGGGGTCGCACTCGCGGCGCGCCCCGGGGCCGCAGTCGCGGCTCAGAATCGGTCGGTGGGCCGGTACAACCCCCACACCTCACGCAACGTCCCGCAGACCTCACCCACCGTCGCCCGCGCCCGCAGCGCCTCCTTCATCGGGTACAACACGTTCTCCGTACCCTCGGCGGCGGCCCGAAGATCGGCGAGCGCCCGCGCCACGGCGTCGGCGTCCCGCTCGGAGCGCAACCGGGCCAGCCGGTCGGCCTGGGCCGCCTCGATCGTCGGGTCGACCCGCAGCGGCTCGTACGGCTCCTCCTCGTCCACCGTGAACCGGTTGAGCCCGACCACCACCCGTTCGCCCGAGTCGATCTCCTGGGCGATCCGGTACGCGGACTGCTCGATCTCCCGCTTCTGGAACCCGGCCTCGATCGCGTCCACCGCCGAGCCGTGGTCGGTGACCCGCTCCATCAACTCGACGGCGGCGGCCTCGATCTCGGCGGTCATCGCCTCCACCACGTACGAGCCGGCGAACGGGTCGACGGTGGAGGTCAGGTCCGTCTCGTAGGCCAGCACCTGCTGGGTACGCAGCGCCAGCCGGGCCGCCTTCTCGGTGGGCAGCGCGATCGCCTCGTCGAAGCTGTTGGTGTGCAGCGACTGGGTGCCACCGAGCACGGCGCCCAGGCCCTGCACCGCCACCCGAACGAGGTTCACCTCCGGCTGCTGGGCGGTGAGCTGCACGCCAGCGGTCTGGGTGTGGAACCGCAGCATCATCGACTTCGGATCCTTGGCGCCGAAGTCGTCACGCATCAGCCGGGCCCAGATCCGCCGGGCGGCACGGAACTTCGCCACCTCCTCCAGCAGCGTGGTGCGGGCCACGAAGAAGAACGACAGCCGCGGCGCGAAGTCGTCGACGGCGAGCCCGGCGGCCAGCGCCGCCCGCACGTACTCCACCCCGTTGGCCAGCGTGAACGCGATCTCCTGCGCGGGCGTCGCGCCGGCCTCCGCCATGTGGTAGCCGGAGATGGAGATGGTGTTCCACTTCGGCACCTCGCTGCGGCAGTACGCGAACGTGTCGGCCACCAGGCGCAGCGACGGCTTCGGCGGGAAGATGTACGTCCCCCGGGCGATGTACTCCTTGAGGATGTCGTTCTGGATGGTGCCGTTGAGCGCGGTGCCCGGCACCCCGTTCTCCTCGGCGACGAGTTGGTAGAGCAGCAGCAGCACCGAACCGGGCGCGTTGATGGTCATCGAGGTGGACACCTTGTCCAGTGGGATGTCGGCGAAGAGCAGCCGCATGTCCTCGATGGAGTCGATCGCGACACCCACCTTGCCGACCTCGCCGTGCGCGATCGGCTCGTCCGAGTCGTACCCCATCTGGGTCGGCAGGTCGAAGGCGACCGAGAGGCCCATCGTGCCGGCCCGCAACAACTGGTGGTACCGCGCGTTGGACTCGGTGGCGGTGCCGAAGCCGGCGTACTGGCGCATCGTCCACGGGCGGGAGGTGTACATGGTGGGGTAGACACCCCGGGTGTACGGAAACTCGCCCGGGCTGCCGAGCCGGGAGTCCAGGTCCTCCGGAAGGTCGGCCTCCGTGTAGACGCCGTTGATCGGGAAACCGGACTCGCTTGACCGCCGTTGGTTCATCCCCGGATGGTAGGACGCCTGGCCATGTCGTCGGGTGAGGGATACCGCACAGCGCGTCCCGACCGGTCGACACCAGGTGAACGACACGGCACGTTCTGTCGACTTCGACAAACGTCCGCCGCGTCGGCTTTCGCATCCGGCGTCGGAACCAGCAAGATAGGGGGGTTGTGTCCCAGCCCCCCTCGATTTCCCCCGGTGGCTTTTCTGTGACTCAGATCCCGACGTGGAGCGGCGGACCAGTCAGTCCCCCCAACGGACGAGCGGCGCCCGGCACCACCATTGGTGACCGGTACTCGCTGCGATCCTCGGTGGGCAACGGCGGCATGGGCACGGTGTGGCGCGCCACAGACACCCTGCTGCGCCGTGACGTGGCGGTGAAGGAGGTCGTCCTGCCCCCGGGGCTGGCCCCCAGCGACCGCGACGCGATGTACGAACGCACCCTGCGCGAGGCCCGCGCCGCCGCCGCCATCCAGCACCCGGCCGTGGTGCAGGTGTACGACGTGGTCACCGAGGCGGGCCGGCCGTGGATCGTGATGGAGCTGCTGGACGCCCGCAGCCTCGCCGACATGGTGATCGAGGACGGGCCGGTCGCGCCCCGGGCCGTCGCCAAGATCGGCATCGCGCTGCTCGGCGCGTTGGAGGTCGCGCACGCGATCGGCGTGCTGCACCGCGACGTGAAACCCGCCAACGTGCTGATCTGCACCGACGGGCGCTGCGTGCTGACCGACTTCGGGGTTGCCCGGATGCCCACCGACGTGCAGCTCACCACCCCGGGCATGGTGCTCGGCTCGCCGCACTTCATCTCGCCCGAGCGGGCCATGGGCCAGGAGTTCGGCCCGCCGAGTGACCTCTTCTCGCTGGGTGTGACGCTCTACACGGCTGTCGAGGGGCGGCCCCCGTTCGACAAGGGCGACCCGATCGAGACCATGCACGCCGTGGTGGAGGACCCGCCCGCGCCACCGCAGCGCAGCGGCCCGCTGACCCGGGTGCTGATGGGTCTGCTCGAGAAGGACCCGGCGCGCCGACTCGACGTGCACACCTCCCGGGCCATGCTGCGCGAGCTGCTCGCCGGCCCGCTGGGCAGCACGGCGACGGCGGTGCACTCGGTCACCGACCCGTACGCCGTGGTGCCGGTGCAGCAGCGTCCGATCCCCGTCCTCCCGCCGGCCCAGCCGGAGCCGAAGCCGGACAGCCAGATCGGTGGCAAGGCGATGCTGGCCCCGGGCGAATCCCTGACCGACCGGCTGGCCTCGCTGCGCCGGGGCGAACGCCCGCCGGCGGCAGCTCGCCCGGCCGACACCGCCGGGGGTCTCGACGAGACCAGCGCCGACGCGTTGGCCGGTCCGCTGCACACGCCGACCGGCGCGATGCCGACCACGGGCCGACCGGCGGCCGGGCGCACCTACGGCGGCAACGCGGACGCCACCCAGCGGGTGGACGCCGGCGGACACCCCGACGCCACCCAGCGGGTCAGCTACGGCAGCCCGGCCGATGCCACCCAGCAGGTCGGGTACGGCGGCGCGGCACCGGAGGCCACCCAGCGCGTCGGCGGCACCTACGGCGGCGGCAACCAGTGGTCGGTGCCGGGCACCGGCCAGCCCTGGGCGACCACGCCCGCCGCTTCGGGCGGCAGCGCGCTGGACAAGGTCCGGACCACCGGTGGTCAGCTCGTCAGCACGGTCAAGGGCTGGCCGCGCAAGGTGCAGCTCGCCGCGGCCGGCGGTCTGGTCGTCGTGCTGCTGGTCACCGCGGTGGCGCTCTCCGGCGGCGACGAAGCCCCACCGAGCGCCCCGGCCGCGCAGCCCACCACGTCCGCCCCGGCGGCCCCCACTGTCGAGATGCAGGAGCACTCGGCCCGCGGAATTCAGGTCATGGTGCCCAAGGGCTGGAAGAAGGCCACCGGCGGCTCGTACACCGACTACATCGACCCGGCCGACAGCGGCCGCAAGGTCCGCATCATCACCGAGAAGTGGACCAGCAGCTCCGCCCGGTGGGCCGAGACGGCCGAGAACGGCCTCAAGACCCGGAGCACCTCCTGCGTCAAGCCGTACAACCAGATCTCCTCCACGGAGACCGAACTGGCCAGCAAGCCGGCAGCCGAATTCGAGTACACCTGCGGCGCGGGTGACACGATGCGGCACGGCGTCTGGCGGGGCGTCGCGCAGGACGGCAAGGCGTACTCGTTCTACCTCACCGCCACGGACGCCAAGTTCGCGGAGAGCAAGGCGATCTTCGACGAGATGGCACGGACGTTCCAGCTCACCGGGAACGGCTGAGCCGGAGGGAAGCCACAGGGGTGATCCGTCGCCGTGCTATCAAGGGGCATGGCGGCGGACAGCACTGACATCGACGACATTCGTGAGCAAGCCCGGCGTTGGCTGGCCGACGACCCCGACCCGGCCACCCGGGACGAGCTGACGGCGGTGCTCGACGGTCTCCCGGCGAGCGGCCCGGAGCTGGCCGACCGGTTCGCCGGCCCGCTGACCTTCGGCACGGCGGGCCTGCGGGGCCCCCTGCGCGCCGGCCCGAACGGGATGAACCTCGCCGTTGTCACCCAGGCCGCTGCCGGCCTGGTGACCTGGCTCGCGGCCCAGGGTGGCACCGGTCCGCTGGTGATCGGGTACGACGCCCGGCACGGCTCCCGGCAGTTCGCCGAGCGCACGGCGCAGGTGGCGACCGGTGCGGGCCGCCCGGCGCTGTTGCTGCCCCGCCCGCTGCCCACCCCGGTGCTGGCGTACGCCGTGCGGCACCTCGGCGGTGTCGCCGGCGTGATGGTCACGGCCAGCCACAACCCGCCGCAGGACAACGGCTACAAGGTCTACCTCGGGGCGGAGCTGGGCGGCGAGTTGGGTGCCGGCGCGCAGATCGTGCCACCCGCCGACGCCGGCATCGAGGCCGCCATCCGAGCGGTCGGGCCGCTGACCCAGGTGCCGTTGGGCGGTCCCGGCCAGGTGCTCGGCGACGATCTGGTCGCCTCGTACGTCGAACGGGCCACCGCGGTGATCGACCCGGACGGGCCACGGGACCTGACGGTGGCGTACACCCCGCTGCACGGGGTCGGCGCGGCGGTTCTCACCGCTGCCTTCGCCAGCGCTGGTTTCCCCACTCCCGGGGTGGTGCCCGACCAGGCCGAGCCGGACCCGGCGTTCCCCACCGTGTCGTTTCCCAACCCCGAGGAGCCGGGCGCTGTGGACCGGCTGATCGCCGTGGCGGACTCCACCGGCGCGGACCTCGCCATCGCCAACGACCCGGACGCCGACCGTTGCGCGGTGGTCGTCCGGGACCGCGACGGCTGGCGGATGCTGCGCGGCGACGAGGTGGGCGTCCTGCTCGCCGATCACCTGATGCGCCGGGGAGTGACCGGGCTCTACGCCACCACCATCGTGTCGTCGTCACTGCTGCGGGCCATGTGCGCGGCCCGAGGGCTGCCCTACGACGAGACGCTGACGGGCTTCAAGTGGATCGTGCGGGCCGGCGGAGGAAGCGCGCCGCTGGTCTTCGGCTACGAGGAGGCGCTCGGCTACTGCGTCGCCCCGGAACACGTCCGGGACAAGGACGGCATCACCGCCGCGCTGACCGTGGCCGAGTTGGCCGCCGGCCTGAAGACGCAGGGTCGCACGCTGACCGACCGGCTGGACGAGCTGGCTGCCGAGTTCGGCGTACACCACACGGACCAGCTCTCCGCCCGGGTGGACGACCTGCGGGTCATCGCCGACGCGATGGCCCGGATCCGGGCGGCCACCCCGGCCACCCTGCTCGGGCAGCCGGTGGACAGCGTCCGGGACCTGCTGCCCGAGTCGGACGTGGTGATCCTGCGGACCGCGATGGCCCGGGTGGTGATCCGCCCGTCCGGGACCGAGCCGAAGCTCAAGGCGTACCTCGAGGTGGTGGAGCCGGTCACGGATGGCGACGTTCCAGCGGCCCGCAGCCGGGCGGCGCAGGCGGTCGTCGGGCTGCGGGCGGAGGTCGGCGCCGCGCTCGGCATCTGACGCCGCGCAGGACCCATCCACCCGGCACGTTCCCTTTGCTCTGCACCCGCGGATGCGCCATGCGGCGTTCGCCGTCCGACAAGGTCCCTTTGCTCTGCACCCACGGATGCGCCGCGCGCCATGCGCCATGGGCCATGGGCCATGGGCCATGGGCCATGGGCCATGGGCCATGGGCCATGGGCCATGGGCCGTGCGCCCTGCGCCACCGGGGGCCGGCCTGCGGCGGACGCCGAGCGCCGGCCGCTCGTGGTGCATCAACGGGTGCAGAGCAAAGGGTGGCAGGGGCGTGCTGGGTCCGACCGTCAGGCGCGCTTGCCGAGGGCCTGGTCGACGGCCTTGGCCAGGGCGGCGACGACCAGGCCCACCGACGGGCGGACCACCGAGTCGTCGGTGCTCACCTCGCCGGAGAACCCGGCGCCGGTGGCGATCTCCGTCAGCCGGCGGCGGGCGTCGGCGGCGGCCTCGCCGCTCACCCCGAGCGCGGACTCCATCCGGAGCACCACCACCAGGGTGGCCAGCGCGGCGGTCCGCTCGTCCGGGGCTGCCGCGCCGGTCAGCGCCTCGGCCAGCCGCTGCCGGGTCTCCGCCTCGACGGAGGTGTCCACGACCGGGTAACGGTGCACGTGGATGAAACCCAGCTCGGTCTCGTCGACGTCCCGGACGACGCCCTGCCGGCACAGGTCGGCGAGGATCCGGTCGCGCAGGCCGTGCCGGAGACGCTGGACCCAGGACGCCGGGCTGTGCGGGGTGTCGGCGGCGATCCGGCTGAGGACATCGTCGCTGAACGGCTCGCCGGTCGGCGTCGGGTCGATCACCGCCAGCGACCCGTCGGCGTACGCGATCCGGCCGGTCAGGGCCAGCTCGACCAGCACCGCGGCGGCCATGCCCAGGTCCAGGCTGATCCGTGGCATCGTCGCCTTGCCGGTCGTGTCGTCGTAGGCGAGGAGCAGCAACTCCTCGGCGAGCGCAACACCAGTCATGGCCGGAGACGGTAGCGGGTCCGCGCACCCCGCGCACGGACCCCGCCGGACCCGGCACCGACCGGGTCTGGCATCAGAAGCGGGGCATGCCACCGAACTGGCGGTCGCCGGCGTCGCCGAGGCCGGGGACGATGAACATGTGGTCGTTCAGCCCCTCGTCGATCGAGGCCGTGACCAGGCGCAACGGCAGGCCGGAGCGCTCCAGCCGGTCGATGCCGACCGGGGCGGCGAGCACGCAGAGCACCGTGATGTCAGTGCAGCCTCGGTCGGCCAGCAGCTGGCAGCAGTGCTCCAGCGAACCGCCGGTGGCCAGCATCGGGTCGAGCACCAGCACCGGCAGCCCGGCCAGGTCGCGTGGCAGTGACTCCATGTACGCGCGGGGCTCGTAGGTCGCCTCGTCGCGGGCCAGGCCCACGAAACCCATCGAGGACTCGGGCAGCAGACCCAGCGCGGCGTCCGCCATGCCCAGCCCGGCGCGCAGCACCGGGACCAGCAGCGGCGGGTTGGCCAGCCGGGTGCCCTCGGTGCCGGTGACCGGCGTCTGCACCGGGTACCGCTCGACGGGGAAGGAGCGCGCCGCCTCGTACACCAGCATGGTGGTCAGTTCGTGCAGCGCCGCCCGGAACGTCGAGGAATCGGTGCGCGCGTCCCGCATGGCGGTCAACCTGGACTGGGCCAGCGGGTGGTCAATGACGTGTACGTCCACGATCGCTCAACCTACCGGTCCGTACCGCGCGACGGTGCGGGTGCGGTCGGACCAGGGACGCCGCTCACGTCCGGACGGCGGCGAGCGCTCGTGAGCAAGATCACTCGGCGGTCCGGTGCGTAGACTTCCCAGCATGACGGCGACAACGACGTCGGCCCGGTCGGAGCTCTCCGAGCTGGGACGATCCGAGACCGCTCTGCGGACCTTCCTGCACGGCCTGCCCGGCGTGGACCAGGTCGGCGCGGAGCAGCGGGCGGCACAGCTCGGCACCCGCTCCATCAAGACCACCGCCAAGGCCCAGGCGATCGACCTGGCGATCCGGATGGTCGACCTGACCACCCTGGAGGGGGCGGACACCCCGGGCAAGGTACGCGCGCTCGCCGCGAAGGCCCTGCGCCCGGACCCGGCCGACCCGTCCTGCCCGCACGTCGGCGCGGTCTGCGTCTACCCGGCCATGGTCCCCCACGTGGCCGAGGTGCTGCGCGGCTCCGCCGTGCACCTGGCCAGCGTGGCGACCGCGTTCCCCTCGGGTCAGGCGCCGCTGGAGATCAAGCTGGCCGACACCCGGGCCGCCGTCGCGGCCGGTGCCGACGAGATCGACATGGTGATCAACCGGGGTGCGTTCCTGGCCGGGCGGTACAAGGAGGTCTACGACGAGATCGTGGCCACCAAGGAGGCCTGCGGGGACGCCCACCTCAAGGTGATCCTGGAGACCGGCGAGCTGGCCACCTACGACAACGTCCGGCGGGCCTCCTGGCTGGCCATGCTGGCCGGCGGCGACTTCATCAAGACCTCCACCGGCAAGGTCCCGATCGCGGCGACGATGCCGGTGAGCCTGGTGATGCTGGAAGCGGTGCGCGACTTCCGCGAAGCGACCGGGCGGCAGGTGGGCGTGAAGCCCGCCGGTGGCATCAAGACCACCAAGGACGCGATCAAGTACCTGGTGATGGTCAACGAGACCGTCGGCCCGGACTGGCTCGACCCGGACTGGTTCCGCTTCGGCGCGTCCAGCCTGCTCAACGACCTGCTGATGCAGCGCACCAAGCTGACGACCGGCACCTACTCCGGTCCCGACTACTTCACCCTGGACTGATAGCCGATGTTCGAATACGCCCCCGCCCCCGAGTCCCGCTCGGTGGTGGACCTCAAACCCTCGTACGGGCTGTTCATCGACGGTGAGTTCGTCGACCCGACCGACGGTGGCAGCTTCAAGTCGATCAACCCCGCCTCCGAGGAGGTGCTGGCCGAGGTCGCCGAGGCCGGCGCCCAGGACGTGGAACGCGCGGTGCGCGCCGCCCGCAAGGCGTACGACAAGGTCTGGGGCCCGATGCCGGGCCGGGACCGGGCGAAGTACCTGTACCGGATCGCCCGGCTCATCCAGGAGCGCTCCCGCGAGCTGGCCGTGCTGGAGTCGCTGGACAACGGCAAGCCGATCCGCGAGTCCCGCGATGTCGACCTGCCGCTGGTCGCCGCGCACTTCTTCTACTACGCGGGCTGGGCCGACAAGCTGCCGTACGCCGGCTTCGGTGCGAATCCGCAGCCCATCGGCGTGGCCGCGCAGGTCATCCCGTGGAACTTCCCGCTGCTCATGCTGGCCTGGAAGATCGCCCCGGCGCTGGCCGCCGGCAACACGGTGGTGCTGAAGCCGGCCGAGACCACCCCGCTGACCGCGCTGCTCTTCGCCGAGATCTGCCAGCAGGCCGAACTGCCGGCCGGTGTGGTCAACATCCTCACCGGCGCCGGCGACACCGGCCGCGCGCTGGTCGAACACCCCGGCGTGGACAAGGTCGCCTTCACCGGCTCCACCGACGTGGGCCGGGCCATCGCCCGATCCGTCGCCGGCACCCGCAAGAAGCTCACCCTGGAGCTGGGCGGCAAGGCCGCCAACATCGTCTTCGACGACGCCCCCATCGACCAGGCCGTCGAGGGCATCGTCAACGGCATCTTCTTCAACCAGGGGCACGTCTGCTGCGCCGGCTCCCGACTGCTGGTTCAGGAGAACGTGGCCGACCGGGTGCTGGAGTCGCTGAAGCGGCGGATGGCCCAGCTCCGGGTCGGTGACCCACTGGACAAGAACACCGATGTCGGCGCGATCAACTCGGCCGCCCAGCTGGAGCGGATTCGCGAGCTGTCCGACGCCGGCTCCGCCGAGGGCGCCGAGCGCTGGTCGCCGCCGTGCGAGCTGCCCGACCGCGGCTTCTGGTTCGCGCCGACCATCTTCACCGGCGTCACCCAGGCACACCGCATCGCCCGGGAGGAGATCTTCGGCCCGGTGCTGTCCGTGCTGACCTTCCGCACCCCGGCCGAGGCCGTGGAAAAGGCCAACAACACGCCGTACGGACTGTCGGCCGGGATCTGGACCGACAAGGGCTCCCGCATCCTGTGGATGGCCGACCGGCTGCGCGCCGGCGTGGTCTGGGCCAACACCTTCAACAAGTTCGACCCCACCTCGCCGTTCGGTGGTTACAAGGAGTCGGGCTACGGTCGCGAGGGCGGCCGGCACGGGCTGGAGGGCTACCTCAATGTCTGAGCGGGTCGCGGTACGCAAGACGTACAAGCTCTTCATCGGCGGGAAGTTCCCGCGCAGCGAGTCGGGACGGTCGTATCTCGTGCAGTCCTCGAATGTGTCACTGGCCTCCCGCAAGGACGCCCGGGACGCGGTGGTCGCCGCCCGCGCCGCCGTCAAGGGGTGGGCCGGCGCGACCGCGTACAACCGGGGTCAGATCCTCTACCGGGCCGCCGAGATGCTGGAGGGCCGCCGCGAACAGTTCGTCGCCCTGGGCATCCCCGGCGACGAGGTGGACGCCGCTGTCGACCGCTGGGTCTGGTACGCCGGCTGGGCCGACAAGCTCGCCCAGGTGTACGGCGGCGCCAACCCGGTCGCCGGCCCGTACTTCAACATCTCCGCGCCCGAGCCGACCGGCGTGGTCGCGGTGGTCGCCCCGGAGCGCCCAGCGCTGCTCGGCCTGGTCAGCGTGATCGCTCCGGCGATCGTCACCGGCAACACGGTGGTGGTGGCGGCGTCCCCGAGCGAGCCGCTGGCGGCGGTGACGCTGGCCGAGGTGCTGGCCACCTCCGACCTGCCCGGCGGTGTGGTCAACATTCTCACCGGCGCGATCACCGAAACCGCGCCGACGCTGGCCGCGCACATGGACGTCAACGCGATCGACCTGACCGGGGTCACCGACGCCGCGCTCGCCACCGACCTGGAGGTCAGGGCGGCGGAGAACCTCAAGCGGGTGCTCCGGCCGGCCCCGGCCGACCACGACTGGACCGGTGACCCGGGGGTGGCGCCGATGACCGTGCTGCTGGAGACGAAGACGGTGTGGCATCCCAAGGGGGTGTGATCGTCTCTCTTCGGTGTGTTGGTGTCTTGCTGGGGCGGTTTTCCGGGGGGAGCCCGCCCACTCCGGGCGGTCAGGCTTGATCCCTGCGTGGGCGGGCTCCCCCCGGAAAACCTGACGTGGGCCGGGTTCGTCGGGGTGGGTCAGCTTGGGGGTTCTGCCTCGGGTGGGGTTGCCGGTCGGCGGGGCGTCGGCTGACCCCGTCGGGCGGTTCCGCCCCGCACTGCCCCACCCTGCACCGCCCGGGTCCGCCCCGCACCGCACCCCCGCCCGGGTCCGCGCCGCATCGCACCGCTCGGGTCCGCTGGCGTGCTGATCCGGGTCGGCTGGCGGCGGCCGGTCAGGATCCACGGCAACTTCAGGGGTGTTGCTGCCTCCAGCGTCTCGGAGGCAGCAACACCCCTGTTCTTGTCCTGCGCTTGTCCTGTCCCGCCGATCTCACCCTGGCGATCATGAGGCTGGCGGGGGCTTTGATCTCTTTCGGCCCGGTCAACCTCATGATCGCTGGTGGTGAGGGTGGGTGCGTTGATTGCCGGTGGGTTGGTGCTGGGTGGGGACAGGCCGGTGGGGACAGGCGGATGGGGACGGGCGGGTGGGGGTCTACTACCGGGGGTAGGATTGGTTCGTGACTCGGTTGGGCGATCTTGAGCGTGCGGTGATGGACGTGCTGTGGGACGTGGTTCCCGGCACGTCGGACGGGGTGACCGTGCGCGAGGTGGCCGACGCGCTCGACGGCCGTGAGCTGGCGTACACGACTGTGATGACAGTGCTGGACCGGCTCGCCGGCAAGGGCATGGTGCAACGGGAGCGGGAGGGTCGGGCCTGGCGGTACCGTCCGGCGGCCAGCCGCGAGGCGCACATCGCTCAACTCATGCTCGACGCCCTCGACCTGGGTGGCAGCCGGGACGCCGCGCTGGTGCGCTTCGCCCGCTCGGTGACCGGCACCGAGGCCGAGGTGCTGCGGGCGGCCCTGGGCAACGAAGCCGGCCTGACCGGGCCGGGCTCCACCGGCGGTGACGCGGGCAGGGCCGACGCCCTGACCGACCGGGTGGACGGGCCGGCGGGCCGGCGAGCCGCCGGCGAGACAGCGGAGCGGTAGGGCGCGCGCCATGGCCTACGCCGTGCACTTCGCCGCCACGATGCTGGCCTGCTATCTGACCGCCCAGGTGTTGGCCCGCTCCACCTGGACGTGGCGCAGCCCGCGGGTGGCGATCATCTGCTGGCAGGCCGTCGGGCTGGCGTTGGGCCTCTCGGCGATGGGTCTACCGATGGCGCTCGGGTTGAGCGCGTACGACCGGTCGACCGGTAGCGCACTGCTCGCCCTGGCCGACGACCTCGCCCACGGCGCCCTGCCGATCGGGGTGGGCACGTTCCACCTGGCCGGCGTCGGTGTGGGCTTCGGCATCGGAGCGGTGCTGGTCACGACGACCGTTCGCAGCATCCACGGCACCGTACGCGCCCAGCGTCGCCACCGGGACCTGCTCTCCCTGGTCGCCCGGAACGACCCGGCCGCCCCGGGCGCGCTGGTGTTGGATCATCCGAGCGCCGCCGCGTACTGCCTGCCGGGCGTGAAGCCGCAGGTGGTGATCAGCGCCGGCACCCTGAGCCTGTTGGACCGCGCCGAGCTGGCCGCAGTCCTCAGTCACGAGCGTGCGCACGCCCACGAGCGGCACGACCTGGTGCTGCTGCCGTTCACCGCGCTGTGCCGGGCGCTGCCGTGGTTCGGCTGGGTGCGCGACGCGCACGAGCGGGTCGCCCTGCTGGTCGAGATGCGCGCCGACGACAAGGCCCGCGAGCTGCACGCCGAGGCGCCGCTGGCGGGTGCGCTGCGCCGGTTCGCCGCCGCCGGGCACCGGATCACCCCGGCCGGCGCGCTGGGCATGGGCGACCGGGATCTCGACGTACGGGTGCAGCGCCTGCTGGTCACCGACCGGCCGCCCCGGGTGCTCGGCGCCACCGCCCTGGCGGTTGCCACCACGCTGGTCGCCCTCCCGGTCACCCTCTTCCTGAGCTGACGCCACCGGGCACACCCAAGACGGCAAGACACGGCGGAGGGCAGGCACGCACTCGATCCCGTCGGCAAGCCCCGCGCCCGCCTGCGCCTGCGCCTGCGCCGATCTTGCGGTTTCGGTCGCCGAAAAGCGTTGAATACCCCTTATGCCTGGACAGCAAATGCAAGATCGCGACTCCAGCAAGTCGATCATGGAGTGGTGGTGCCTGTTTTAGGTTTGTAAGACGCTTTTATACCCACCACAACTCCATGATCGATGAGGCAGGCCGGGCCGAGGCAGGCCGGGCCGAGGCGGAGCTGGCGCGGGCGGGACCGGGCCTCGACGGACCTGGGCAGGACTGGCGCGAGCGGACGGGGCGGGCTTCGACGGGTCGGGGTGGGGTGGGACAGGCCGGCGCGGGCGGGCGGAGCGGGCTTCGACCCGTCGAGCTGGGGTGCGAGAGGCCGGCGCGGGCGGGAGGGGTGCCGCGACGGGGCGGGGCGGGGCGGCGCACGGGCCAGTCGCCGGATGCGGCGCCTTGAGGTCGGGGCCGAGCGCGACCCCCCTTAGCACTACATAGCGTAGTAGCATTTCCTACGACGGGACGTAGTAGGTCCTACGTGTAGGCAAACTACGTGTAGGGTGGCTACGAAAAGGGAGCCAACGCTATGGAGGGTTGGTCATGGACACCCTGCTCCTCGCCCGCCTGCAGTTCGCCACCACCACCTCGATCCACTTCCTGTTCGTGGTGGTCACGCTCGGGCTGGTCACCCTGCTCGTCGGCATGCAGACCGCGTGGGTGATCACCGGCAACCCGAAGTGGGAGCGGCTGACCCGCTACTGGGGTCAGCTCTACGTGATCAACTATGTGCTCGGCATCGCTACCGGCATCGTGATGGAGTTCCAGTTCGGGCTGAACTGGAGCGGCCTGTCGCGCTACGTCGGCAACGTGTTCGGCGCACCTCTGGCCATCGAGACGCTGGTGGCGTTCTTCCTGGAGTCCACCTTCCTCGGAATGTGGATCTTCGGCTGGCACCGGCTCGGCAAGGGCGTCCACCTCGCGCTGCTCTGGGGCGTGGCGATCACCGCGTACGCCTCGGCGTTCTGGATCATGGTGGCCAACTCGTGGCTGCAGAACCCGGTCGGCTACGAGGTCCGCGACGGGATCGCCCACCTCACCGACTTCGGCGCGCTGCTCGGCAACCCCAGCCTCGGCATGGCCTTCGGTCACGTGGTCTCGGCGGCGGTGCTGGTCGGCGGGATGCTGATGGCGGCGGTCAGCGCTTGGCACCTGATCCGGCGTACCCCGGACTTCGCGTTCTTCCGCACCTCGCTGCGGGTCGGCCTGGTCACCGCGGCACTGGCCGTCACGATGGTGCAGGGCTTCGGGTTCGCCCAGTTCGGCCCGGTGGGCTCGGTGCAGCCGACCAAGTTCGGCGTCGACAGCCCGGAGAGCCAGGCGCTGATCGCCGAGTGGACCACGCGGTTCGGCCCCGGCGACTACACCCCGCCGGTGCTGGCCAGCGTCGGGTTGGGCTTCATGATCCTGATCGGCTTCACCCTCGGCTGCCTGTGGTTGCTGCTGCCCCTGCTCTTCCGGGACTGGGTCATCCGACTGCGCTTCCCGCTCTGGCTGATCCTGCTCGCCCTGCCGCTGCCGTTCATCGCGGTGATCCTCGGCTGGATCTCCCGGGAGGTCGGCCGTCAACCCTGGGTGGCGTACGGGCTGCTCCCCACCGAGCAGGCCGTCTCCCCGGTCAGCGCCCCGCTGATGCTCATCTCGCTGGTCGGGTTCAGCCTGCTGCTGGGCACCCTCGCCGTCACCAACTGGGTGCTGCTGGCCCGGCACGCCCGACGCGGCGCGGCCGACCCGGCGCTCGGCCGCCCACCGGCACCGCCCAGCGAGCCGGCCCACCCCGAACCCGCCCTGCTGTAGAGGAGAAGACAGTGGACCTCGCCTGGTACGCCCTGCTCGGCTTCTTCTTCGCCAGCTACCTGGTGCTCGCCGGCTACGACTACGGCGTCGGGCTGCTGCTCGCCCGCGGTGTCGGTCCGGCCGGCCGCCGGGAGGCGCTCACCGCGCTCGGCCCCTTCTTCCTCGGCAACGAGGTCTGGCTGGTGGCGGCCATGGGCATTCTGTTCGGCGCGTTCCCCCTCCTGGAGGGCGAACTGCTGGCCGGCTGCTATCCGGCCGTCGCGGGCGCCCTGGTCGGCGTCATCCTGGTCACCGTCGGGGTCCAGTTGCGCAGCCGGCCCGGTGACGAGCGGGTCCGCGCCCGTTGGGACCGCGTGGTGGTGATCGGCAGCGCCCTCGCCGCGCTGGGCTGGGGTGTGCTGCTGGCCGCCCTGTTGCAGGGCGTACCCCTGAAGGCCGACGGGCACGTCGCCGGGGTGACACACCTGGCCACCCCGTTCGCGGCCGCCGCCGGTCTGGCCATGGTCACCCTGGTCGCGGTGCACGGGGCGACCTTCCTCACCCTGCGGCTGTCGGCGGAGGCCGCCGCCGTGGTCGGCCGTACGGCCCGCCGGCTGGTGCCGGTGGCGCTCACCGCGGTCGCCCTGGCCACCGTCGTGGGCCTGCTCTCCGCCCGGGTACGTGACACAGTGCAGCGACCGGCGGTGGCCGTACTCCTGCCCGTGCTGCTCGTGGCGGCGTTGCTGGCGGCCCGCGCGGCGCTGGCCCGGCGGCGGCCGGGGTGGGCTCTGGTCGCCACCGGCACGGCCCTGGCGCTGCCGGTGCTGCTGGTCGGAGCAGCTCTCTGGCCCTACGTGCTGGTGTCCACGACCGATCCGGACGCCTCGCTGCTGGTGGCTGACGCGGCCGCCAGCGCGCCGACTCTGCGGCTGCTGGGCTGGGTGGCGCTGCCGCTACTTCCGGCCCTACTAGGCTTCCAGGCGATGTGCTGGTGGGTTTTCCGAGGACGGACCGACGGTAGGGCACCGGTGTACTGGTGAGACGCCGTCCGTTCGACCCGCGTCTGCTGCGCCGGGTCCCTGCGGCCCGGGGCGATCTTGCCGTGCTCGCGCTCCTGGGGGTGCTGGCCGCCGGGTTGATCGTGGCCCAGGCCACCGCGCTCGCGTCGCTGCTGGCCACCGCGATCGACGGTCGGCTGGATCGACCGGCGCTGGCCGGCTTCGTGGTCGCGGTCGCCGCCCGCTCGGCCCTGGTGTGGGCGCAGGGCACGGTTTCGGCCCGGGTCACCGCCACGGTCAAGGCCACGCTGCGGGCCGACCTGCTCGGCGCGGTGGGCCGGCACGGGCCCGGTTGGGTGGCCGGGCAGCGGGCCGGTGAGATCGCCACCCTGGCCGGGCGTGGGTTGGACGCGCTGGACGCGTACTTCACCGGGTACCTGCCGCAACTGGTGCTCAGCGTGACGGTGCCCCTCGCGGTGCTGGCCCGGGTCGTCTTCGCCGACTGGAGTTCGGCGGTGATCATCGCGCTGACCCTGCCGCTGATCCCGGTCTTCGGCGCGCTGCTCGGCTGGCAGGCGCAGGCTGCCACCGAGCGGCAGTGGCGACGCCTCGCGCTGCTCGGCGGGCACTTCCTGGACATGGTCGCCGGGCTGCCCACGCTGCGCGCGTTCGGGCGGGCCCGGGCGCAGACCGATGTGGTACGCCGGATGGCCGACGGGCACCGCGTCGCCACCATGAAGACACTGCGGATCGCGTTCCTCTCCGCGCTGGTCCTCGAACTGGTCGCCACCCTCTCGGTGGCGCTGGTCGCGGTGCCGGTCGGCATCCGGTTGCTCGGCGGCGGGCTGGCCCTGCAGACCGCGCTGCTGGTGCTGCTCCTGACCCCGGAGGCATACCTGCCGCTGCGGGCCGCCGGCAGCCGCTTCCACGCCAGCATGGAAGGGCTGGCCGCGCTGGACGAGGCGTTGACCGTCTCCGCCGCACCCACCGCGCCCCGGGCCGCCGAGGGCGCCTCCGTGCCGGACGCGCGGGCCGAGATCCGGTTCGAGGGGGTGACGGTGGCGTACGAGCGGACCACGGCGCTGCGCGACGTGACCCTGACCATCCGACCCGGCGAGCGGATCGCCATCATCGGGCCCAGCGGCGCCGGCAAGAGCACCCTGCTCGGCCTGCTGCTGGGTTTCGTGACACCGACCAGCGGCCGGCTCACCGTGGACGGGGTCGACCTCGCCACCGCCGACCCGGACGCCTGGCGTCGGCAGCTCGCCTGGGTGCCGCAGCGGGCGCACCTCTTCGCCGCCTCGCTGGCCGACAACATCCGCCTCGGCGCGCCGGACACCCCGGCCGACGTACTCACCGCCGCGGTGCACGACGCCGCCCTGGACGACGTGGTTGCCGGTCTGCCCGACGGTCTGGACACCCTGCTCGGCGAACGCGGTCACGGGCTGTCCAGTGGTCAGCGGCAGCGGGTGGCACTGGCCCGGGCGTTCCTGCGCTCCGCCCCGGTGGTGCTGCTCGACGAACCCACCGCCCGACTCGACACGGCGGCCGAGGCGGTGGTGCTCGACGCCACCCGTCGCCTGGTCGCCGGGCGGACGGCGCTGCTCGTCGCACACCGTCCCGCGTTGCTGGCCGACGCCGACCGGATCCTGCGCGTCGAGGACGGCCGGGTCACCGAGTTGACGCCCGAGCCGACCGGAAGGGCCACCCGATGAACGCGGCACCCGTGCCGGGCCCGGCAGGCGGGGTCACCGACCCGGCGCCGCCCGGGCGGGCCGCCACCGACGCCGCACCGCGCGGGCGGGCCGCCGCCGAGCGGGCGGTGCTGCGACTGGCCCGGCCGTACCTGGGCCGCCTGGTCGGCGCGGGGCTGCTGGCGGCCGCCACCGAGTTCGCCGGCCTGGCCCTGATGGCCACCGCCACCTGGCTGCTGATGAGCGCCGCCGGTCAGCCTCCGCTGGACCGCCTCACCGTGGCGATCGTCGCGGTCCGGGCGCTGGCGATCAGCCGTGGCGTGTTCCGCTACACCGAACGACTCGCCGGGCACGACGCGGTGCTCCGCATGATCACCGACGTCCGGGCCCGGGTCTTCGCCACCCTGGCGGCCCGCCGTGGCACGGCGCACCGCTCGGGGGACGTGCTGAGCCGCCTGGTCTCCGACGTGGAGGCCGTCCAGGACCTGCTGCTGCGGGTGCTGGTGCCCGCCTCGGCGGCGGCCGTGGTCGGCGTGACGGCGGTCGCCGTGGCGGCGCTGATCTCACCACCGGCCGCCGGGGCGCTCGCCGTCGGGCTGCTGGTCGCCGGGGTGGCGCTGCCCGCGTTGGCCACCGCGGTCACCCGCCGCAGCGCGGCCGAGGTGGCCCCCCTGCGGGGCGCGCTGGCCACCGATGCGATCGACCTCACCCACGGTGCCGCCGACCTGGCCGCGTTCGGGGCGACCGACGTCGCGTTGCGCGCCGCCGAGCAGCGCGCCCACCGGCTGGCCCGGCTGGAACGTCGGCTGGCCGCCACCGGGTTCGCCGTGGACGCGGCCGGCGTGCTGGTCGCCGGCGTGACCGCCGCGGCGGTGGTGCTGGTCGCGCTCGCCGCCGACGTGCGGGGGGTGCTGGTGGGCGTCCTGGCCGTCGGCACCCTGGCCGCCGTCGAGGTGACGCTGGCGTTGGTGGCGGCGGCCCGGCAGTGGACGCAACTGCGGCCCGGCCTGACCCGGGTGGCGGACCTGCTCGACGCCGACCCGCCCACCGCTCCGACGGCGACCGGCGCGACGGACCTGACCGGCCCGCACGACCTGCGCTTCGTCGACGTGACAGTGCGGTACCGGGCCGGTGCGGCGCCCGCCCTGGACAGGGTCAGCCTGGACCTGCCGGCCGGACGCCGGATCGCGGTCGTCGGCCCGAGCGGCGCCGGCAAGAGCACGCTGGCCGCCGTGCTGACCGGTGCCGTCCGGCCCGCGTCCGGCCGGGTCACCCTGGACGGTCAAGATCTTTCGGCGTACGCCGAGGAGGCGCTGCCGCGCGCTGTCGGCGGGTTGCTGGCCGAGGCGTACGTCTTTCATGCCACTGTGCGGGAGAACCTGCTGCTCGGGCGGGCCGCGGCGGGCGAGGAGGAGCTGACCGCTGCCACCGCCGCCGCCGGTCTGCTGGACTGGGTCCGCGCCCAGCCGGCGGGCTGGGACACGCTGGTCGGCGAGGAGGGCGGGCAGCTCTCCGGCGGGCAGCGGCAGCGGCTGGCGCTCGCCCGGGCACTGCTCGCCGCGCCGCCGGTGCTGGTGCTCGACGAGCCCACCGAAGGTCTGGACCCGGCCGCCGCGGACGCGGTGCTCGCGTCCGCCCTCGCCGCCAGCCCCGCCGGGCACTCGGTGCTGCTGATCAGCCACCGGCTCAGCGGGCTGGCCGAGCTGGACGAGATAGTGGTCCTGGACGGCGGTCGGGTGATCCAGCGCGGTCGGCACGCCGAGTTGGTGGCGGCCCCGGGCTGGTACCGGGACCAGTGGCTGCTCCAGGCCGCGGCCGAACGGGGTTACCTGGCGCTCGCCCCCTGACCCGCCTCCGGGGCGGACCAGGGTTCTCCCCGACGTCGACCGGCCGGAGTCCGTGGCAGGGTGGTGCCATGTTGCGCGGTGAGGACGTGATGGTCGACGAGCACCTGCGGGAGCTGGCCGCCCGGTTGCAGGGGCCGGCGCGACTCAAGTCCGACCTGCTGACCGAGGCCCGGCACGGGTTGCTGGACGCCGTCGAGGCGTACCGCGAGAGCGGGGTGCCACCCACCGAGGCGCAGCGCAGGGCGGTGGCCGAGTTCGGCTCCCCGGCACAGGTGCTCCCGTCCTGGCAGGCCGAGCTGGCGGTGGGCGCCCTGCGTGGCCTCTCCCTGCGGATGCTGGCGATCGCCGGGGTGGGGGTGGCCGCCGGTGATCTGACCTGGCGGGGGTCGAGCTGGAGTGGTGGCCCCCGCCCGCCAGCCGGTTATCTGCTGCTCTCCAACTCGGTCGACTGGATCTGGTTGAGCGCGCTGGCGCTCTCGGCGACCGGCCTGCTGGTGGTCTGGGCGAGCGCGCGGGCGCCCCGGCCGGGCCTGGCTCTGGCCCAGCGTGCCGTGGGCACCGGCCTGACCGGTGTCCTGATCCTCGGCATAGTGGCCGGCAGCGCCCTGTTCACCTGGTCGCTCAACCTCTGGGACGCGGCGTTGCACTGGCCCCCGATGATCATCGGGGTGATCTTGGTGGGCGGCGCCTACTTCTCGCTCACCCGCGCGGCGCGGGGCTGGCTGCTGGCCACCACCCGCTGACCACCAGCCGGCGCGAGCGGGCCCGGCCGGAAGGGTCGCGTCGGGCCGGAGCGGTCGCGTCAGCCGGGGCGCGTCAGGCCCGGGTGGGCGGGGTGCCGGGATCGAGGAACCGGCCGACTGTCAGTTGGAACTCACGCCAACCGGCCCGTTCCCCGGCCAGCGCCCGCCGGCCGGAGTCGGTGAGTTGGTACGTCCGCCGTTCCCGGCCGCTGACAGTGCTCCAGGTGCTCGCCACGTGACCGGCGCGTTCCAGGCGACGCAGCGCCGGATAGATGGTGCCGGTGGGCAGATCCAGACTGCCGTCACTGCGGGCGCGCAACGCCTCGATGATCGCGTAGCCGTGCAGCGCGCCCTGTTCGAGCACGGCGAGCAGCAGAGCATCGAGATGGCCGTGCAGCGCCTGGGCCTTCATGCGTAGCTACGCTACTTGTCGAACCGTCTCTTCGCCAGCGACGACGACCAGCAGGTCGAACCCGTGCGCCGACCGGCGACCGGGGTGCGGGCATCGGTCACCCAGGGCCGCCGACTAGGGTATGTGCCCAGAGTCACTCGCCGGTCAGAGACCCCGGTGGGTGGGCAACCCGAAGCACACGGAGGTCAGCGTGGCCCGCCAGTCGCCCCAACGGCCCGACGCCGACGAGCCCGAGCTCGACGACACCACCGGCGCGGCCGAGCCAGACGAGGTCGAGACCGACCGCCCGTCGGCGTCGATCGACCGCTCACTCTGGGACGAGCTGCGCATCGACCCAGTGGAGATCGCCCTGCCCGCCGGTACCGGCTTCACGCTCCGGGCGTACCGACCGGCCAGCTCGCTGACTCCGACCGACGTGACCGAGCGCGACCAGGACGACCCGTTCCTCGCCCGCCGTCAGGCGATCGAAGAGGAGGACGAGGACGACGAGACCGTCGTCATCCTCGACGAGGAGCTGGCCCAGGAGTTCGCCGACGAGGACGACGAGTCGACGCGCCGCCGGGACGGCGCCGCCACCGACACCGAGACCGACGACGAGTCGGACGAGGCCGTCACGGACGAGTCGGACGACGAGGAGGTGCCGGTCTTCCTCAGCAACCAGGGCAAGCTGCTGCTGTTCAAGACCCCCGAGTCGCTTGTCAGTTTCATCCGATCCGGTGCGCCCAACGATCTGTCCCAACTGGACAGCTGGAATGAATTGTCCGAACGGGTGGAGCCGGCAGACATCGCTCCGCTGGACGAGGACACCTACGAGCTCGACCTGGTCGTGGAGAACCTGCGCGGCGGTCACGACACGTGGGATTCGACCCTGCTGATCGAGGCGGGCGAGGCCGCGCGTGACCTCTCGTACGCATTGCGGCTGCCTGCGGTACTCGACATGCTCTCCGCCGGTTCCAGCCTCGACGACCTGGACGAGGCTCTGCGCGGCACCGCCAACGGTGGGATCGGCGCGTTCATGGCTCGGCGACGGCTGAAGAAGATCGGGGCGCAGACCGCAAGTTTGGGTTGGCGCACCATTGTCGGCAAGATCTCTGCGGTGGTGGACTGGCGCGACTGACCCGTACCGGGGAGCATCAGTTGCTGGCAGAGGAAAGACCTGTCCCGGGAGGAGGACGACGCCGTGGCGCTCGTGCGCGTTTACTGCGGTCTGGCCTCGGCGGATCCGGCTGACCGACCGGCCTCCGCCGGTTCGACGCTGACGTCCGCTGTGGTCGACGACGCAGGCCGTCTGCTGCATGTCTGCGAGATCAGCGATGACGCCGCTGGCTACGCCCAGCTCGTCGCGCTGCTCGTGGAGCGGTCGGGCGGGCCGAGCGGTGCGGCCATCGCCGCCGACAGCGACGACCACACGGTCACGTCGCTGCTGAGCGCGGCGGGGCGACCCCTGGCGATCGCTGACGACGACTCGGTGGACGACTTCGCCGAACGGTTCGCCGACGACGACTCCCTTGAGGAGATGCAGTCGCCTCCGGCCGAACGACGCGCGGTCGGCCTCGCCCGCGCGTTGCAGGCGGGGGCGCTCTCCGCCGTCACCCTGCCGGCGCCCCGGGACCTCGCCGGATACAAGCAGGTGCTCTCCGCGCACGCCGCGCTGGCCAGTGGCCGGCACTCCGCCGCCGTGGCGCTACGCGAGGTTCTGCGTGAGCTCTACCCGGCGGCCCTGCGCGCCTACCCCGACCCGGCCGAGCCGGTCTCTCTGGCCGTGCTGGACGCGCTGCCCGAGCCGGGAATGCTCGGCGGCACCGTGGCCCGGGGCCGCGAGGTGTCGGTCGCGGCGGATGCCATCGCCGCGCACCTCGCCGCGGACGGGGTCGCCGACGCCGAGGAGATCAACGAGGCGGTCACCGCCCTGCGGGTCGCCATCTCCGAGACACCCCGACGGGCCGCGGTCAACCGGGCGCTCACGTCCGCGGTGGCCGAGACGGTCCGTCAGGCCGTCGCCTCCGTACGGGCCTGCGACGCCGGGTGTGAGGCGTTGGTCAGCGCGCTCAGCTCGCGGGTCAGCACGCCGGCCCAGGCACCCGGCCGCCGGGCCGCCGCCCGCCGCGGCGAGTCCGTCGGCGAGTTGACCGGTCTCGCCGGCACCACCGGGTTGACCGGCCTCGCCGGCACCAACGCCGGGTTGCGGTCGGTCCGATCCGCTCCGCCCGCCGCCGACCCGGCGCCCGCTGTCGGGCGTCGCAGCCGTCCCGAGCCGGTCCCCGGCAACGCGCCGTTGGCGTCGCCCCGCCCGCTCGGGCCGCCGCCGGTCGCACCCGCGCCGGTCACGCCGCCGCCGGTCGCACCCGCGCCGATGACTCCGGCGGCGATGGCTGGTCCGCCGCCGTCCACGCTGCCCAGTCGCAGCGAGCCGCTTCCGAGCCGGATCGACGGCCCGACCAACCGGCCCGTCTCCGCACCGCCGCCTCCGCCGCCCGGGATCACCCCGATCGCGCCGACGCAGCGGGGCATGGTGCCGCCGGCCGAGGCCGGTGAGCCGTTCCGGCCGACGCTGACCACCGCGGCCATCAACAGCGCGCGGGCCGAGCGGCAGCGCACGGTCATTCCGCCCCGCCCCAAGACCAACGGGGAGCCTCGGCCGAGCCACCTGCAACGCCCGGTCGACGAGCCACCCACCGGCGGGTTCAGCGCCACCGACCTCAGCATTCCGGTGCCGACGCCCCGACCGGGGCAGGAGACCGCAGCGCCCGGCTCCCGTGCGAACTGGCCGCTGGTCAACAACCCGGAGGACCCGTCCGACAGCTCACCGAACAACCCGGTGGCCTACTCGTACGGCGGCAGCCGCGGTGTCGACGCCCCGACCGACCCAGGTCGGGCCGACGGTCGGGTCACCCCGCCGTGGTTGGCGGACGACCTGCCGCCGGAGCCGCCGATGCTGCGGCTGGTGGAGCCGCCGCCGCTGGCCGACCGGGCGCTGCGCGAGGGGCTCAATCCTCCCGCGGACCAGCACCTGGAGACGCCGCCGTTGCGCCTGGTCGACCGCGAGCAGGCCGCTCGCAACGGTCGGGCGGCCGCCCGCACCGAGCGCGCGGCCGAGCACCGGCCGCCGCCTCCGGTCGAGCACCGGCCCCCGCCCATGGAGCACCGGCCGCCGCCGGTCGCCGACGAGGGCGACGGCGATCTGCTGATCTTCGCGCAGGCCAAGTCGGCCTGGTTCGTCGGGCAGGCCGAGGAGTCCGACCTGGACTGGTCGACCACCGCCGACACCGGCTGGCAGGCCGCGGAGCAGGCTGCCCGCCCGGCGGTGGGTGCCGAGACCAACGCCGGGCTGCCGAAGCGCGTGCCGCAGGCCAACCTGGTGCCGGGTTCGCCGCTGCGCGAGGAGCGTCCTTTGCGCATAGTGCGTGATGCGGCAAGCCTCGCGGAGAACACGACCGGCTACTTCCGTGGCTGGCGTCGCGGCCAGGAGATCGGCGGTTTCGCAGTGGGCGGTCGGCCCGGTCGCGAGGCGGCCGGCGGTTGGGACTTCAGCCGCGACCACGGCGACCGCGACGACGACCGGGAGTACGAGTACCGCTCGGCGGGCTACCAGTCCTGACCTGACCCTTCACCCACGCGCGAAACGCCCCCAGCCGGCCGGCTGGGGGCGTTTCCGTGTCAGCAGGACGATCCCCCCTCGGGCACGCAGAAGCCGCCTCGCGAGGACCGTGGGTGGCCTGCGCCCCAGGAAAGGGGCCGGCAGCTTCCAGATCGTCAGGAGGCGGCTCGGCGCCGACCGCCCCGACGACTACGTGGGGTTGGTCTGCGGACCGATGCTGGCCGCCGCCGCCCCGTACGCGAAGTGGATCGACGTGTTCTGCGAGC